>NZ_JACJOZ010000034.1:0-205132 GCF_014695795.1 Phormidium sp. FACHB-592
GTAGCTCCCTGCAAAAATAGCTCGGTGCCAGGTTGATTCTTAGGCAAATGGTGGGGTAGTCCAATGCGGCTATTCCACCGTTCTGTTGAGTAACCTCCTGCTTAAATCCTTCTCGCCGCTATTGAGGCAGTTGTAGGAACGTAGCTTACAACCGCCTCTGTAGCGCTTATCAGATATAGACCTAGAGGCACTGAAAAGTTTGTTCAGCCAGTCTTGAGAGAACAGATGTAAACAGCTTCACAGTGATCGTGTGCGTTGGTATTATAGCTGTTGCCAGTTCAGTTAGGGCTTAAACTAATCTAAGTTAGGGATAAGAATTAGGATAAGAAAAGGGCAAATCCGATAGGCTGAAAATGCTAAAATCCCATGCCAAGCCTGCCCTTGTGCTTAGTCTAGAAGACCTGTTCTGCTCCATCGATAATTTCCGTAAAAGCTTTAGACTATGCTCGAAACAGCAGCTTTTGGACTTTGGGTTGCATCTTCGTAATCGACCTCGAAGTCTGAGATTGAGCGAAATCATGACGGTCTTGATTGAATTCCATCAGTGGTGCTGCCGCAATTTCAAAACTTACTACTAAGAAAAGTTGCAGACTGAGTGGAAAAATGCATTTCCCGTATTCGTTAGCTACCCGCAATTCATCGAATGGGTTCCCGACACGTTAGTATCGATGTGCATCTATCTACGTTCATGCTTTGGCAAGTGCAGCGGCATCAGTTTTATGGGTTTAACCTCGCTGCGCATCTGTCACAACCGTTGCATCGCTCAATACAAAGTGTTTGACAACCTTGCAGCACGTTACAAAACCTCAGTTGATTGCTTCTTTGGTTCAAGTTGCATTTGGCGGTTAATGACAGAGGAAGGTAGTGCCGTATAGTAACAATAAATCTGTAAGCTAGACAGGTCATCTGTTATGTACTAGAACTTATGCAGCGCCGCCAGCTTACCTTAGCGCAAACTGTCAAATATGAACGCACTTATTATGGCAAGCAACGGTTTCGGTGTTAGGGCTGTAAGCGGCAGTTTGTCGAGTATCCTAGCCGTCAACTCATTGATCAAGCAATACGAAACTTGATTGAGAAACTACTGAAAGAACGGTTGCTGCTAGCAGCCATTACGCGTGTCACTGGGGTGTTAGAACGGTGGTTGCAGCTGTCTGTGATAAAAAATATTATGCTTTGCTACAGGCAGTTAACGTTACTCCAAAAAAGTTGGCAAGTTGATACTGCAATGTGGTGAGATGTAGTCTTTCGTTAGACATAAATAGAACAAACAGTGGCTTTAATTTGCTTTAGACCAACAGACTCGAGAGGTTGTCTGTGTCTACAGCAGTGACTACAGCCAGCATAGTGCTGAAGTGCTATGACAGTCGTTGCCGCGCATTTATCACCAATATATACCCTATGCCATACCAATTTTTGGCAAGCCTATATGCAAGTGATCCCGAGCCAACGATATCGCGCTGTGGGCAAGGAAACAGGATACACGAGCTATAATATTGAGCGGTTTACAAAACATTGCGACAACGAGTAGGGCGCTTAGTATGCAAAACCTTGCCCTATTTCAGAAAGTTGAGCAACCACATTGGGGCAATTTGGGATTTTGTGCATCACTACAATGCATCCTTGAGAACTTGATCATTACTATGCATGACTACCCCAAGGAGAACTGCTCAACATCATGCTGACTTCCGGTAATACCGATGACCGAATGCATTACCTGAGTTGCTGCAACAGTTGTTTGGCAAAGTGTTTGCAGACAAAGGCTATGTCTCACAAAAGCTTGCCACATAATTGCTGCAAACCGCAGGGTTCAACTCATCACGAAGCTCAAATACAAGATGAAACAACGATTTCTGCTGCTCAATGACCGTCTGATGCTGCGTAAGCGTTCGATTATCGAGACCATTATTAGCCGGTTAAAGAATATTTCTCAAATTGAACATTCAGACCACAATTTGTTGCTTCCAGCTTAACTCGAACTCACGTTGAACTATAAGCAGTAGTAGTGCTCTTCTTCTATGACTACGGCAAAATTGTCCAGTTACGATTTCAGTCAGAAAGTTATGTAAGCGATTGAACTCGATGGTCTTAAGAAAAGCGAAGCCAGTGAGTTATTCTATTAGACGCAACACGATCAGCCTGTGACTTTAACACAAGGCGGAGACGGATGATGGGCAAGCACAGCCAAGACCTCAAGTAAGCAAACGGCAGAAAATTAAAGATTGGGAGCAGTTTCGGGTGTTCGTTAAAGAGCACAGGGATAAGACCCAGGGCGAGATGGCGCAATTGTGGCAAGGCACAATCAGCGACCGCACGATTTCACGCGCCCTAGCGAAGCTAGGCTTGGCGCAAAAAAAAGACTTACGGGTATCTTGAACGGGATGCAGCCAAACGCGCCCAATGCTTTCAACAGTTAGGAGACTTAAAAGCAGCGCATCTAGTGTACGTTGATGAGTCCGTCATGGATGAGCGAGATGACTATGGGTACAGCTGGTTGCCAGCAGGGGCTTTCTCGGGCAGAAGTTACGTCGCCGTCAAGGACGAGTCAACATGATTGCAGAGTATCGAGACGGTCAACTCATTGCTCCCTTTACTATTGAAGGTGCTTGCAACCGCACTGTTTTTGCGATTTGGTTAGAAACCTGCTTTATCCCGGTACTCCAGCCTGAAGAGTGGGTGATTGTAGATAATAATGCTACTTTTACATCATGGTGGACGTATTGCTTAACTGATTGCAGCCACAGGTGCTTAAGTCGTCTATCTGCCCCCTTATTCGCCTGATCTCAATCGCATTGAGAAATGCTGAGCATGGTTGAAAAGTCATATTCGCAAACAGTTACGCTACTGCAACACATTGTGTGAGGCAATGGAGACTGTTCTTAACATCAGTTCGGGATAAGGAATCGCCAGAAGCCCTAGCTTTCCGTGACTTGCTACCATGCTCTTGGTCAGGTCCTGTCAATGAGATCCATAGTTACAAATACTTTCAGTAGCAGGTCTTATTGAGAAAAACGACTGGCTGGTTGCCAGGCTCAGGCTAGTCATAGTAGAAGTTTTAGCCTTCGGCTTAACCCTAACTCAGGTTATACCAAATCAAAAAATCTCTGCGACAGATAGGGCTTCTACAATAAAGCGGAAGCTAGTGACAGAAGCAATCGTTTTGGGTGCCAACGCAGCAATGAGTTTGTCTACTTAGGTTTGGAGTTAGGTCAAATTCTTGAACAATCCCCAGCGCGCGCGGGTCTCTCTTCAAGTGCTGCCACAAGCGTTCATAGGGCTTCGCCCCGCCAAAGGCGTACGGGTTCAATTCAGGACAGTAAGGTGGTTGAAACAATAAGTATCAGATGTACTATCGGGAACCAGGAGGGTTTTGGCTTTGTGAAACGCCCCATTATCGCCTTGCAGAACATTGAGCGTACCAGGATAGGCTTGAGAGAACTGATTGAGAAAAAGCTGGCAGCAGTCGCTACCAACAGGCGTAAACTGCAAAAAGAACTGCTCTCCAGTCGTTGGATCTACCGGACCGTAGATCCAAAAGGCTTTGAACTGCCATTGCCAACTGCATAGTGGTTTGACTTCCAAACTAGTAATTAAGCGCCTAACGATTGTCTTCAACCCAAAGCGACTTTCCTCAAGACGAAAATCGCTTTAGGTTAATACTCGGGTTTTGTGAGCGCAGCATACTGCTTGAGCAGGAGCAGGTCCTCACTAAGATTTGCTGAAACGCCTCTAGGGCTTTCAGGTCCTGCTTCGCATGAACTGGACGGGCGGCTTTGAGCTTTGCACCCAAGCGATAGCGCACGAGGTGATGCACCGTTGCATATTTCGCTTCAATGTTCAAGGTCTTAGATAACTATTGCTGCACTTGCATGTAGCTGTCAAAACCGCCTTTCGGGTCATCCAAGTGCCGTTTCAAGCGAGTCACTGCCCCTAGGTTAGAATGACAATCGATCGCCCGGAACTCTGTCGTGTTTCTAGCAATCCCGTCAACCTGTTGTCGCAATACTGGCTCAACCATCGCTGCACACTGCCCTGATGCCGTCTAGTAACTTTCGCAATCGCACTGACGCTCATCGCATTCGGTAATTGCAGCAAGTACAACACTTGCAACCGCTCTTTCAGGTGGGGGTTCGAGTACTGTTGGAGCAATGCTTCTAGCTCTGCTATCGTTTCTCGAATTTTAATCCGAGTGATGCCTGCTATTGCCACTTCCTCAACACGCTAGAAGTTAGTGTCTCATCTGTCACTCTCTTTTTTCAATTTGGTATTACATTGTCCCTTTACCGAGACAGCCCAGTCATTTGCCGACCAGATTCAGGGCTCTGGGCGGTGGAGAACAAAGTGCATTATGTGACTCAAGGCAAAGATGCTTCTCGCATCTGCACCCCCCGTTGGTACAGAGCTGGGCTCTAGCGCGAAATTACGCGCTCAATCTTTATCGTGACCATGGTTTTGCTAACATGGCTTAAGCACAGAAGCTATGAGGCTTTGGACTAGGCACACTAATGTCTCTATTTAAAGTGAAATAGCCCTGGATAAGGGGCTGACTCTATCAGTTCTACAAAATAACAGAATGAAAGGGTGCAAAACCTGTTTCTGGAGTATTCGTTCCGCAAGCTACCGTTGGCAACGCAACGAGTTTTTCAAGTGTTGGTGCTGCTTTCGACGACGCTCTGCTCATCTCTGTTCTCCACCCAAGGTTAGGGTTGAAAACCTTCGGAACGTTCACACTCATTTTAATTTCGATTGCCTTCACCTAAGATTTGTTTGCAGTTGCAGTACGATTACGTGGTTAAAAAAAATCAACTATATTCACAGAGCCTGAGACAGTATTACTCTTCCACAGCTAAAACCTGGAAAAGCTATACTGTTCGTTGCTCGGCTATGTAATTTTGCTTAATAGATACGGGGCAAACCATTAAGGCTAGCTGGAGTTTGAAGTATGCCTTTACCATCTTTTCTTTGGTTGTGGAAGATTGCAGCATGGTCGATGGGTTTTACGATTGCTGCTTATTTTTTGTTGGCAGCATCAGGTGTGAGCATAGCTGTTCAGCGTCAGCAGAAGATTTATTCTTATTGGCTTCGTACCTTACACTTTTTGACGGGTGGGGTACTTGTTGTATTAGTGCTGCTTCTTTTAGGGATTGGTATTGTCGGTACATTAGGTCATTTCGGCAGTTTAGGTCATTCATGGCACTTGCTAGCAGGGTTAATTGTAGTAAGTTTAGTTTTTCTTTCTGCTTGGAGCGCTGTACAGATAAAGCTCTTGAAGCCTTGGGCACGGTGGCTGCATGTCAGTACTAATGCTGTACTTTTTATAGGGTTATGCTGGGTTTCATTGACAGGTTGGGACGTAGTACAGAAATACCTACCTTAATGTACTTTGGGTACAGCAAATGTTTCTATAGCAGTCCTAAATCAGTTGTGAGATTGAGAGGCTTAGTGAGCAAGGCTTCTAGTGGAATTCTTGCTCATCATCCAGATAGGACCGCTATAGTTGGAGGGCTACTAACTAAACGATGCTATGTATTACTGTTGCATCTATAAAGAGTTCTATCTATGGCACATAGCGTCACAGTTATCGATCATCCCTTAATTCAACATAAACTTACACTTATGCGGCGTGTAGAGACTAGTACTGCTAAGTTTCGATCGCTCATGACCGAGGTTAGTATGTTGCTAGCTTATGAAGTAACACGCGATTTGCCGCTCAAACAGGAATTAATTAAAACGCCAATTTGCGAGATGTCTGCCCCAGTTTTGGCTCCTGATAAAAAGCTTGTTATTGTCTCTATTATGCGTGCCGGTCAGGGCATTTTGGATGGCATGCTACAGCTAATGCCGTCTGCAAGAGTAGGGCATATTGGTTTGTATCGAGAGCCGACAACTTTGGTGCCAGTGGAATATTACTTTAAGGTGCCACATGACATTGAAGAGCGCGATATGTTAGTAGTTGACCCTATGGTAGCTACGGGTAACTCGGCAGCTGCGGCTGTTCAACGATTGAAGCAGACTAATCCACGATCGCTAAAGTTAGTGTGCTTGTTAGCGGCACCTGAAGGTATTCATAATTTTCATGAGCAGCATCCAGATGTACCAATTTTTACAGCTGCAATTGATGAAAAGCTGGACGAGCATGGGTATATTGTGCCTGGGTTAGGTGATGCTGGCGATCGACTGTTTGGTACAAAATAGCTAACCTTGTTGGATACAAAGCACTTTGCGTTGGCATTAGAGTGCTTCTACTTGAAGCTTTCGGTACAGCTTGGCTGTGGGGTCAGATATCAACGTTCTGCTGGAGATAACTGACTTGCTTCTTTTCGCACCTTACAATTAACTCCAAGATCACTGCGTTCAATGATGGAAGCTAAACTGCTGCAAACAATTCGTGCCCAGTTGATTACTTCAGAGTCTTTTCACCCTTTTGGTCAGGTGATCATCGCTTCGAGTGACCATAGACCTTTTGGCTTGAAGGATGCACAGTTACAACTGCAAAATGGAATTCCTCACTTCTACATCATGCGACTACATCAACGCGGGCGGAAGTTTCATCAGATCACGCGGCATCAGCTCTGTACACAGTGCTTAGGGTCTTTAGAAGGTAAGGAATGGTTGCTGGCAGTTGCGCCGCCAAGTCAAGCAGCACTTCCTCGCTTGGAGGATGTTGTGGCGTTCCGCATTCCTGGTAATTGCTTTATCAAGTTAGAAGTCGGCACTTGGCACGCAGGACCATATTTTGATGATCCCTGGGTTGATTTTTACAACCTCGAATTAAGTGATACCAATCTTGTTGATCACGATACTTGCAGTTTGCTGGAGCATTACGGAGTGGAATGTGAGCTTGTTTGATGGCTTCGAGCTTCTTTAGGCAAAAGGCTTGCTGTGTAGGTCACCCTGGTCGCCAAGTAGCGTCTGAAGCGATCGAGCGGCTTTTGAATAACGTTGCGGCACTCTCTATGAGGGAAGCCTTCGGAGTTATTGTGTGCATTACAAGCACGATAAAGCTTGACCTATCCTCTACAAGTCTTAAAGGCGAAGAAGTGTTTTTTCACTAACCCATGCAGCACAGAAAAAGTTTGGCGATCGAAAAAGCCCAGTATATAACTGGGCTTCGGTACTTGAAGAGAACGCTTTAGCAGGCTAAAGACCGAGTTGGTTGCCACGCTTATATTGAAGATAGGCAGCGACGAATAGTCCGGCAAGGGTGATGGGGATTAGCCCAAGCACAATACCTGAAAGAAGTGGCTCTACCAAGTTACAGCTCCTTTTGAATCAGTAATTTTTACGTAAGTTGCATATTCTCTTCTCATCGTACTAGGTTCATGACCAAAGCGCAGCAAAGACAGATAGGTTTTGGGGGACAGAAGGTGCAGTCTTAACAGCTTTGGACTAAAGATGAAAGCGCTACGTTTGTTGCTTGCACTTTTAGAGTCTGAGAGAATTGCAAAGTTATCTGAAGAAGCTTTAAAATAGAGAAGTCGACGGATTGCTATCTTGATTCGACAACACTCTTTTGTGCGGCTTGAAAACTTTTGGATAATCAGCTTCCTACTAACGAAAGGTTGATTCAGCGGATTGCTCTCATGCTGTTAGCCCTCTGTTTTGCAGCCTTCTTAGCTGTTCTAGGGGTTTATCAGTTTCGTGCGTCTTCGCCTTATATGCAGGATGTTTTAGCAATCAAGGGTGATTCTGTACAGGGTCATGCCATTTTTTTGATGAATTGCGCTGGCTGCCATGGTACGGAGGCTGCGGGTCGGGTTGGACCAAGCCTGCGAGAGATATCCAATCGGAAGTCTAAGGTTAGTATGATCCATCAGGTGATTAGCGGGCAAACCCCCCCTATGCCCCAGTTTCAGCCTAGTCCACAAGAAATGGCAGATTTGTTGAGTTACCTGGAAAGCCTTTAGCCTGGAAGCGTTTTTACAGTTGCCGCCACTTTTACTGGCATAAGTTTCTAAAGCAATGTAGCTGTTGATCTTCGATCACGTTGTTTTAGATAATAGCGTTCTTCAAGTCTTCTCTTTCCTTAAGGGTTTCTTTTGACACTTGACTGTGCGCCCTCTGGCAGGATCAGCAGCATCACGGTAGAGTCAAGGAAAAGTAATTTTGTTGCCAGAAGTGGGGCAAGATTACGTCAGGCTGTGGATGCAATGCTGGGTGAACTTCTCGGTGCGCGCTATAGAGTGATCAATGTCCTGGGATCGGGAGGCTTTGGTCATACTTATATTGCCGAAGATACTCAGCGTCCTGGTAAGCCGCGCTGTGTGCTTAAACATCTGACCTTTGCTAGTTCTAATGCGTTAGTGCTTCAACAAGTGCGGCGGCTCTTTCAAACAGAGGCAGAAACACTGGAGCGCTTGGGTCGGCATGATCAGATTCCGCAACTGCTTGCCTATTTTGAAGAGGAGCAGGAGTTTTACCTAGTTCAAGAGTTTATTGAGGGACATCCGTTAAGCGATGAGTTGACAGAGGGTGTTCGCTTTACTGAGAGCCAGGTGATAGCGTTATTAGATGATGTCCTGAGTGTTTTGGAGTTTGTCCATGCTCAAGGAGTCATTCACCGGGATATCAAGCCAGAAAACC
Source organism: Phormidium sp. FACHB-592 (assembly GCF_014695795.1). NCBI lineage: Bacteria > Bacillati > Cyanobacteriota > Cyanophyceae > Oscillatoriales > Oscillatoriaceae > Phormidium > Phormidium sp. FACHB-592. The sequence continues at coordinate 8,584 of NZ_JACJOZ010000034.1, forward strand.
TGATTCGCCGCGATCGCGATGGGCACTTTGTGCTGATTGATTTTGGTGCGGTGAAAACCCTTGGCAACACGATCGCTGAGGCAACAGGTGAAACCAGCTTCAGCATCCCGATTTACACCTCGGGTTACGGTGCGAGTGAACAATGTTTAGGTAGACCGCAGTTTAGCAGCGATCTCTATTCTTTAGGCATGGTGGCGATTCAGACCTTAACGGGGATGCGCCCATCTCAGTTGCCTCAGGACTTTAATACCTCTGAGATTATTTGGCGTGACCAGGTGCAAGTGGGTGAGCCGTTGGCGGCATTTCTGGATCAGATGATTTGTTACCACTATATCCACCGCTATCAGTCTGCTTTAGAAGCTCGGCAGGCGCTCCAGCAAGTTGCTACTGGTCTAATGCTGCCTGTTCGCACTGCAAATGCCTTGACCGTCAGACACACGGCAAAGTCACTGACGTTAACGCCTACTAAGCAAACACAGTTTCAGCCTGATCATCATACTTTACGCTCAGACCCCAATCGTAAGAGTGTGAAAGTGCTGGCGATCGCGGGTGGAGCAATCGTCGCTGCCCTTGCTCTGGTCTTTTGGGTACGTGGTTTCTCGCCCACTCCGCTACCGCCCACCACTGAGCTAGCGATCAACCCAGTACAGAAGGCGTTGAACGATCGCATGAGTACAGGCGAAAAGTTGCTTAGTGATTGGCAAGCGAATCCTAAAAAGCAAGAAGGCGTTGAGCAGCTTGCTGCCAAGAATTATACAAAAGCAGTTGTAGCCTTGGAGGCAGCGCGAAGGAGCGATCGTAGTGATCCTGAGACCTTGATTTATCTCAACAACGCCCGTATTGGCACGGAAAAGTCTTATACGATTGCAGCTGCTGTGCCGCTAGGCGATACCTTTGGGTCGGCGCTCGAAATTCTGCGAGGGGTTGCCAAGGCGCAAGACGATGTGAATCAAGCGGGTGGCATTGGTGGAACACGTCTCAAGGTGACGATCGTTAACGATGACAATCAGCCGGAAACGGCTCAACAGCTAGCAAAGCTTCTGGTAGACCAACCAGAAATTTTGGGTGTAGTTGGGCATGGGATCAGCGATACAACTCTGTCTGCTGCTGCTGTCTATCAAGCCAATCAGCTTGTTTTGGTATCACCGCTGAGTTCAGCCGTACAGCTATCAAATGTGGGTAGCTATATTTTTCGCACTATGCCGAGCGATCGTTTGACGGCGAAGGCTCTGAGTAGCCATATGCTCAATCAAATGAAGAAGCGTAAAGTGGTTGTTTTTTTTAATGCTGCCAGCGCCTACAGTCTATCGCTCAAAACCGAATTCAAAAATGCGCTGTTTTACAACGGTGTCGAGATCATGAACGAGTTTGACCTCTCTCGACCTGATTTTGATGCGGCTGATAGTGTTGAGATGGCGATCGCAAGTGGTGCTGAAGTTATGATGCTGGCACCCGATAGCAATGTTTCTGATCGTGCAATCCAGATTGTGCAGCTTAATCGTCGTCGCTTAAAGGTGCTAGCAGGTGACAGTATCTCTACTGCTAAGGTGCTGAAAGTTGCAGGGAGGGAAGCAGTTGATATGGTTGTTGCTGTACCGGCTGATCTAGCTAGGCTCCCGTTTCAGCAGCAGTCAGAGCAGCTTTGGGGACGGAATGCTGCCATTAGCTGGCGTACAGCACTTTCATATGACGCGACGCAAGCGCTAGTCGTAGCAATGAGACGCGAACCTAGCCGCAATGGTATTCAGAGGGTTTTAGCTCAAGCCGATTTCATGGCATCAGGGGCAACCGAGCCAGTTCGCTTTTTATCATCTGGCGATCGACAGGGCGGGGTACGTCTAATGACTGTCGAGCCGCTTCGTTCTGGCAATCGCGTACTCTATGAATTTAAACCAATTGGGCTAAAGCCAACGCCTAAAAAGTAAGAGCTGAAAGGGAAAGAAGCTAAAGAACGTTTGACCAACTCATCACGCTGAACGCTAACTCGTGCCTTTACAGCAAGTAGCTTTTTACAAAGGCGATTGGCTTGTTGGCGCTGGGCTTGGAGTAACCACAGGTGGGGTTTGTGAACCACTCAAGCGCTTCTTCTGGGCTTCCCGAAAACCAGCTGTTGCCGAATCAAGATTTTCTTGCTGCTGGCTTTGAAAGTCTTCGTAGCTGAGAGAGCCTGCCTGCTGTGCTCGATGCACTAGATCCATAACGCTACCAGCCTGATTGCCCCCCCGACCCGAAAAAGGATCGTTATTTTGCTGGTCCTGGAAGATATCCTGGGGTTGGGCAACATCTACCTGTTCTGCTGACGCAGACTGAGCTAACCCGGCTACTAAACCGATCACAGCCGTAAGGCTCAGGGTTATCTGGGTGAGCTTGCGTGTATACATGGTTGAAATGTTCATTGTTCTAGCCATAAAGCGTCCTTTACCCAACACACCTTAATTAAGAGAATTCCTAACCTTTCTATACGCTAAGACTGCACCTACCAGGCAAATAGTTCCATCTTGAGATTTTAACATCCAAAGCCAAGATCAATTTGGCGATCGCTTTGGCAGCTTTAAGGGGCTGTTAAGCGAGCGATCGACGCAGTTTTGGTTGAATCAGCACTAGCGCGACTACATCAAAGCTAAGTAGCAGCAAGAGCGACGCTCCTAGCGTGACAGAACCCCAGGGAGCGTGCATCACAACGCTACTTAATGACCAATCGCTGTGCAAATAGACATACCGGATCGGCTCAATCGCATAGCTGAGGGGATTAAGCGTTGCAATCCACTGTAACCAGGTTGGCATGAATGACAGCGGTACCAGTGCCGTACTAGCAAACAGCAGCGGCAGGTTGGTCACAAAAATCACGGCAATGAGTTCGATGTGACCTGGTAAGGAGAACGATAGTCCCAGGCTAAGGGCGGTTACGCCTAGCACAAGCAGGAGCACAATCAGACCCACAAGTCCCAATCCAGGTGCGTTTGGTAGACCTGCCCCTAGCAGAGCGCTGACTGTCACGATCGCCACCGTTTGAATTAAGCTCAGTATGGTGATAAAAATAGCTGATGCCATCACGATTGAGAATCTAGATGCCAGTGGAGCCACAAGCAGGCGATTGAGAAAACCAAACTCGCGATCAAACATCACGGGTAAACCAGCATTTAGCGCCCCACCAAAGGCTGTGAAGACAATCACACCTGCGCCCAAAAATTGCCCGTAGCTAACATCGGTGCCAAACAAACCCTGTGGTGCGTTCTGAAACAGTGCACCAAAAAGTACCAACCACATAATTGGCTGCACGATCCCTGCAATAAGCGTTGAGGGGCGACGTTGCAATTGGATGAAAAGGCGACGGGTCAGCGCTCCAGTTTCCTGCAAAAAGTCGCTTAACGCCGAGGAGGTTTGTATCGCCGGGATTGGCTTGGGATTAGTTTTGGACGGCGTAATAGTTGTGCTCATAGGTGTAAGACGGTTCAACCGTGGCTCTGTAAAGGGGTGAAGGAGCGAAAAGCTAGATGGGCAAGGTCGATGTCAATGTTGATGGCTACATCTATTTCGTTGCCTCTGTTGATTTCCTTGCCTCTATTGCATCTCAAGTACTGCGTCTCAATTACCGCATATTCTGCTTTCGTTCTGCCTTAGTATCTCGACTACCAGCCGCCGCAATTTCAGCGTCTAACAGGGTGCGACCGGTTGCAGCAAGATAAACATCATCCAGACTGGGACGTGCTTGAGCAATGCCAAAGGTGGGTAAGCCGACGGTTTGGAGGGCCTGTTGAACCATAGCAAGGGCATCGCTCTGAGGATGAACAACTAAGTTAAGCGAGTTGCCCTGAGCGCTGTTGATGATGACTTCCTGTACAGATGGTAGGTCTTGCAGCAGCGCCTTCGCTTTTTCAGCTTCTTCCAAAGGCGAAAACTCACGAATGCGGAGGGTGATGCGATCGCCGCCTACGTTGTCCTTCAGGGCTGAGGGCTTGCCGGATGCAATGACCATGCCCTGATCAATAATGGCAACCCGATCAGCGAGTGCATCTACTTCTTCAAGATAGTGGCTGGTAAGCAAGACAGTTGTGCCCTGTTCTCGCAGTCCTCGGAGAAAGTCCCAAACAGCAATCCGGCTTTCGATGTCTAGCCCAACAGTAGGCTCATCTAAAACCAATACTTGCGGTTGGTGTAAGAGTCCCGCTGCTAGATCTAGACGCTTCTTCAGCCCACCCGAATAGGTGCCCGTTTTTTTATCAGCGTAGCTTTCTAGATCTAGTAGCTTAAGGACGATCCCGATGCGTTCTTGGGCGATCGATCGTGGGAGGTGATACAGCGCCGCTTGAAGCTGAAGTAACTCTCGCCCCGTCAACACCTTATCTAGCGCTACTTCTTGGGCAATGTAGCCCAAATGCTGTCGGGCAAGGCGAGGCTGCTCAATTACAGAGATGCCAGCAACTTCTACTTTGCCAGCGTCGGGTTCAGCCAGGGTACAAAGGCAACGCAACGTCGTTGTTTTGCCAGACCCATTCGGACCTAAAAGACCAAAGATCTCACCTGGTTCGACTTGCAGCGACACGTCCTTAACAGCCGCTACAGAGCCATAATGCTTTTTCAGGTTTTCGATGAACACTGCAGGAGCCATAGCACCGCCCCAAAGCTATACAAATCTCAATACACTCATCCTATCGCACTTGTTGAAGCGAAGGAGTCGTATCTAGATCCCCGGCTTCTGAAACAGGGGCATTAAACATCTCTAGAGCCCCAACTTCTGAAATAGGGGCACTAAACTCATCAATGTTGCCTCAAGAAGTCGGGGATCTTAGGTCCAAACCAGGGCTTTTTGGCGCTTTAGGGCTTTTTACCAGTTCAGCGTCTGCACATTTAAGCGCTTAAGGAACCAACCATTGTCTGCACATTCGCGGCGATCGTCCGTAAATTGTCTGCTACTACAGTGACAAACTCATGGGTGAACGGCAAACTATCCAAACCCATACCAGCACAAAGCAACATCAGGTACAGAATGGAATATTTGAAGACCGATCGCGCTACTTGCAAATCTGACGGTGCTTGCATGAGCTGCCATGCTTTCTGGACAAAAACGCCGCCTAAGAGCAGAGCAATGCCGCAATAAACTGCACCCATAACATGCAAGGGGTAGACCAGCAGTAACGTTACTGGAAGCAGTATTAGTGTGTAGTAGAAGATTTGACGAGCAGTTGGCTCATTGCCTACGACCACAGGCAGCATCGGCACACCAACTTTGGCATAGTCTTCTCGAATTAAGACTGCTAGTGCCCAAAAATGTGGTGGTGTCCAGAAGAAGATAATGGCAAACAGTACCCACGCTGCCCAGCTCAAGTCACCCGTTACGGCTGCCCAGCCAACTAGTGGTGGAATTGCTCCGGCAGCACCGCCAATAACGATATTCAACGTACTGTGACGCTTAAGCCAGTGGGTATAAATCAGCACGTAAAAGACAATGCCAGACATGGCGAGACAGGCGCTCAACAAATTGGCAAAGACCGCTAACAGCGTAAAGGAGAGAGTGGCAAGAGCGATTGCAAAGATCAGTGCATCACGCGGCTGTATGCGACCCGATGGTAAGGGGCGATGGCGGGTGCGCTCCATGATGTAGTCGATATCGCGATCATAGAAGCAATTGATGGTATTGGCTGACCCAGCTGCACAAGCACCGCTGATTAGCGTGACTAGTAAGAGAACGGGATCGACCTCACCCTTGGCCGCAATCCACATACCGCCAGCAGTCGTAATCAGCAGCAGCAGAATAATACGAGGTTTTGTGAGTTGATAATAGCTTTGAAGAACCTGTAGAACGTTTTCGTGTTGGCGGGGGATACCAGTTAAGACAGTTTCTTGCATTCGCCCTTTCCTAAAGAAGACAGATCTAAAAAAACTCGAACCGCAATGATGAAAGTGATGAGCCTCTTACCTGTAGGACTTGCTCAAGCCGTACGTTGCCAAACCCACTTCACCGAAATCAGTTGGACTGGCTTGAAGTCAAGCCGGTTGACCATTGGCACGATCGCCAGGAAAGGTCTCGTCTGTAGCCGCTGGTGCCAGAGGAGACGACGTTTCGTCGATCGCCGCTGTTGGCAAATCGCGCCACGCCAGTACTGTAAAGGCAACCAACGTTCCCAGCAAGGCAGCCCCGATCGCCTGATGCGAAACCGTTAGTGGTTCCACCTGCAACCTGAGCTTAAACGTTGCTACGCCCAAAAGAATCTGAAGCACCACCAAGCTGCTTGCCACTTTTGCCAGCTTGCGTAGCGTGGGATGCAGGGCTGGAGTTCGCCATGCCAGAACTGCCAGTGTCAAAACTGCCAGCGTTGGCGGCACTACGCCTGCAATATGACTGTGCATCACCACGCAAAGTCCAGAATCGTTCAGGCATTGATGAAGCGCCCAACGGGACGCAACTAGCGCGCCCAGGATGCTTTGGAGATAAACCAAAAATCCCGCGATGAGACCAACCCAGGGCAGTTTCCCAGCAGTGCCCATGCCTTGGTGCGGCATCAGCGCCACGCCGATTGCCAGCAGCGTCACAAAAAACAGCAGCGCCGTACCTAAATGTGCCGTCACAATGTCGAATCGGAGCAACTCAGTTACAGTCAGCCCGCCTAAAAGCCCTTGAAAGAGCACTAGCGCCAGCGCTAGAGCAGTTGCCCAGGGTGTCCAACCAGGAAGGGAGCGGCGGTACCACCAGGCAAGCCCGAACAGCCCGATTGCAAACAAGCCCATAGAGGATGCAGTTAAACGATGAAACCACTCCAGAAAAACCTGGAAGTTCATCTGCTGTCGCGGCAGTAATTCGCCATAGCAAAGCGGCCAGTCGGGGCACGCAAGACCAGCATTCATCACGCGCGTTGCACTGCCCAGTGCCATAAGAAACAAGGTTTCTGCTGCCATCGCCAGCGCAAAGTGGCTAATCCGCGATTGATGTTGGGATGCTTCAGGAGCAGATTGATGGGAGATTGCATCAGCCATCGGCTTATCCTTAAATCACAAAACTAAATGTAACTAAATACAACACAGGAGTGAGTGCTCACTTCAAACCTAGCACTCTAGACTCAAAAGCGGGTCTGCCTACTTTACTAGCTATTACTTTAGTGATGCTGTTGCCTCATAGCCTCCCCCTTTGGAATTTCTTCGGATTACATCTTTCGTGCGGTATCAAGCGTTGCAAAAGCAAGATGCCGTAATGGCTTTTAGCTTTAAAGCTCTTTGTGTCTTGGAGCTGACGCTTACAATATCCAGGCTCTATGCTAGAGATCGAGAACTGAGGTCTGAGGAGCAATCCTGAAGAAAATCATAAGGATGTTTAACGATTACTCCTTTTCTATAAGCACTGCTTTACCTTGTAAGGTAAGTAAGGCTTATTTTGGCTAGCTTGAGTGACTTGCGTTGGCGATCGACATCTTTAGGCGAATCTGAATTGTGAATATTCCAAGTTCCATTACAACAATGCTTGCTGGCATTCTGCTTACCCTGGTTAGCCTCTGGGTTGGTCAAAACCACGGTTTGATGCCAGTTGAAGCCTCTGAAGCCGCTCCTTTGATTGATGGGCTGTTCGACACAATGATGACGATCGGTACCGGATTATTCCTGCTGGTCATGGGGGTTATTTTGGTTGCCGTGGTTAAGTTCCGCCGTCAACCGGGTGATGAGACGGATGGTTCTCCCGTTCATGGCAACATTCCGTTGGAGATTCTTTGGACTTCTATCCCAGCTGTCATTGTCTTAGGCTTGGCAATCTACAGCTTTGAGGTTTATACCCAGATTGGCGGGTTGAACCCTATGGAACATTCGGTGGCACATGGGCAATCAACCCAGCAAATGGCAACTATACCTGGGGCGGCGATCGCGGCAACGTTGCCACCTGATCAAGCAATGGCATCCCAGATGCTTATGGCAGATGCTGGATCAGATGGACCAACTCAAGCTGAGGCTGGAGCGCCTGGCGGGATCACCAAAAAAGAGGATGGCTCTGAAACCTCTATCACTCCTGGCGTGGGTTCTATGCCGACAAAAGATGACCCATTGAAACCCTTTGTGATCCAGGCAAATGGATTGCAGTACGCCTGGATTTTCACTTACCCCAATAGTGGTGTTGTCGCAGGTGAACTGCATGTCCCCGTTGGGCGTGAGGTTCTCCTTGAGATTTCTGCTAGTGATGTGCTGCACGCCTTTTGGGTGCCGGAGTTTCGGCTGAAGCAAGACGCCGTTCCTGGTCAACCAACTGAATTACGGTTCACGCCCAATCGGATTGGTGAGTATCCAGTGATTTGTGCCGAACTTTGCGGTCCGTATCATGGTGCTATGAGAACGAAAGTGGTTGCTGAATCGCCTGCTGACTTTGCTACCTGGATTGACGAGCAAAAAGTTGCAAGCGCTCAAGGTTTGGAGCAGACGATCGCCGTTAACCCTGCTGACAAAGCACCGGCTGAATTTTTGGCTCCCTATGCTGACCGAATGGGCATTCACTCCGATCTTCTCCAGCAGCTCCATTCAGAGTCTGGGCACGCTTACTCTGCAAGCTAGGACGCGATTCGTCCGTCACCCTAGCTCTAAAAGCGCCTTCGACAAAGAAACACCATCTGTAACGCAACCTGTAAAAGCAACGCGATTAGCTGATCGCAATGGACTTAGCTCTTATGACCCAAGCACAGCTACAAGAGACGGCTAATATTCCCGCTCACGGTGTTGAACCAAGCGGTAATAACTGGCGCACTTACTTCAGCTTTAGCACTGACCATAAAGTGATCGGGATTCAGTACCTGGTTACAACATTTGTTTTCTATTTGATTGGCGGTGCCCTAGCAACGGCGGTTCGTACAGAACTTGCAACGCCAGAAGTGGATTTTGTAAGCCGAGAGGTTTACAACAGCCTGTTCACGGTTCACGCGACGGTGATGATCTTTCTATGGATTGTGCCTGCTACAACGGGTGGCTTTGGCAACTACCTAGTGCCACTGCTCATTGGGGCACGAGATATGGCATTTCCTAAGCTGAATGCCCTTGCTTTTTGGATGATCCCGCCCGCAGGCATCCTGCTGCTTTGCAGTTTTTTCGTTGGCGCTCCTGGTGCTGGTTGGACCTCGTATCCACCGCTAAGTCTCGTTACTGATAAAGCGGGTGAGGCGATTTGGATTCTTAGCGTTTTGATTCTCGGTACGTCATCGATTCTGGCAGCAGTAAATTTCATTGCCACGATCTTTAAGATGCGTGTCGCGGGGATGGGTTTTAACCAGATGCCGCTCTTTTGCTGGGCAATGCTGGCAACCTCAACGCTGGCTCTATTAGCGACTCCAGTCCTTGCAGGGGCGCTGATTTTGCTTGCCTTTGATTTGCTAGTGGGTACGGCATTCTTTAACCCGACTGGTGGCGGCAATCCGATCGTCTACCAGCATATGTTCTGGTTCTACTCGCATCCTGCCGTGTACATCATGATCTTGCCTGTATTTGGCATGATCTCGGAGATCCTCCCAGTCCACGCGCGCAAACCAATTTTTGGTTACAAAGCGATCGCCTATTCAAGTCTCGCCATTTGCTTTTTGGGGCTGATTGTTTGGGCGCACCATATGTTTACCAGTGGCACCCCGCCCTGGTTGCGGATGTTTTTTATGATCACGACGATGGTCATTGCTGTACCAACGGGGATCAAGGTCTTTAGTTGGCTAGCAACGATTTGGGGTGGCAAGCTGCGTCTAAACAGCGCCATGCTGTTCGCGCTTGGGTTTTTGTCAATGTTCGTGATTGGCGGCATCAGCGGTGTCATGGTTGCGGCTGTACCGTTCGACATTCACGTTCACGATACCTATTTCATCGTGGCGCACATCCACTATGTTTTGTTTGGTGGCAGCGTCTTTGGTCTATACGCTGGGTTCTACCACTGGTTCCCTAAAATGACTGGACGGATGCTGAATGAGACTTGGGGGCAGGTGCATTTTTGGCTCAATCTGGTTGGCTTTAACCTGGCGTTTTTGCCCATGCATAAGCTAGGGCTGGAGGGTATGAACCGTCGAATTGCGGAATATGAGCCTCGTTTTGCTTTCCTTAACTTGATTTGCTCGATCGGCGCTTATATCCTGGCAGTGTCAACCATTCCCTTCATTGTGAATGTGATCTGGAGCTGGATGTATGGTCCGAAAGCCGGTGATAATCCGTGGAAAGGTCTAACGTTGGAGTGGATGACCAGTTCACCGCCGCCCGTCGAGAACTTTGATGCTGATCCTGTATTAGCAACAGGTCCTTATGATTATGGGTTTGGCGATCGTGCTACTCCAGTTGATGTACCCTTTTCCGATTCGAGAGATCCCGCACTTGCTGCTGGTCCCAACTCTTCACTGAGAGCGACGCCTGACCCTGCTGTTGCTGTTTCGCCTGATGATCGTGGCGATAGTAATAACCATTAGGGATTGATATGAAAAAAGTACCAGTCAATTAAGTTTCGCTTTCGCTTCACCTTCCGCAGCGGTGGATTGAGTGCGATCGAAGAAGTTTAGCTAGTTAGGACCGGACTAAACTAATACCCTTAAAACTTTTGATGAGTTATCGTTTGCAGCCAGTCATTGCCAATTACCAAAGAGCCACCTAACGGAAACTTTCTACTCATGACAGGTTCAACTTTAGATTCCGCTAAAACTGCGCTCAACTATCACCATGCTGAAGTTGAAGCACCCCACGCAGAACATCACGACTACAGGATTTTCGGCATCATCATCTTTCTGATTGCAGAAGCAATGATTTTCCTGGGTCTGTTTACTGCTTATTTGACCTTTCGCGCTGTCGCGCCGAGTTGGCCCCCAGAAGGCACACCAAAACTAGAACTGCTGCTGCCAGGTATCAACACCATCATTCTTATTTCCAGCAGCTTTGTGATCCACAATGCTGACACTGCAATTAAGAAAAATGACGTAAAGGGCTTGCAAAAGTGGTTTGCGATTACAGCTGCTATGGGAGCAGTCTTTTTAGCCGGTCAGCTCTATGAATATTTTCATTTGGAGTTTGGGCTGACTACCAATTTGTTTGCCAGCACATTTTATGTGTTGACTGGGTTTCATGGACTACACGTTGCGTTTGGCTTAGTGCTAATGCTGGGGGTGCTGTGGCGATCACTCAAACAAGGGCATTACAGCAGCGAGAACCATTTTGGTGTTGAAGCTGCTGAAATCTACTGGCACTTCGTTGATGTTGTTTGGATCTTTCTCTTTCTGCTGCTCTACATTCTGTAAGCGCTTGTAAAGAGTAGGTTGACTTTTGAGACGGCGGTTAGCCAAGTTCTACAGAGAAGCAAGCTACAGTAGATGGCAAATAGGGTTAGAAGCCTAGTATCCTAATTGCTCCAAAGCTCTATATAGTTGAACCTCATAACATGAGTCTGGGCTTAAGGGTACGAAAATAAAAGGGGAGACGTTTTCGTCTCCCCTTTTATTTCTATTGTGGCATTATCAGTGGAGCTAATCGATTTACTTGATTGCTACTTTCGCGCCAGCTTCTTCTAGTTGCTTTTTAGCATCTTCGGCATCACCCTTAGAAACCCCTTCCTTAACGGCTTTAGGCGCTGCTTCAACCAAATCTTTCGCTTCTTTCAGTCCTAGACCGGTTAAGGTTCGTACGACTTTCAGAATCGCAATCTTCTTGTCAGCCGGGAATTCTTCCAGCATGACGTTAAATTCGGTTTGCTCTTCCGCTTCTTCTGCAGGAGCAGCGGCAGCGCCAGGAGCCGCCATCATCATTCCGCCTACAGGAGCCGCCGCACTTACGCCGAAGGCTTCTTCAATTTGCTTAACCAGTTCTGACGCTTCCAATAGCGTCAGAGTTTTCAACTGTTCTAAAATTCCATCAGTGGTTGCAGACATTTGTAGTCTCCTAAGTTTTTGGTTTTCGGTTATCAAGCCTACTGGGCAGGCAAGAAAAATTGCTAGTTTTGAGGGGTTTAGTTCTAAAAACTAAGCACTAAAAGCTGATTCAAGCGGCTTCTTGATCTTTGTCGGCAACCGCTTGAATAGCACGAGCCAGCGAAGACGGTACCTGATTGATCCCGATCGCCAACTTGGCAGCCACACCATTGATTGCTCCAGCCACTTGAGCAATAAGCTGCTCCTTAGATGGCAGGTCAGCGATCGCTTTCACCTCAGCTTCCGTTAACGCACGTCCTTCCATCACGCCGCCACGAAGTTCTGTCTTCTTGGTCGCTTTCTGGAAATCCTGATACGCTTTGAGCGCACCGCCAACGTCATCTTTAATTAATAGAAAGGCTGATGACTCTGACAACAGGGTTGTCATTGGCTCCCAAGCAGAATCACCTGTAACAGCGATTCGCATGAGGGTATTCTTAGCCACTTTACAGGTTGCGCCACTTGGCAGAAGCCGTCTACGCAAATCTGTAATTTCGGCAACCGTTAGCCCCTTGTAGTTGATGACAACTGCCAACTGAGACGAACTCAATGTTTCTTTGAGTTCAGCTACAAGCGCCTTTTTACCCTCTAACGTTCTACCCATTTATCTTCACCTCCTTTTGTTGGATGGTTTGGTCAAACTTAAACACTGCTCATTCAGTTCATTAGACAAAGCTAGGTAAGATCAAAAAACCCCGGACTCGAAGCCGGGGTTACGCTGTAAATTGGCTATCAGTGCTGTACAAGGCAACACTGACACTCCGAAAATACAAGACGAAAACCTCGGCAGGAAATTAAGCTCTGGGCACCCGCTGTCTCTGGCTTTGCTATGAAATTGTTGGTACTTAGTTAACGTCTAGTAATCCTACGATCGCAACAGTAATGAGGTGCAGTTGCTTGCTTAAGTGCTTAAACATTAGTCTACCAACTAACTGTCACTAACGGAAAACTTAGGCTGCGTCTCCCACCTTTAGATCTCGCAGGAGGCTTACGTCAACTTCAATTGACGGTCCCATCGTTGAAGCAACGTAGACAGTACGCCAGTAGCGACCTTTTGCACCAGAAGGGCGATTGCGATCGATCGTTTCTTGCAACGCCTTAAGATTAATCATCAAATCTTCGGCTGGAAACGCTGCTTTGCCAAACATCACGTGGACGATGCCCGTTTTATCGGCACGAAACTCTAGTTTACCTGCCTTAAATTCAGCGATCGCTTGCGGTAAGTCAAAGGTAACCGTACCACCCTTAGGCGATGGCATTAAACCACGTGGACCAAGCAACTTACCCAGCTTTGCCACTTGAGGCATCATGTCTGGTGTCGCAATCAGCAAATCAAAGTCGATTGTGCCCTTTTGGATCTCGGTAATCAGTTCTTCTGAGCCAGCTAAGTCTGCACCTGCATTCGTTGCCTCAGTCACTTTCTCACCACGAGCAATGACAGCAACTCGAATCGATTGCCCCGTGCCTTTGGGGAGTGCAACAGTCGTCCGCAACTGTTGATCAGCATACTTAGGATCAATCCCCAAGCGAATGTGAGCCTCTGCGGATTCTGGAAATTTAGCGGTCGCTGTTTCTTTCAGCAGGTTTAAGGCTTCAAGCGGTTCGTACGCACGATCCTCAACCTTTTTGTTTAATTCTTGCAGTCTACGAGATATTTTGACCATAGTTTCCTCTTGGGGTGCTAACGAAGCATTGCCTCTCCCCCGCTAACGGTTTACAAAAACTGCAATCTCTTGTCTAAAGACACTTAGACAACGTGCAAACTGAGCCCTTAAGCTAATCCTTAACTGTCACGCCCATATTGCGCGCCGTTCCCTCAACAATTCGCATTGCTGCCTCAATGTCATTTGCATTCAGGTCAGGTAGTTTGGCTTGAGCGATTTCTTGAAGCTGAGAGCGGGTGATTGAACCCACCTTCTTACGATTTGCTTCGCCTGAGCCTCGCTCAATGCCTGCTGCTTTTGCAATGAGCTTAGATGCAGGCGGCGTCTTGAGAATAAAGGTGAAACTGCGATCTTCATAAACCGAAATTTCGACAGGAACCACCATGCCTGCTTGGTCAGCAGTTCGCGCATTGTATTCCTTGCAGAACATCATAATGTTGACCCCGTGCTGACCGAGCGCGGGACCAATAGGAGGAGCCGGGTTTGCTTTCCCAGCGGTGATTGCCAACTTAATGACCGCAGCAACTTTCTTTGCCATTGACTCTACTAACTCTCTTTCTGAACCTGATTGAACTCTAACTCCACTGGTGTATCACGCCCAAAAATAGACAACAGCGCTTTAAGCTTACTGCGCTCTGGGCTGACCTCAATCACCTCGCCTTCAAAGTCTTTAAAGGGACCCGACAGCACCAAAATTTTGTCTCCAGGAGCCATGTCAATTTTGACAATAGGCTCTTGCTCTTGAGCTTGCTTAAAGATGCGCTCGACTTCAGCATTGCCCAACGGCAGTGGCTTAACATGACCGCGACCGCGACCATAACGGCGCTTTTGCTCCGCCCCCACAAAGTTGATGACGTTAGGTGTATTTTTAATAACCTGCCAGGTGTCATCATCCATCAGCATATTGACGAGCACGTAGCCAGGAAATACTTTTTCTTCTGTACTCTGCCGACTGCCATCTTTGCGAAGCCTGATAGCAGGAGTCTGAGGAATCTCGATCTGGAAGATGCGATTGACAACATCCAGTGTTTCAATGCGTTGTTCCAAATTTGCCTTGACACGCTTTTCGCAACCAGAGGCAACCTGCACAGCATACCAGCGACCGTTTTTAGCCGATGTTTCTTCTGACTGTTCCTCTGGTGCCGAATTTTGTTGAAAGTCGTCTGATGCAAAAGTCATCCGAACACCTGCTGGGCTCCCCAAGCGAAGAAATTATCAACCAGGTAAATGAGGGTTGCGGAAAGGATCACCATCAAAACTACAGCGATCGATTCACTAATAAGCTGCTGACGACTAGGCCAGACAACCTTATCAAGCTCATCCTTTGTCTCTTGCAAGAAGGCTGAAGCATTAAAGCCAGGCTTTGCCTCTTGCACCTCGGTAGCTTCTTTTTTTGCCACAGTTCCTCATCTCCCTTTCAGTGCAGCGTTAAACTAGATCACTTCTTTCCTGTCTCCATGGTGGAAACCATCTTAGAAGTTGGCGACCGTACTACCAATGTATCCCATCGCTGTCGTTTAACGCTTCGTGCTGCTTGTCCAGTCCATTAAAATAAATGACTTTTTACAGCCTCTGGTAAAACAGCAAAAGGCGATCGCTAGACCAGTATCAAACCTTACTCACGATCGCCGTTCACCAAGCGCGCCCTGGAGGACTTGAACCCCCGACATCAGGTTTTGGAGACCTGCGTTCTACCAACTGAACTAAGAGCGCCAGTGCTTCAGCATTAGCATCATCAGTCTATCAGTTTGACTGTTAGTTTGTCGGTTACTAGTAGCTAAAGGCATGGTTGCCAGCAATTAGTAACCGGGCACGCTAACGACTCACTGAAGTGGACGATCAAAGCGCTGCTTAAGACGAGTTGCCTTACCAATGCGATCACGTAGGAAGTATAGTTTAGCGCGGCGCACCTTAGCACGTCGTAGCACCTTAATACTTTCAATACGAGGCGAATGGATTAGAAAAACCCGCTCTACACCAACACCCTGAAACGTTTTGCGAACCGTGATGTTTTGATTGAGACCAGCACCCCGACGGGCGATGATGACACCCTCGTAAGGCTGTGTCCGCTCTTTACCGCCCTCTTGAATGATGACACCAACTTTAACAGTGTCACCGATATAAAGGACTGGCAGATCCGACTTCATTTGCTCCGCTTCGATGGAGCGGATAATCTCTTGGGCATGCATAGGTTAAGTGAAAACTCACAGTCTACAATCATAGACCATGCTAGCCACTTCGGTCTAGAGACACTGATGAAATAACTAAAATGCTGCTTGAACTTAACAGGGGGAGGCTTTCGCCATAGGGAAAGGTCTTTCAGGATCTTTTTTAGATTCGTAACTGCGTAAGCAAGATGTTCTCCCTAAGCAAAAAGCAGTCAAATCTAGCTAGTACCCTCTCTCAGTATGCCCCCGTGGAGGATTGAATTTTCAGCTCTGTTTGTTGGAAAGTGTTGGGGCTAGTCCAGGATGGGCAGATTGCGCCATCTGGGTAGTCGTTAGGTCACTCGTTTCTCTACTATTCCAGCTTTTCTGTTCTGTATCTACTTGTATCTCAATGAGGACTTTGTTTTGATTACAGTCGGAGTTGTTTTCTTGCACCTACTGTCCTCCCCTCTATGGCGATGGGCACTGCCGTCTCATCTGGCACTACATATTCCAGATGGGTTTCTCAGTTTGCCAGTTAGCTTAGCTACCTGGGTTGTGGCAGTCGCTCTGATTGCAGTAGCGCTAAAGCGAGTGGAATCCGAATACAAGGATCGAACAGTTCCTTTAATGGGCGTTTGTGCAGCCTTTATTTTTGCGGCACAGATGATTAATTTTCCGATCCCAGGTGGAACGTCAGGTCATTTGCTTGGCGGTACATTGGCAGGTGCTTTGCTAGGACCGTGGGCGGGATCGCTCGTGATGACAGTCGTATTTATCGTCCAGAGTATTCTTTTCCAGGATGGTGGTTTAACCGTTCTGGGTGCCAATGTTTTTAACATGGGCTTGATTGGCACCTTTGGGGGCTACTACCTGTATCGAGCCGTTCGCTTTGCCTTAGGACGCAACTCTCTGCGTGGAACACTGATTGGTGTAGCAATTGCTGCCTGGCTCAGTGTCATCGTTGCTGCAGTTGCTACAGCAATTCAACTGGCTTTGTCTGGTACGGTACCTCTTGCTGTAGCTCTGACAGCGATGCTATCCTGGCACATTCTGATTGGTGTCGGTGAGGCAATTATTTCTGTAACAACTATTAGTTTTATCTGGCGATCGCGCCCTGACTTACTTTACGATGCACCGCGTAAAGCGCATTCACTAGCATCGAAGTCACTTTTACCGCGCTAACTCATTTTTGTCAGAAGCTTACGTTAGATATTTGCTGAGAAGCTCACATTTTTAAAAGGTTTCACTATGAGCAACCGTCGTTACCAGCAGCGGAACCGCGCGTTTGTGCTTTCTGGTCTGGGTATTGCACTGCTAATCGCGATCGTTTTATCGCCCTTTGCAAGCTCAGACCCAGATGGTCTGGATCGAGTTTCAGAAGATCTTAAGTTTAGCGATAAGGCACTTGAGGAGCAGCCAGCCCAGAAGCTGCCGTTCCATGCTGTTTTTGATGAATACGCTGTAAGGGGAGTGCCCGAACAGATTGCTACACCGCTAGCCGGACTGGTTGGTACACTGGTCACGTTTGGTTTGGCTTGGGGGGCGGGCAAGTTGCTTGTGCGGAAGTCAGGGACACCCTCTGACGATTCTCTGTCAGAAGAGTGATTTTTAGCTTGCCTGACTGCTGATATAGCTTATTGAACTCGTATTGGTGCTATTTCACCAGAAGGAAGCATGAATGCTCCTGCACATTGGTGCTTTTCGTCTTGACATTGATAGTCAGCGAGTATCGCTGTGGCACCGATTAGCGCCCAAGACTCGCGTGGTATGTACGTTGCTACTGCTATTTGCGATCGCCCTTACACCAAATGGACGCTGGTGGACTTGGTTCGCCTATGCCCTTGGTGTTGGGGTGATTATTTTATGCAGCCGTGTCACCCTTTCTATCTTGGTGCAGCGGGTTGCAGTTGAGTCAGTTTTTATTAGCGTTGTGCTGCTTGGTACGCTGTTTCGTGGCGGTGGTAACGTGTTGTGGCAATGGGGTTGGCTGCAAATTACGACTGAAGGGCTTCTAGTTTTGGGCAGCGTGGCGTTCAAGGCATTGCTATCGCTTTTAATAGCAAATGTTTTAGTTCTGACAACCTCAGTACCAGCACTACTTCAGGCATTGACTGAGTTGCGGCTACCGCCTCTACTGGTCGCAATCATGGCATCCATGTATCGCTATGTAGCAGTGTTGGTTAGCGAGTTTCAGTCGATGCAGCGAGCGGCGCTTTCCCGTAACTTGATGGGGAGCGATCGCTGGCAGCGATTGGTCATTGGCAATATGTTTGGCTCATTGTTTATCCGTACGCTTGACCGAGGCGAGCGGGTGCATCAAGCGATGCTATCACGTGGTTATGAGGGCTTACCACCTGCGCCAGACGCTACAGGTGTTGGTCAGCACGATTACCTTGCGTTAACGCTCACTGTGAGCTTGACCCTGCTGGGGCAGGGCATTTACCTCTTCAACGTTGTTTAACTTGCGGCTCGTATGCACCATAACCCTATAGAAATCCGTGCTTTGAGCTACGCCTACCCTGATGAAACACAGGCACTTAAAGGGATCAACCTTTCGATTAAGGCGACTGAACGGGTCGCGATCGTCGGTGCAAACGGCTCTGGTAAATCGACGCTGTTGCTACATTTCAACGGGCTGCTGCTGCCCCAAACGGGCGCGATCGCGGTTGGTGAGCTAATGATGACACCGAAAAATTTGAAGGCAATTCGCAACTTTGTCGGCTTGGTATTTCAAAACCCAGACGATCAGTTGTTTATGCCTACGGTTTGGGAAGATGTCACATTTGGTCCGTTGAATCAAGGCATCAAAGGGCATGAACTGGAGCATCGGGCAGTGGCAGCAATGAGAGCAGTGAGCTTAGACCCGCAGCAATATGGTTCGCGGAATGCCAATAATTTGTCGGGTGGTGAAAAGAAACGGGTGGCGATCGCGGGTGTTCTTGCTATGCAGCCTCAGGTGCTTGTGTTAGATGAACCCTCTGCCCAGCTTGATCCCCGCTGTCGTCGTGAACTGATTCACCTGCTCGATAGCCTGCCCTTCACACAATTAATTGCAACTCATGACCTGGATCTAGCGCTGGAACTGTGCGATCGCACCGTTGTCCTTAGTCAAGGTGAGGTAGTTTTTGATGGACCTACTGAACATATCCTTAGCGATGCCGATCGGCTAGCACAATATTCACTGGAACTGCCGTTGAGCTACAGCCGCCCGTATTGCCAGCTTGAACACGCTCCAACAGTGGTGAAAAAAGCTGTAGGTGCTGGATCGTTTGCTCAAAGCTAAGGTTGATCGGATCACTAACCCCTAAACCGTTGCTCTGGGCTGCCTCGTAAATTCGCCACTGCGCTGCTCTACGAATGGATTAGATTAGAGCAGAGGCAAGTGTTGAGGGAATATAAGTTAGTTTCCTTGATTGGCTTGCTGAGATCAGTTTTTCAGAGCTTTGTCCGTATATTTATGCTTTCTACACTACTGCGTCGCTACGGTCTTCCTAGCCTGCTGTTTGCTCTTTGTCTGGGTGTCGTCTTGTGGTCTAAACTGCCTGCGGTTGGTCAAACGGCGATCCCCAGCGCCGTCATTGCTCAAACAAGCCCTCAAAATAGTCCCCTACCAAAACCGCAGCCATCTGCCGTACCTTCAGAGGCGCTAACTGCGACCGTCCGTAAAACGGTGCTAGACAATGGGCTGACCGTTTTGACTAAAGAAGTAAAGACGGCTCCTGTGGTGACAGTACAAGTTTGGTACCGCGTTGGGTCACGCAACGAAACCCCCGGGATCAGCGGTATTGCTCATCAATTAGAGCATTTAATGTTTAAGGGAACGAAGGCGCGTCCCATTCAGTTTGGGCGCTTTTTCAGCGCATTGGGCAGCGAGTCAAATGCCTTCACTAGCTACGACCAGACTGCCTACTTTGGCACCGTTGAGCAAGACAAGCTAAAGGCTCTGCTGGTACTGGAAGCAGACCGGATGCAGAATGCTCTCATTGATGAGCAACAGCTTACCAGCGAAAAGCGAGTGGTGATTTCGGAACTGCAAGGGTATGAGAACAATCCTGGCTATCGTCTGGGACGATCGGTAATGAAGGCTGCCTTTCCAAAAAGTCCCTATGGCTTGCCTGTTGGCGGTACCAAGGCAGACGTACAGGCGTTTACTGTAGAGCAAGTGCGTGCTTACTACCGTAAGTTCTATAGACCTGACAACGCAACGTTAGTCGTGGTTGGTAATTTTCAGACTGATGACACTCTCGCAGCGGTGAAAGAAACGTTTGGTGCCGTGCCTAAGGGTACGGGCGTGTTGCCTGATCTGGAGTCACCACAGCCAAAGGTATTGCCTAACTCTACTAAGAAGGCTCCAATCGTTCTGAAAGAATCGGGCAGTGCGGCATTGCTGAACGAGGTTTATCCCCTGCCCAATGTTCAGCATCCTGATGTCCCGGCGTTGCAGGTAATGGACTATGTTTTGACTGGGGGACGGAGTTCGCGGCTCTATCAGTCATTGGTTGAGTCTGGATTGGCAAGTGATGCAAGCGGCTATGCAGCAAATTTGATTGGTGCGGGCTGGTACGAACTCTCCATCACTGCGGCTCCAGGCAAGGAGCTAACGCAGATTGATACCGCTCTCCAAAAAACGTTGGCTGATCTGCGCGCTCAGCCCATTAGTCAAGAAGAATTAGAACGAGCAAAAACACAGTTACGAGCGTCGATCGCCCTGCGGAATCGTGACATTACCAGTCAGGCACAGCAGCTAGGTGACGATCAGACCAGTACGGGCGACTACCAATTTAGCGATCGCCTGCAAGCTGCGATTGCTACTGTTACGCCTGCGGATGTGCAACGGGTTGCAACCACTTACCTCACGCCAGCAAACCGTACTGTTGGCTTTTTTGAACCCACACAGTTGGATGGTAAACCAGGCACTAGCGCCAGCAATCCTGCGCAGACGATGGAAAACTTTAGCCCCGGTGCCCCAGTTGATCCGGCAGAACTTGCTAAATATTTGCCGAAGCCGACTGCCAGTGATCAGCAAGTGGC
Source organism: Phormidium sp. FACHB-592 (assembly GCF_014695795.1). Classification (NCBI taxonomy): domain Bacteria; kingdom Bacillati; phylum Cyanobacteriota; class Cyanophyceae; order Oscillatoriales; family Oscillatoriaceae; genus Phormidium; species Phormidium sp. FACHB-592. The sequence goes on from NZ_JACJOZ010000034.1 coordinate 29,314, forward strand.
GCAGACATTGCCTGAAAAGCTCACCCTCGCGAATGGGCTGAACGTGCTGCTGCTGACCGATCGCAGCACGCCAACGGTTACTCTCAGCGGCTATGTTAAAGCGGGTAGTGCGTTTGACAAGGCAGAGACCGCTGGTTTGGCAAGCTTGACGGCAGCCAACCTGATGAATGGTACGAAAACAAAGGATGCGCTGGCGATCGCCAAAACGCTCGAAAATCGGGGAGCTAGTTTGGGTTTTAGTGCGAATCGCGAAGGCGTATCGATCAGCGGTAATGCTCTATCAGCCGACCTGCCAACGCTGTTACAAGTGTTGAGCGATGTGCTGCAAAACGCCAGCTTTCCAGAGGACGAATTGGCATTGAGCCGTCAACGGGCGCTCACCAGTCTCAAACTGGAGTTGGATACCCCTGCTCGTCTGGCACGGCGTATTTTTCAGCAAACGATTTACCCCGAAAATCACCCCTTTCACTCCTTCCCGACGGAAGCTAGCCTGAAGCAAGTGACTCACGCTACCGTAATGCAGTTCTACCAACAGCGCTATCACCCTGATAACACAGTGATTGCCTTGGTCGGCGATTTTGACTCCAGCCAAGTGCGTGCCCTACTTAACCAGGAGCTAGGTGCTTGGCAAGACCCGACTCAAGCGACGACCATCGAGTTTCCACAGGTGCCACTGCCAAAAGCCATCACGCGGGTCAATCCAGTCTTGCCTGGTAAGACACAAGCGATTACCTACATTGGTTACAACGGGATTGATCGCAATGATCCCCAATACTACAGTGCACAGGTCATGAACCAGATTATCGGTGGCGATACACTGTCGAGTCGTCTAGGCACCGAAATTCGCGATCGCCAGGGTCTTACCTATGGCATCTACAGCGTCTTTCAAGCAGGCATCACCTCTGGGCCCTTCATGATTAGTATGCAAACGGCTCCAGAAGATACAGACAAAGCGATCGCCAGCACTCTCAGCCTTTTGAAGCAGCTCCGCGACAACGGCGTGACCGAAGCTGAAGTCGCAGCCGCCAAACGATCGCTCACCAGCAGCTATCCAGTGGCACTGGCAGATCCCGAGAGCCTCTCTAGCGAAATCCTGATGGATTTTGTCTATGGTCTGGGCATCAACGAAATTCGCGACTATACCGCTAAGATCGATGCTGTTAACCTGGCACAAGTGAACCAGACGATTCAGGCGCTGCTCCACCCCGATCGCGTTGTTGTCGTTACTGCTGGACCCGGCAGTACAGCTTCTTCCCAAAAGTGAGCTTTACGGAAAGAAGATTCAACCAGGCTTAGAATCGTCTCTATAAACGTAAGTAATCTTGTTTATAGAGACGATCGACCGTTACTGACCTATGAACGAGGCAAGCGGGTCAGCCATCCTAGGATGCAGTAATTTGAGTTACTGTTAGTAAAGGTAAGCGTTCAAGATCAGGTAATCAACACACCTGTATGAGTTAATTTGAACAATGTCTTACCGTTGGGCTACGGCTTGAATTGTCTGGTTTGGGTCTTTTGTCAACTGCGACTTTTGTTGGTAACGCCTTTAATTTTGGTTGCGATCGCATGAATATTTTTAGCCAACTGCGTAACAAACCTGCTCTGTCTTCACCGCCTAAACAGCGTCGCGGCATTGAGCTAAAATCTCCCCGCGAAATTGAGATCATGCGGCAGGCTTCCCGGATTGTGGCAACCGTGTTGAAGGAAATTGCAGCGCTGGTTGAGCCTGGTATGACTACAGCCGATCTAGATGCCCATGCCGAAAAACGCATCCGTGAAATGGATGCTACTCCTAGCTTCAAGGGCTATCACGGCTTTCCTGCTTCCATTTGCTCATCTATCAACAACGAAGTGGTGCATGGCATCCCTAGTCGTAAAAAAGTAATCCGCTCTGGTGATGTGTTGAAGGTAGACACTGGTGCTTACTTTCAGGGGTTTCACGGCGATTCCTGCATCACAATCGCCGTTAGTACTGTTACGCCCGACGCGGCACGTCTGATTCGTGTGGCGGAAGAAGCGCTATATAAAGGCATTGAGCAGGTAAAAGCGGGTGCTCATTTGCTGGATTTGGCAGGCGCGATCGAAGATCACGTGAAGGCAAACGGGTTCACAATTGTCGAAGACTTTACAGGGCATGGCGTGGGGCGCAACCTGCACGAAGAACCGTCGGTGTTCAATTTTCGTACCCACAGTATGCCAAACGTCAAATTGCGGGCAGGCATGACTCTAGCGATCGAACCAATTCTTAATGCCGGATCACGCTTTACTCGTACCCTTGCTGATCGCTGGACTGCCGTCACGGTCGATAACACCCTCTCCGCCCAGTTTGAACATACAGTGCTGGTTACGGAGCACGGCTACGAAATCTTAACCGATCGTACGAACGTTTAAACGCAGACCCAGCAGCCATTAACCGTCTAGCCAACGCCAATTAGGGCGATTCCAGTCATAGATTCCTTGCATTTCGTATTCGGTGCCATCCCCAAAGCGAAGAATGCAACTTGTCTCACTATTGCCTAATGCGTTAACACTACTGTCCCTTAGGGGTGAGCCAGCATCATTACTTTCAGTTGCGTCTCGGATGCTGACTACTGTACAGGGAAACCATTCTCGGCTACAGGGTCCGCTTTCTTGCACCCATTCCCACAAGCCATTGGTGACTTCAATGCGATCGCCCAGCTTTAGTTTGAGTCCGTCACTGCTGTTTGATTCCAGGTAGGTTGCTACTTGTGCCGGGGTAATCTGCTCTAACCACTGAATGCCGTAACGTTCACGGATAAACTGAACGCCTCCAGAGCTTCTGCCCTCAAGCCAATCATTCAGTAAAGTAATTTTCCAGGGTTGGTTTTGGCTTTCCTGCTGTTTAAGGAACGACAGAAAGGCTTGCTTTTCATCAGACGTAAGTTGCTCTAGTGGATTGCTTGTACTATTTGTCTCACCCGCAACGGCGCTGCGATCGCAATCCGGTTGCTGCCCCTCTTGCTCAAACTGCATTGCCGCCAGTACTACTTGAAGCAAGATCTGCTTTTGGCGATCGCTTAGAGGCTGCAAAACGTCTGCACATTGGTTAAACGCTGCGTTGAGAGCAGCTTCAAGCTTCGATTGAGTCATGTCTATCAGCGATCGCCGAACATGAATTCTCTATTATGACAAACGTTTCAAAAAGCGTCCTCCAGGCTATTGGGGTTCGATTCAAGATAAGCTGAGACAGGGCTTCTGCGTGATGTAACGAAGTCGTCCATCCACCGTGTCTAGCTGTTGACCCATACCCTATGACATTTCGCGCGTTTGCCACTGTTTTTGCTACAGGTCTTTTGTGGTTGCTCACCACTTTGAGCACGCCGCCCGCCCTAGCACTTACCCAAATTAGGCTGTTTGACCTCTCTTACCATGAGTGCCCTGCTGAACTGTCCGATAAGCAGGAGAACAGTGGTGTTGCCAGCATCTTCCCCAACTGCTTCATCGTGACGGGAAAAACCGAAAATAAATCTGGCAAACCTGTAGTCAACGCTGACATTTTTGGGCGTATCTACGATGCAAACAACGATTCTGTGATGCAAAATCGTACTCGTTTGGGAGCGATCGACGAAGTGCCGCCTGGTATTGGCACCTTTGATTTGAGAATTTCAGTGCCGTCAAGTCAACCAACACCACTAAAGCTAGAGCAGTTTAAGGCGGCTGGCTTCACGGGAACAGTTCGTCGCTAAGACTGGAAAAGCCTGCTCCGCATTCAAGAAAACGTAAGCAGGCTTTGATGTGTTTGACTCAGCATATTCAGGTGCTAGAACAAATGCTAGAAGCGCTTGAGCAAGCAACTACAAGGAATATCCTAATACCCTACTTGTGAGCCAACGAGTAATTGAGCGATCAGCGGCAGAACAGTGGATTGAACTACTTGTAGAAGCAGCAATGCCAGAATTGCTGAGAAGTCAAGACCACCCAAAGGCGGAATGATGGAGCGGAAAATATTCAGGTATGGGTCAGTGAGTTGACTCAGAATAGAAAACGGTGGATCAAACCAGTTAATGTTGGGAAACCAGCTCAATAGAATCCGGATAAATAGTAGAGCCAGGTAGAAGCCAAGACAGTTCTGAATTACTTGAAACAATAGAAAGATGGGGTTGTCAAGCATAGAGGTATGTTTCCTTTTACAGCAAAGATGTTGGCATCTGGACTTAATTTAACGAATATCAGCAGCGATCGATCCAGGTAAGTTTATCACCTCATACCAGACGCGCTATTTCCAGGTAGTAGCTACAGTTCTCTAGCAGTCGATCGCGCTTCGGTAGAGCCATTCACCCCACCCAGTTGTTGACGCACATCGTCGATCGCATCATTTAATTGGGCAATTTTATCTTCCAGGCTGCGGCGGGCAACTTCCATTTCTGCCTGTTCGTCGGCTGCCTTCAGCGATCGCCGCTTTGCCCTACTGTCCTGAGGATCAGCCTGACTGCTACTTAACAGCGGTTCCTCAGACTGGGGGTTAAGTACCCTAGAGGCAACTACAGCACCCAACGCACCGCCCACGATGCCCCCAAACATAGCACCGAGTAAAAAGCCGCCCGAAAAATTGTCTCGCTGACTCATCGCTGCTCAAAATCCCACTTGCATCGCCAAATTTAACTCTTGCCTTGTTACCCCTAGCTTAACTGCTAGTGCCGCTAACGGCTAGCACTGTGAACAGGCTAAACACCTAGCCAAGCAAGTGCCTTAGATTAACATCATCACGTGCCAAAGGTGCGATCGCCAGCATCACCTAGCCCCGGCACGATAAAGCCACTCTCATTTAAACCTTCATCAATGCCAGCCGCGTAAATAGTGAGGCTGGGATACGCTGCACTAAGCTTTTGTAACGCAGTTGGAGCCACAACGACAGAGATAATGCGTACCAGTGCTGGATCAACTCCTCGCTGGATTAACTCTGCCATCGCTGCAATGCTTGTTCCTCCCGTTGCTAGCATCGGTTCTGTAATTAAAACCCGTGTCTGGGGGGCAAAGTTCTTTGGCAGCTTGTTAAGGTAGCAGCTTGGCTCCAGAGTTTCTTCATTTCTGACAAACCCAATATGGTAAATCGACGCCAACGGCAGCAGTGCTTGGGCACCATCCAACAGCGCCAGTCCAGCCCTCAGAATTGGCATCACGACAACGGGCACTGTTGGATCAATAAAGGTCGCTGGACAGGGAGCCAGCGGTGTATTGATCGTAGTTTCTTGAATCGGCAGCCAGTCGCGAATGGCTTCATAGGTCAACCAGCGACCTAACTCAGTCATGGCACTGCGAAAAAGCGTTGAAGGGGTTGACACATCACGGGCTACAGCCAACCAATGCTGGATAAGGGGATGTGGCGGCACATAGACACGCAGTTGAAGAGTCATAGATTAGAAAAATCTGAGAAAGAATAGTCCAGCGGCGATCGGTCACAAGTTTGACTCATCATACTCTCTTACTACAACTCAGTTTGCACTTCTAGGCTCACTTGTAAACGGTAAGCCAAGGCGATCGCGCAGGTGCTTACTGCCCTTTTTCGATCATGCTGTAAGGCAATGACTTAGAGTTGACACAGATTCTCAACAAAGCTATGGTTATCTGAGTGTTCTCCTCTCTGAAGGATTAGCAGGGGGATTGGTCAGCAGCAGTAGACCGATCCCCTTTTTTTTGATCCATTACTAGGATCGATTTCCCCTAACGCTTCTCTCTATGCTTAAAGAGCACAGCCTAGGTGATTAGCTCTTGCGGCGTAAGGCTTACTAGAGGCAGCAACTTCGGTAGACTGGTGAAAGTCTTCGTCGTGTCGATTGCGCTATTCTATGCCTTCATCTTCTCAACCCGTTTCAATGCCTGTTGCTGGGCAATCGCCGCTGTCACCAGCCGCTTCTACTGACTTTGACGCGATCGTGATTGGCTCGGGCATTGGTGGCTTAGTGACTGCCACACAGCTAGCAGCAAAGGGAGCCAGCGTCTTAGTGCTGGAGAGCTACCTGATTCCTGGCGGCAGTGCAGGCTATTTTGAACGGCAGGGTTATCGGTTTGACGTTGGCGCTTCGATGATTTTTGGCTTTGGTCAACAGGGTACGACCAATCTTCTCACTCGCGCTCTAGAAGCGGTGAACGTCAGTCTTGAAACGATTCCTGATCCTGTGCAAATTCATTATCATTTGCCCGACGGCTTAGAGCTAAAAGTACACAAAGACTATGAGAAGTTTTTGCAAGAGTTAACGGATCTGTTTCCTCATGAACAGAATGGCATTCGACAGTTTTACGATGAATGCTGGCGCGTGTTCAACTGCCTGAACGTGATGGATCTGCTGTCGCTAGAAGAACCGCGTTACCTTATGCGCGTCTTTTTTCAGCACCCGCTTGCCTGCTTGGGGCTAGTCAAATATCTACCCCAAAATGCTGGAGACATTGCCCGACGGTATATCAGTGATCCCGCGTTGCTGAAGTTTATTGATATGGAGTGCTATTGCTGGTCGGTTGTACCCGCCGATCGTACACCGATGATTAATGCGGGTATGGTGTTTAGCGATCGTCACTACGGCGGTATTAATTACCCCAAAGGTGGCGTAGGGCAGATTGCTCAGAAACTGGTCGAAGGGCTAGAAAAATGCGGTGGGCAGATTCAGTACAAAGCTAGAGTGACCAAAATTTTGCAAACAAACGGACGTGCTACAGGGGTAGAACTGGCTTCTGGAAAACGTTACACCGCAAAGCGCATCATTTCTAATGCAACCCGCTGGGATACCTTCGAGAAGCTGATTCCAGCGGCGCAGATGCCAACTTCAGAACGAAAATGGCAACGTCGCTATCAGCAGTCGTCAAGCTTTCTTAGCTTGCATCTGGGTGTTAAAGCCGAAGCACTGCCTGCTGGGACTGAGTGCCATCACATTTTGCTAGAAGACTGGGAGCGCATGGAAGAGGGTGAAGGCACCATTTTTGTCTCGATTCCAACGCTGCTTGATCCAACCTTAGCTCCTCCCGGTTATCACATCATTCACACTTTTACACCCAGTTGGTTTCACGATTGGCAGCATTTGTCGCCGACTGCCTACAAAGACCGCAAAGAGGCTGCCGCCGATCGCCTTATCCAGCGGCTAGAGCGCATCTTTCCTCATCTCTCTACCCATCTGGATTATCAGGAGATCGGTACACCACGCACCCATCGCCGCTTTCTTGGGCGCGATAACGGCACTTATGGACCGATCCCTCGTCGCAAGCTGGCAGGTCTGTTGGGTATGCCCTTCAATCGCACAGCCGTGTCTGGTTTGTACTGTGTTGGCGACAGCACTTTTCCAGGACAAGGGTTGAACGCAGTTGCCTTTTCTGGCTTTGCCTGCGCTCATCGGGTCGCGGCTGATTTGGGATTTTAAGGCTTTTACAGCCGCCAACGCCCTCAATCTACTACTCGCAAACGACCCCTCCGCAGCAGTTCAAACACCCGATTAATTAACTCTTGCTCAGTCTGGTTAATACTCTTCTGGGAAAGTAAGGCGGACATAAACTGCTGCTGATCAGCACGGCTAATTTTGCCACAGGCTGTAATTTGATTCACCATCTGTTCAATATCTGGATGATGTAGATGAACGTCTTTTGTCATTGATGCACCCGGAACTATCGCACGCTGAGTTTATCAAATCTCTATGTCTGCGCGATCGCCTTTTTCCTGTGATTACGATCACACAACAAGTTGTGCAATTGTTTTAGCGCTTTTTGTTTTTTCTAAAAAAGTAGCTTTGTGATTGCTTGCTACGCGTAGCTAGGAACAAGTGCCTTTTCAGGTGTTATGCCGTTCTACAAAAACTGTGCTTAAGCAGCACAAAATCAGCCGCTTGAAAAAATCTACAGACTCTTTTCTGTCATCCCTTCTGCATTAACTTTGTGCTGCGTAATGTCCAGAAGTCTTGTGCAGTGAGTTTTTCGTAGCGCTCGCTACAATTGTCTCTTTTGCTAAACGTAATAGGGTGCTGTTAAGTCGATCGCAGCTTAACTATAGTTTTCACTAATTAACGTTGCTATCGAGATTAAAGTTTGCTTGGGGCGAATCAGCGCCTTAAGCTCTGCGATCGTTCTACCAAATTTACTAGAAATTTATTTGAAAATGAGCCTTTCTATTCTTAGCTTTACGGAAAAAAAGCTCCTGATTTGTATCTTATAGGGAGGAACAATCAATCAGCTACAACATCAAAGCTTGTAGGTGGCTGTATCAACGATTAAGAGCAGACACAGATTGAGAACATACAGACAAGTGAGGTTTACGATGTCTGATTCACAACTAGCCTTTCATTCCACCCTGCCCTCAGCCAAAGCTGCACCACATACTCTCTGCATCGATGTGCTGCAACCCGTTCGCCAGTGGCTTGACCGTCTTGCAATTAACGATCCAAAGCTTGCCCGTCTTTTATACAAAGTAATTCCTGGTCAGTGCCCCTTCGAGCGAGATATCATCCTTTTTGGTCGCAAACTGGCTCACATTCCACCTCTCTGCAAACTGAACCCTCTTTACGACCAGTTAGTCGGCTTGCGCTTTCGTTCGATGTGCTATCTGGTTGATGTCTGCGGGGAGACGGTTTAGAAGGCAGGAGGCTAAAGGCTACTAAAGGTTTGGTCAGTAGTTAGAAGCTGAGAGCCAGAGTTACAGAAATTTTCTACGGATAGCTACAGTTTTCTATCAGTGAGTAATCAGTGAGTGAAAGAGTGATGGGGTGAAGAGTATGGCTTAGGCAAGCGGAAGTAGCTGTAGCTTATCCTTCATCCCTTATCCCCTCCCTTCACCCTGGCAAAGCGGTTAATTGACTCTCAATGCGGCTTGCATCCAACGCGCGACCGATGAAGACCAGACGGGTCTGTTTTGCTTCTTCAGGCTGCCAGGGGCGATCGTAAAACTGGTCAAAGCGCTTGCCTACACCTTGCATCACCAGCCGCATTGGTTTTTGGGGCACAGCGACAAAGCCTTTGATACGGTAAATTTCTTGCTCTTGTACTAGCGTTTCTAGTTGCTTTCTCAATAGGGCAGGGTCAAAGGCGCGATCAAGGATCAGATGTGCTGAAGTAATCTCATCATCGTGATCGTGGTCTTCTTCTTCATCGTGGTGGCTAGGGCGAGATTCTAAGTTTGCTTCGACCGCCGCTTGAAAGCCAAGTAGGATGTCTGGATCAAGTTGACCGTGGCGGCTAGACACAATTTTGACGGCTCTAGGAAGTTCTTGGAGGACGAGTCGTTCAACGTCGGCTTGGGTTGCTGTATCGACTAAATCGGCTTTGTTAAGGATCACCAGATCGGCGCAAGCAAGCTGATCTTCAAACAGTTCTTGAATCGGTGTTTCGTGATCAAGGCTTGGATCGGCTTGACGCTGTGCTTCTAAGGCTTTTAGGTCAGTAGCGATCGTTCCAGTTGAAACTGCTTCGCAATCGACTACTGTGATCACGCCATCAACTGTTACCGCATGGCTAATTTCGTGCCAGCGAAACGCTTTGATCAACGGCTTGGGCAGTGCAAGCCCAGAAGTTTCAATGAGAATGCAGTCTAGACTATCTCTGCGCTTAAGTAGCTCTAACATGACGGGCAGAAATTCTTCCTGCACGGTACAGCAGAGACAACCATTGGTTAATTCCACGATGTCGGGTGGGCGAGATGTAATAGTTGTCTGTGAAGCCGTTTCATCAGCAGGGGTTTCTTCATCACAGACTTGGCACGATCGCAGTAAGTCACCATCGATCCCCAATTCGCCAAACTCGTTAACCAGTACGGCAATACGTCTGCCCTGATTATTTTGCAGCAGATGCCGAATCAGCGTTGTTTTGCCGCTGCCGAGAAAGCCTGTGATGATCGTGACGGGGATTTTTGCTGCCATTTGAGGGAGGTGAGGAATGAGGAGTAAGGAGGAAGCGGGAGAGATAGGGAAGCAGAGGGAGAAGTTTTAGGTTTTGAGTAGTGTTGCTAGAGAGGTTTGAGTTGATTCTAACTAAGACTTCTTAGTCTTTAGCTTTTAGCCTTTAGCCTTCTGTCTTCAAACTACGAATCCTGAAGGCTTGATAGCGTTTTAACCACCAAGCCCCCAGGATTCTAAAGGTAATGCAGTGAAATGATTGAGATCTGACAAAGGTACTGCTTAGTCTGCCGTTGCTAGCTCGGTGCTGCCACGACTGCGGCGACGAGTAAGGGTGTTGAACAGCATTGCTCCGATCGCCTTAATCAGGTTGCCTTCTAGTTCTTGGAACAGCTTCATGTTCATGCCAAAAGCGGCATTAGCTTCATCCACAATCCGATCGGCAGTAGCATCATCGATCGGCAAATCATTCATTGCCTGCCGATAGGTTGCTTTAAACTGCTTTTCGTCAGGAATGCCCTTGAACTCATAAAAAGCGGTACCGTTGCCATCTGAAAGGTTCATACCGCGTTCGGCAATGCCTTTCAAAATCTGCCCACCCGATAGGTCGCCTAGGTAACGAGTATAGGAGTGAGCAATCAGCAGTTCGGGAGCAGTGTTAGAGATTTCACGAATGCGCTGAATATAAGCTTCAGCAGCCGAAGAAGGGGCTACTTGATCTCGCCAGTTAGGACCGTAGTAGTAATGCAAGTCTTGCTCTAAGGCTGCTTTACGGTTTAGCTCTGGGAAGTAAATTTTGGCAAGCAACGGATGCTGTTGATGCCGCTCCATCTCTTCTTCCATAGCGGAATAGACAAAGTAGAGATTTGAAACCAGCTTGCGGTAGGAGTTCTTCTCAACAACTCCCTTTAAAAAGCATTTTACAAAACCGACGTTTTCAGCCATTGAGTGAGACTTTTTCGTCCCCTCACGCAGCTTGGTTGCTAAATTACTGCTCATGCTAAATCTTCTAAAGCTTACGTTGACTGGATGGTAACTGATGCGCGATCGGTGAGCGCGATGAACCTCGCCAGTAGCCACCCACTTGTTACGGTAGACTGATTTGATGAGAATTTTTATTAAAAAATCTAAAGCAAATGTGCCTACTGTTAAACGTTTGTGAGTGAAAAAGAGGTGATGTTGCGAAGGGAAGAAGCGCAGAGTAAGCAGAATGAAAGATGCGCTTCAAGGCTGCTCTCTAACAGAGATAGGTGCGTAAAATTGCATTACCATTCAGCGATCGCTTAACAAGCGTCATTAGCCTTCACTCGGTGCTACACGGGGCTGACCCATGCTGTAGTTGAGCACGCGGCTGTTGAGGTTATAAGAAATATCGCCTTTTTGCAGGAGCGCTCGCACAAAATGCTCCAGATCAGAACCAATACGACGCAGGTTGTAGTCTGTCAGGTCAGCCCCGCCGTAGGATTCGACTAACTCGTCAAACTTGCGATAAACCTTCTGTACTGCTTCTTCACTCCAGTTGAATTCGTTGTCTGGGTCAATGTCAAGTGTCAAAACATTGTCATTGGGGACTAGCTCGTTATTCTCAACCACAGCCGTAAAGATATGGATGTGACGAGTAGTAGATTTGAGCAACATGGCATAAACTCCGCTGAACTGGATGTGTAGTGAGTTGATTTCGGGGGTGACTGTTCTAAACGTTATTGTAAGGGGCAGTCTTGTTAGTTGCCGAGTGCTTTAGAGAAGCAAAACTGACTGATGCAGTAAGAGCGATCGATAGAAGGGTGCTATGTACCATTAAAAGCCTACTTGAAAACTGTCATACGATCGCTTAGCTCAGTCCATATCGTCAGTAATCACTAACAGAGCAATCACTGATTGCATCTGCTTAAATCAGGGCGCGATCATGCAGATTCCGTCAGATTCTAGCTCCTTGAGCAGAAAACTGGCAGAATCAAAGAGGTGCAGCAGCACTTGCAACCTTATTGCTCTTTTAGAACTTTGGACAAGCTGCTTTAACTACACATACCCTTTTGTAACCGCCCCTTCAATGAGGGAGTACTTGCTGGCAAACCACCTCGAGACTTTCCAGGTGTCTAATTTATGAATACTCACAGCAATCAAGCTCACCCCCCTCAACGCATCATTGGTCTTGCAGGGGGTATTGGGATGGGTAAAACAACTGTCTCAAATTATTTGGCAACAGTTCACCAATTGCCTGTTCTAGATGCCGATATCTACTCTAGAGAGGCTGTTGCGCCAGGGTCGCCTGTACTTGGTGAGGTGGTAGAGCGCTATGGTTCTGGGTTGTTGCTGCCTGATAAGACGCTGGATCGACACCGATTGGGCGATATCATCTTTAGCAGTCCACCAGAGCGACTGTGGTTAGAGCAACGGATTCACCCTTATGTCCGCGATCGTCTGGTAGCAGGTATGCACACGCTGTCTACAGAGATACCGCCGCATCCCACCATTGTCCTGGTGATTCCGCTCTTGTTTGAAGCGCGCATGACTGATCTGGTGACTGAAACCTGGGTAGTGCGTTGTCCGCCAGCGCAGCAGCTAGAACGGTTGATGCAGCGCGATCACCTGAGTTTGCAGCAGGCTCGTGCCCGTATTGACAGCCAGATGTCGATTCAAAAGAAGGCGACTTATGCTGATCTAGTGCTAGATAACACCTCGACGCTGGAGCATCTGTTTCAGCAAGTGGATGCTGGACTGGCACAAATACCCGTTCGCTTGACCGTACCACGCGGGTAATAGCGTCTTTGGGCATAAAAGGGGCGAGCGATCGCCAGCAATTGTAGCGTATGGCGACAGTTCCTGTTTTGGGTTGAACTTTAGACGATAATTGACTGAAGACAAAACTGTGGGGCTGCCCCTTTCCACTTCTACCGTTTATAAATCACTAACCTGGAATACACCAACGCTTGCAGGTTTCTATCGAGACTTTTATATGGGCGCGACGCTGCAACAAATTGCTCGCTATTTAGACAACAAAGGCTGGAAATATAAGCTTGACGAGGATGAATGCCATATCCTCACCGGCGTTTATGCTGAAAACATTCCCGAATTCCTCATCGTGATTCAGCTTGATGAAGACGGTGAGTTTTTTGAACTCTTCGCACCACGAGTCCTTTCTGGGGTTAATAACCATCCACATAAAGCAGCCATCCTTCAGACAATGCTCTGCATTTCCTGGGAAACTAAAATGCTGCAATGGGAGTATGACCCTTCAGACGGTGAAATTCGCGCCATCATTGAATTTCCGTTAGAGGACTCTACCCTAACCGAGCGACAGTTCAATCGCTGTTTGTATAGCCTGGTAGAGTTAGTTGATGAAATTGCACTGCCACGTCTGAAAACCGTTATGGAAACGGGTGAAGATCCCGGTGATGTCACTGAAGGGGAACGGCTGTTGCTAAAGCTGCAAGAAGAATCGCCAGGGCTGCTAGACGTACTCGAACGCGCTATGGAAGCCCGGAAACGTCGCGGTCGCTTATCACCTTCCGACGAGGACTAAACGGCTGCAGCTAAACAATGACTGTGGCTAAACGATTAAGAAGGCTAGGTAGCTGAAAAAGCAGGATAGTTGACAAAGTAGACGGTCGCGCTACTTACAATCTCCGGCACACTTGGTTCTCCAGCATATTTAAGTCTCTAGTGCACACTGGGGAAAACGCCCGTGCCGATTTGCCTCAACGACTGCATTGCGACATTCCAGTAAGCTAGCGCCTGTTTTGCGCGAAAGCTCTTGAAGGCTGATGACAGGGTAGCTTGCTGGTGGTGCTGCCAGGTAAAGCTCGTAGGCAACATCTAAGACTTTACCGTTGAGCATCAGAGGGCGAACGGTAGCCTCTAGAACGTTAAACATAAGACCTCATGCATCAACACGATTTGCTTATTTTTAATCAAGCTAGAGCGATTAGCGTCTATCGTCGGTCACGTTTTGCCCTGGTTTAGTGCTGTGCCTAATGGTGTAATAATCTGGCTCGATCGCCTCTACCTTTTGAGACACTTCATGCCAACTTGGCTACGTTGAGACAGACGCAAACGTTTCGTCAATAGACGCTAAAAGCCGCTTCTGCCCTTACTCTTCGTCTAATGCTTCTCCACCAACAACAACGTTGCGAATGCGTAGACTAGGACCACCGCAACCGACGGGTAAGCCACTTTGTCCACCTTTGCCACAACCGCCTGATTCGTCCCAGAAGAAGTCGTCGCCGATCGCCTCAATGTCGCCCAGGGTTGTGAAGGCATTACCGGATAGAGTTACGTCACGCACCGGTTCTGCCACTTCACCATTGCGAATCATCCATGCCTCTCCGGCTGTAAAGGTAAACATTTCGCCGTTGGTCATACCGCCTAGCCAGTTGCGGGCGTATACCCCTTCTTGAATGCCGTTAAATAGATCCGCGACAGGGGTTTGACCACGTTCGATCCACGTATTGGTCATACGAACGATCGGTGGATAGTGATAATTTAGGCAGCGGGCGTTACCTGTTGCAAGCTCGCCCAGTTTTCCAGCGGTTTCGCGGGAGTGTAGCCGTCCTACCAATATGCCATCTTTGATCAACTGAGTGGTGGTGGCAGGCGTGCCCTCATCGTCATAAAAATAGCTGCCGCGATGACCAGCAGGTGCCGCACCGTCAAAAATTTGCAGATCCGATGGACCAAACTGCCGACCAAGGCTCATAACTTCCATCAGATCGGGGTTTTCGTAGGTCATGTCGGCTTCCGAAAGGTGCCCAAAGGATTCATGCACAAACAGTCCAGTGAGGACAGGGTCAATAACGACGGTGTAAGTGTTGCCCCGCACAGGTGGCAGTGCTAGTGAGCCAACGGCTCGTTGGGCGGCATTGCGAACTTGAGCATCCAGTCCTACCAAATCTTCGTACGCCTTGCGGGAACCAGTAGTCTCGCGTCCGGTTTGAACCGTTTCGCCATTACGCGCGGTGGCAGCAAACCGCATTTCCATATCTACCCAGGACTGCTCTAGCAACGTGCCTTCTGAGGTGGCAAGGATAACGTGCTGGGCGCTGTCACCATACCGGATCGAGGTAGTCGTAATATGGGGGCTGATGCTGCGAAGAATGTCGCTGTAATGCTGACAGAGTGCTTTCTTCTGCGCCAGGGGAATATGGCGGGGATCAGTGCCCGTCAATGGTAGGGTGCAGGTTGTTTGAATGGGAGGAATAGGTGCCAGTAAGGTTTCTTCTTCGCCAACTAGTCGGGCAGCGACGATCGCTTCTTCAATGCGATCGCTCAACGTCGAAAGCTGATTGAAACTGGCAAAACCCCAGCCGCCTTTGTGGCAAGCTCTTACCTGCCCACCGATCGCAATCCCTTCTGTCAACGTTTCAATTTTGTCACTCCGTAGAAAAATGTCTGCGCCTTCAGCAGCTTCGAGGCGTACTGCTAGATAATCGACGCGAGAGCGGTAGCGTGCAATCAAGTCTGAGAGCAAATCTTTGATATTGGCGGGCAATGTAGCCATGTCAAACGGTTGTGATAGTAACAGTCTTCATTCTGCAATCAATTACGGCTGGTTAGTAAAAAGTAAAACAGTCGCCGCTAAATGCAAGGCTTAATGTAGGACATGAGGGGAGGAACTGGAACGATCCTTAAGATTTAGGCAGTTTGCTGGCGATCGTATGCCGAAAGTTAGAGATTATAGAGTATTAATGAACTAACCATTGTGGTGATTCATGCTGAGTGATAGCAGAATGCTGCAAGGTTACGGTGTGATGCGGCAGAGTGAGGTCAGAGATTCATGGTTTATACAGATAGCGTTCACCACCCATCGCTAGTAGAACTGGCACGGGCGGGAAATTTTCAAGCGATCGCGCATTGGCTCAACGCTGTGTTGCTGCCCCATGGTATTCGTGCCTATGTAGGTGGCATTCGTCCAGGCTGTTTGAGAGTGTTGATCGAATTACCGCTGCCGCCCTCACAGCGCGAGCTTGCTGAGTCGGGACGCACTGAACTGATCCACTTCATCTGTCATCGCATCTGGAAGCTGAATTCGGCTCAAATTGAGGGCATTCGCATTGCTGGCAAGCTGATGCATGAGCAAGCGCCAGTGTGGGAGCAAAGTGTACGGGTAGTTTCGCCAGCGCGTCGTGCCCGCAAACAACGATCGCAGCACCTTCGCACTCAGCTTCGTCAAACCGCGCAGCAGCGATCGCAGCTTAAAACGATGCGGTCAATGCTGATTAGCGGACCACCGATTTTTGCGTTCGTGTTTGGCTGTGTGCTGGGCTTTTCCAAAGCGCCCTCTGAGCAAACCAACGCAACCGCTTCTTCCTCGTTACCAAAAGCAAACCCCAGCCCTACATCTCTTCGTCCTAACACAGTACAGGCAGCGTTAGAAACAGTGTCTGTTGTCAAGCACGATCGCGTTCCCGACCCTAAAGACCCTACCGTTACACTGACGTTTGCGGGTGATGTAACGCTGTCGGACCATTTTGCCGATGCGATTGGAAAAGACTATGAGCGCACCTTTGCCAATATGGATGAGTACCGCAAGGCAGATCTAGGTATGGTGAACCTGGAAAACCCGTTGACGCGGGCTACGATTCCGCTGCCAGATAAGGAATTTAACTTCAAAGCTGATCCTGATGCAGTAAAGGTCTTGACTAGCGGCGGTGTTAGTCTGGTGAACCTGGCAAACAACCACGCGATGGATTATCAAGAACCTGGGCTAGTAGAGACGCTAGACACGCTGAAACAAGCAGGCATTGCCCACGTTGGTGCAGGACGAAACGTGAAAGAAGCCCGTCGCCCCGAAATCATCGACGTGAAAGGTCAGCGGGTTGCTTACTTTGGCTACTATGGCGCGGATTTTGAAAGTGCGAGTGAAACCAAGGCTGGCACCAACTACGCGGATGAGCAACGCATTGCGGAAGATATAAAAGCCGTTCGTAGCCAGGTGGATTGGGTGATTGTGAACTACCACTGGGGTGAAGAACTGGCGACCCATCCCGCTGACTGGCAGATAAACCTGGCGCATTTTTCAATCGACCAAGGTGCAGATGTGGTCGTGGGGCATCATCCCCATGTGCTACAGGGTGCAGAAATTTACAAAGGTCGCCCGATCGCCTACTCGATGGGTAATTTTATCTTTGGCGGCAATCCTCGCAGCGATTACGATACTGCTGTTCTGAAGGTTGCTCTTAAAGACAAGCAAATGAAAGTCGAATTTGTGCCGGTGGAAGTGCGGGGCTACCAGCCGAGAGTTGCTAGCGAACGCAGCGCCGAGATTCTGAACCAGATTGCCGACCGCTCCAGCGGCTTTCAGGAACCAATGCGATCGCCCATTGCGCTCGATGCCCGACCAGGCGTTGCTGGAGCGACTGCTGCTACAACAACTGAATCACCGACTTTACCTGCTACTACGCCCTCTGACGCAACTGAACCAGCGACCGAACCAGCACCTGATATGCCGCTTCCAGTCGAATCAACTGCGCCAGCTTCAACTGACAGTGAGACGGATCGCCAGATGGAGCAGGCGGCTCCCTTGCCAGCAAAAAAACGTTCTGGCTTCGCCAATCCAACTGATTCGTTCATCACTTCGCCCGATCGCACTCCGTTTAACTCCAGCCAGCCAGAATCTAGTGATTCACCAGTGAACTCACCCTCGGATGCAATGGTGCCTGCGACTGAACCTGCACAGCCAGATGCCGCCACGCCTGCCACGTTAGACCACTCAGCGTTACCAGGACGGCTCTTAAGCGCACTGCCAGTTGCTCACCGTCAACCTGTCCGTCAGTCCGTTACAGCTAGCACTGCGGTTCCGGCATCCAGCGCTCGATTGCAAAACGAGACAGCACAGCAGCCTTCTGCCCGTCGCCAAACCGCTAAAAAGCACCGTCAGGATTGGGTTGCTTCCGAACACGTTGGTGCCGAATTAATTCCAGATGTGTCATTATTGGCAGCGATGGCATGGTGAGGTCTTTGGATGTTTGCGATCGCAGTTGAACAAGGTCAATACAAGACCTACACGCTCTCAGATCAGACGACGAAGACCTCGTTAGAGGTGATTCCAGAGCGTGGAGGCATTGTGACTCGCTGGCGCGTACAAGGGCAGGAAATTTTCTATCTGGACGCAGCCCGACTTACAGACCCAACGCTGACGGTGCGGGGCGGTATTCCGATTCTGTTTCCCATCTGTGGCAATCTGCCTGACAACACGTACACTCACAACGGGCAGTCTTATACGCTCAAGCAGCATGGCTTTGCCCGTGAACTTCCCTGGGAGGTAGTGGATCAGGCGACGGACGATCGTGCCAGCATCACCCTCTCGCTTACCAGCAACGACCAAACTCGCGCCGTCTACCCATTCGACTTTCAGCTTCTTTTTACCTACACGCTGGAGGGCAACAAACTGATTGCTCATCAGCGTTACGTGAATCATTCGGATAGTCCCATGCCGTTCTCTGCTGGATTTCATCCCTACTTTCAAGTTGTGGACAAGGCACAGTTAGAAGTTGATATCCCTGCCGATCGCCTGCTAGACCAACCGACTAAGATCAAACATCCGTTTGACGGCACGTTTGACTTTGAGCGGGATGAAATCGACGTTGCCTTTACTAATCTGTCTCGCCACTCTGCTAGCGTCACCGATCGCGCCCAAGGCTTCCGCCTAACATTAACTCAAAGCGATGAGTTTTCCATCATTGTGTTCTGGACAGTGAAGGGCAAGCCATTCTATTGCCTGGAACCCTGGACTGCTGGGCGGAATGCGCTGAATACAGGCGAGCGGCTGCTTTCCCTTGCACCAGGAGCCAGCCTGGAAACCGTTTTTAGCCTGACAGCAGATTTCCTTTAACTTGAGCTGAATAAGGCTGAAGCAGAAACCGAACAGACAATTTTTAGTCCTTAGCCTTTATCCTTCCCCTCCTTGAATCTGAGTGCAAGTCATCTCTTCGGGATGAGACAAACGCTAAGCGCATCAGACAAAATAGTAGCGTAGATAACAAATTTATTCCGTACTTGTAGCGTTTTAGACCTGCAAGTGGGAAGGAGGGAAAAATGGCTTTAGGACATCACAAACGTGCAGTGGGTACCTTTTCTAGCTATCAGGATGCAGAAACCTCCGTACGTGAATTGAGAGATAGCGGTTTTCCAATGGATCGAGTTTCAGTTGTGGGTCGTGATACCGATCGTGCGGCTGATATTGCTGGTGCAGGCACCCATGCTGGTGACAAGGGCAAGCAAGTGGCTCATGATACCCAAGCAGACGAAGGTGCAAAGAAAGGTGCCACAGCAGGGGGTGCTTTGGGTGGTTTGACAGGTTTGCTGGTTGGTCTGGGCGCACTCGCTATTCCTGGCATTGGTCCAGTGATGTTAGGCGGAGCGCTGGCAACTGCATTGGCAACCACCCTTACTGGGGGCGCAATTGGTGCAGCAGCAGGTGGTCTCGTTGGTGCTTTAGTTGGGCTGGGTATTCCTGAAGACCGTGCCAAGGTGTACAACGATCGCGTCTCTAGAGGCGATTACTTAGTGATCGTGGATGGCTCTGAAGACGAGATTCGCCGAGCAGAAGCAATCTTAAGCCATCGCGGTATTCAGGAATGGGGTGTTTATAACGCAACAGTTCACGAAAACGCCGATCGTACAACCTATCCTTCTGGCGCTGGTTATACAGCAAGCGAAACGACAACAAGACGCGATCCCTTGCTGTAGTTATTGCTAGTGCTTTAAGTACTTTGTGGGGACGGGCATAAGCTCGTCTCTGCAAACCTTTTTAGTTGATACATTTCAATCAAAGGATTAAAAAAATGAAAAAGATTATGCCCCTATTGTTGGGCGGCTTTTTATTAGTCAGTACAGTCGCTTGCAACAATGCTAAAACAACGTCAGATGCCCCTAATGCTACTAACAATAGCGGTCAGGTGCCGAATACTCAAGAAGCTCAGACTGCGAAGAATGACGCAACTAATGACGTTCGCAAAAAGCAAATTGAGTCTGATATCCGGGCACGTGAGCAGCGTAATGATGCTGGCGGCAATCAGGACAAGCGAACTGATGGAGATCTGCAAAGTGAAGTGCGCGGCAAGCTAGAGGCAAATATCCCCAACAGCAAGCTGACTGTAGATTCTAAGGAAGGGGTTGTAACGGTAGCAGGGTCTGTACCGACTCAAGCACAGCTTGCCAAAATTGAACCGTTGGCAAAGGAAATTAAGGGTGTTAAGAGTGTTGCAGTGAAAGCAAAAGTGGCAGCACCAGCAAAAACAAACTAGCTGGAACACTTCAGTAACTGTGAAAAGGGATGTCAGTAGGCATCCCTTTTTTGTGAAATTTCTCAGGTTTAAAGTATCTGTATAAACCCAACTTTTTTGAACGAAGGGCGATCTATTCCACTGTTCGAAAGCAGAGATAGGGGGACGTAAGGCACGACATTGACGTAGGGCAATGATGCAGGCTACCGCCTTTCCAGATTGTGAACGGTTATAGGTTATTTAATTCTCGCTCCTTGGATCTATTGGCGGTAGCGTCTAGCAGTTCCCATAGAGCAGGCGCAGTGAAATCGGGAATAACTAGCGCGGCTCCTAGGGCATAGAGCGTTTGGGGGTCGTAGCTTGTGGCAATGCCAATGGTGAGAATGCCTGCACCAACTGCCGATCGTATCCCCGATGGCGAATCTTCAAAGGCTAGAGCCTGTTTGGGCGCGAGGTCAAATTGTTGAAGTGCATGAGTATAGGGAGCCGGATCGGGCTTACCAATGCCAAGTATGTCAGCGATTACAACCTGATCAAAGGCTTCTTCTAGATGTAGCGATCGCAGGACATGGTGAACATTTTCGGGTGGTGCATTGGTGACAACGCCTTGTTTTAGCCCTTGTTCTGTTGCCCACTGCATCAACTTCATTAAGCCTGGTAACGGCGTTAGTTGAGGTGCTTGCTCACGAAACTGAGCTTCCTTTTGCTCAATAAACTGTTGCTGTTGCAATGGCGACAGGTGGGGCAGCAAATCCTGCACGATCGCCGGATTTAAACGTCCACTGATTTTGGCTTGGTAAAAGGCTTCGTCAATGTCTAGTCCATACTCTTGCAGCATGGCTTGCCAAACCTGGAAATGCAGCGGGTCAGTGTTCACTAGCGTGCCGTCTAGATCGTACAGAATGCCTAAAAGTTGAGTTTCTGCAATGGTAGCGAGAGCTTGTTCTAAGTTGGGTTGAGTGGTTGCCACGGCGATGCTTAAGATTTCTTCACCTTAAAGTAGCACCTCTGAGCGAGAGGAGACGACTGGCACGTAATTAGAGGTCCCTTTTGATAGATGCATTATCTTTGAGGGAACGCTCGTTTTATTCTGAGTGTATTAAGGAGCTGTGCTGATGAAAGGTTTGCTAGCTGGAGTGCTATTGACTGCGATCGCGATCGGTTTTCATGGGACTGCTGCTTACGCACAAGCGAGTGCGGCAGATCTAACCACTACACCTATGACGTCTCAAAGTGCGCCTCTGGTAACTCAGCCAGCGTCAATCAACCAGATGCCAAGTGGCGCTGGTCGTCCTGTCACATCCTATACGTCTGACCAATTGAACGGTGTTTTAGGTATTCTTCAGGCAAATCCCAAACCTACAACGCCGCCAGCGACCAATTCGCTCGACTCCCTCATCCAACGCTTTTCCACCTCTCAGCGAAAGCCAACTACGATTGACCCGATCGATTTCTTCAAGCCGCCTGCTTTAGAGGGTGGAGTCAAGATTCCGATTCAACGGTAGAAGTGGCAAGAGAGTGGAAGGCTAAAGGCTGAAGGCTAAAACCTAAAACAAAGGCTAAAGGCTAAAACGGGGAGCAAAAAACTCAAAGCTCCTCCCTGCCATCAAGTACATGGGCATAAGACTTGAGTAAGTAGTCTGGGCGGCGAGCTGTGATAACGTATCCGGCAAAAACCAGCAGTGCAGAGACGATGACGATCGGCAGTGCAAAGGGCAGGTAAAAAACATGGCGACGATCGTGCCGCGCCATCTTTTGGAGGCGATCGCGAAAGACCTCTAGCTTGCCCTTGAAACCAGCAGTAGGATCGCGATCGTCGCTGAGGTTCTGCATGGCATTCGGTTGCTGCATTGTGCTAGTCGGTTTGGCTAGCAATTGCTGCTGCCAATAATAGTCGTGCCCAATCAGCAGAAACCGCCAAAAAAAATGTGAGCGATCGCTCGGTGGTGCATGGGCAGCTCTTGCTTGAGGCTGTCGCCAAAGCGTGTAGCCCTGTTGCTGTAGATAACGAGCATGAATGACGCAATTACCACGATATAACGGTAACGCGACTGGAATGGGCTGCTTCAGCAGAAATTCGCGCCGGAACGCCACGTTGTTGAGGAAGTATTGCGTTGTTGGAGCCAGAGATTGGCTACTAGAGTACTGCGGAAAAATGTAAGCGATTGCCATTGCAGTGCCGTAAAGCCCAACGCCACGAGTGCTTGTTTCACCAGCGACGATCTGGATATCATTCCTGACTACAAAGGGCATCAGAAGGTGCTGTAGCCATTGTGGCTCGTAGGTACAATCAGAGTCGCAGTAGACAACTACTTCCCCCGTAACCAGTGCGGCTCCCAGCATTTTTGCCTTGTAGTAGCCTGTGGAAGAGGGTGCTTGCTGTATTTTTAGCCAAGGATAGCGATCGCACAGTTGCTTTAATAATTGGGCTGGCGTATTGCCAGTATCAATAATCAAAACTTCGTTAGCAACTGTTAGCGGTACACTTTGTTGCGCCAATGAGGTTAAAGACTGCGATAAACCGTCTAGATGAGCATTGGCTAGATTTTCTGTCTCCAGCACCAAAGAAAAGCTTGGAAACTGCTCCATTGGCGGCATCTTTGCCGATTGCATTAGTACTCCTGTTCAAGGGATAGGGCTGCGATGAAGAGATTAATTAAACGTTGCTAATCAAAAGAATGTCTTGAGTGGGTGCTAGGCATCGGTCGTGACTTAATTTTGCCCATCTTTCTTTATGTAATTCTAAGTTGACAGGATAATATGACTAAGCGTTTTTTAAAAAGTTCATTCCTTCCAGGCGGCTTGTTCAGGATGGAGTTTGATAGGACCGCATGAGTCTGGTTGTTTTTCTTTTACGGTCGTCCTGGTGGATGGTGGCGATCGCCGTCTTGACAGGTTTTCTTAGCGGTGGCAGCACGGCAAGCTTGATCGCGCTGATTAGCCGATCACTAACTCAGGAAAATGCGCGATCGCTCGCTGCATTCGCTTGGATCTTTGGCGGTCTGGCGCTAGTGGCGTTGGTCACCAGCGTGATTTCGCAGATGATGCTGATCCAGCTTGCACAGCAGGCAGTGTTTCAACTGCGTCTGAGCCTTAGCCGTCAGATTCTTGCCTCTGAGCTAGCTCATCTCGAAAAGCTGGGTGCCCCGCGTCTGTTGGCTACCCTGACAGATGACGTGCAGGCTGTCACAGATGCAGTACGCTTGGTGCCGTTCCTCTGCATCGATCTGGCAACGGTAGCAGGTTGTCTGGTCTACATTACCTGGCTCTCCTGGCAGGTATTTTTTCTCGTTGTGGGCGTGACGATCGCAGCACTGAGTAGTTGTGGCTGGCTGCTGCGGCAGGGTCGGCAACTGCTAGCACGCGCCCGCGAAGAGCAGGATCATCTCTTTCAACACTTTCGCACCGTGACGGAAGGCACGAAGGAACTGAAGCTGCACTACTGGAGGCGGCAGGCGTTTTTGCAAGAAGATTTGCAACCAACGGCAGCGGCTTTTCGGCATTACAGTGTGCGCGGGCTGATGATGTTTGCAATTACGGCTAGCTGGGGCAAGCTAATCTTTTTCTTTGCGGTCGGGTTTGTACTGTTTGCCCTGCCAAAGATAATGACGCTGAATCCCCAAACGATTTCAGGGTATGTGCTGACGTTTACCTACCTGATGTTGCCGATGGATCGCCTGGTGAGCCAACTGCCAACGATTAGCCGTGCTGGGATTGCGCTCGGTAAAATTGAGGCGTTGGGCTTGTCGCTAGCGACCCGATCGGAAGTGCTAGCAGTGCCAGCCCCGCCCAACCAAAACTGGCAAACGTTGACGCTCAAAGGTGTTGCCTACACCTATCAGACCGATCAAGATGATGCCTGCTTTGTGTTGGGACCGATTGACTTGACCTTACAGCACGGTGAAATCATCTTCATTGTGGGTGGCAATGGTAGCGGTAAATCGACGCTAGCAAAGCTGATCACCGGACTGTATCAACCCGAGAGCGGTGAGATTTATCTGGATGGACAGGTAATTGATGCTGAGCGCCAGGAGTGGTATCGTCAGCACTTTGCAGTTGTGTTTGCCGATTTCTACCTGTTCGATCGCTTGCTGGGGTTAGATCAGACGGATTTAGATGCACAGGCGCAACTCTATTTGCAACGCTTACGTCTCGATCGTAAAGTGAAAGTGTTAAACGGGAAGCTTTCGACCACGGCACTGTCTCAAGGGCAGCGCAAGCGGCTTACCTTACTGACTGCCTATCTTGAGAATCGCCCGATTTATGTCTTTGATGAATGGGCGGCAGACCAAGATCCAAGCTTTAAGGATCTGTTTTATACAGAATTTTTGCCCCAATTACAGAAGCAGGGCAAGACTGTGCTTGTGGTTAGCCATGATGACCAATACTTTCACTTGTGCGATCGTGCCCTCAAACTGAACTACGGACAGATAGAATCGCACTAGCACCACGAGCCACACTCATCACCCTTACGGTCAGTCGATCGTGTCTAACCTACAGCACTCATGATCACGCTTCTGGAACTTTTGCTTGTCTTGCTCATCAGTGGTTCGATCGTCTTCTACCTTGCCTGTGCCACTTTTACCTATCAGTTCTTTAACGCTGCTACTCTCCCTAGTACGGCAGATAACCTGGATTTGCCCGTCTCTATTCTTGTACCTGCTTGTGGTGTTGATGCTGGAGCCTGGGAGAACTGGTCGTCCTTCTGCCTTCAGAACTATCCCAACTATGAAGTGCTGTTTGGTGTCACAGATCCGCACGATCCGGCAATCCCGATGCTGCAAAAAGTGGTGGCAACCTATAGCGATCGCGCCCGCTTGTTCTACGGACTGGAACCACGGGGCATTAACTATAAGGACAGCAATCTAAGCTATCTGCTGGAGCAGGCACAGCACGAGGTCATTATTTTTGCTGACAGCGATATTCGGGTTCATGCTGACTACATTCGCACCGTTACGGCACCGCTAGTAGATGAAAAAGTGGGGCTTGTGACCTGTGCGTTTATTAGCTACCAGCCACACTCGTTGGGAGCTGCGATCGCCTCATTAGGTCGCTGCTTTGACTTTATTCCTAGCTTGCTCATTGCCCGCGTACTCGATCGTGGTTTGCGGTGTGCCGTTGGTGCGACGATCGCCACTCGCAAAACTACGCTTGCCAGCTTTGGTGGTCTGCACTTTAACCGTATTGGCTCAGACTATAACCTTGGCAAACGAGCCGCTGAGGCGGGCTATCGCATCGAACTATCGCGCTACGTGGTGGAATCAGACACTGGGAACGAAACTGTTGGGCAGGTCTTTCAGCGGGAGCTACGCTGGGCACGCACCATTCGCTTTAATCGGGGTGCCCAGTATTACAGCATGGTGTTTTGCTATGGCACAGTGTTTTGTTTGCCGTTGCTGTTGCTGTCGGGTTTTGCTAATTGGGCGATCGCCCTTAGTCTAGTTACCTTCATCGTTCGCTACCTTCAGGTGGCGACTACTATCTTCAGTATCAAGTGTCCCAGCCTCTCACGCTGGCTCTGGCTCTTGCCATTCCGAGATGTGCTGACCTTTCTCGTCTGGCTGATGGGTGCGTTTGGTCAGAGTGTTTACTGGCGTGGACGACAGCTACGAGTGGAAGGCGATGGGCTGCTAACCCAATGGGAGTAAGGGGTAAAGGGTTCAAGTGGCTGATTGTTAGAGGAAAGAATCAACGCGAAACTCTCCCGATCTCCGCCTTTAGAAGCGTTGCCCAAAGCCAAGCTGAAAGCGACTATCGCCTTGATTACTGACGCCAAAGTCTGCACGAATAATGCCAAACGGTGAGTTAACTCGTAAGCCTAAACCAAAGCCAGCGCCTGTGCCCGGTTTGCCTCGTTGTATGCCTGGTTCGCCCAGCACTTCATCGCTAGAGCCTAAATCGGAGGCGAAATCAGCGAAGACCACACCCCCAATGAAGCGATAAAGGGGAAAGCGATATTCGGCAGAGGCTAGAAAGTAACTGCGGCTGGTTGCGAGGTCGCCTGCGCCATAGCCGCGTACAGAGTTCGGTCCGCCTAACACATAGGCATTGTAAGGAGGCAGATCGCCGATCGTAGTGCCACCCTGAAGATTAAAAGCAACCACTTGAGGCTGTTGGGCATCCGCATTCGGCTTGATTAAACCGACTGGGATGAATGTGGCATAGTTTGCCTGTAGGCGATTGCCAAACACTTCGCCGCGACCGATCGGAATGGATTGTTCGGTACTAAGCGTTACAACCGAGCCACGGCTTGGATTAACGATGTTATCGCGTAAGTCTTGAATGGCTGTGAACGATAGGGTCGTCAAGTCATCAATGCCTGTCCCGCTCAGTGAGAGTGGATTCCCTCTTTCATCTCTGGCAAAAACGTCACCCTCACGATCGCGTAGGCTCACGTTGGTATAGCTCAACCCTAACGTTCCTCTCCAGGTAGGACTTAGCGGTTTAGTGGCATCAATCCCGACACCAATTTTGCGTTCCCGCGCACGACTACCGTTTGGCAGCTTGATGTCATCGTCAAACACGCGCGATAGTCCCTGTCGCCGGAAAACATTGGCACCATAACCAGGTGTATTCGGGTCGGTATCACGGTACGGGCTGTCAAAACGGGCATCAAACTGTGTGTCTAGCGTTCCTGGCTGAATGTTGGTGCTAAATCGTTGTCCCAGTCCCCCAAAGTTGTTGTCCTGAAAATTGATTGACGCAAAAAGACCCTGCTCATCGTTATAACCACCGCTAAAGTTGACCCGCCGCGCCGATGCCTCAACCACGTTATAAATAACGGCAACCCGTCGTGCATCGCCCTCAAAGGAAACGTTGGCACCATCAAAGATGCCCAATTCACTAAGCCGCCGCAAGTCGGTGCGGGCTACGTCTTCGCGAAAGACCTGTCCTGGTTGTAGTTTGATCTGGCGGCGCAAGAAACCGGGTTGAGTCCGTCCCCGAATCGGCTGTCCTTGCTCATCAACGGGATTACCTTCTTTGTTGACAAAGCGCACTTGCACATCACCCACGTAGCCTTCAGCAACCTCAACGGTGACAACCCCCTCTCGTGTTGGCTGTAAGGTCAAGACCCGCGCTAGCGAATAACCGTTTTGGGCGTACCACTCATTAATACGTCTTACACTTTCGTTGAGCAGGGTGGGTCTAACTGCTGTACCAAGCTGTTCGCCAAACAGTTGATTTGCAACGTCTACCGTCAGCGCTTGTGCCCCTGTTAGCCGCAGCGATCGCACTATGATTGGCTCGACTTGAAAAACTACACTCAACCCTTGAGGATTAGTGCGACTGCTAACGCTGGCATTGGCAAACAGCCCAGTGCCTAGAATATCTGCCACATCTTGCTTAAGCTGAGTACTGCTGGTGCCGCCACCTGGTTGTGTTTTGACCGTATTGCGAACCACTTGCTGTAGCTCTGCCTCAGCGCCCACAATCTGTACATCTGTTGCTGTCACAACCAGATCAGGTAACGCGATCGTGCCTCTAGGGGCAGGGGTGCGCTGGCTGGGAGGTGTAACTGGTGTGGCGCTGGGCAACGCTGGCACCGTTACTCTCTCACCTGGGGCTAGTATCGTCTCCGGTTTAATGTCTGGTATCGGTGCTGTTTCTGGTGTCGTAGCTTGTTGCGATGGCACGACCCAGATGGGAGCATTGATTGACGCAGGTGACGCTCCAGGAGGCATCTCGGTCGGTAGAGGCTCGCTCAGTGAAGTCTTAGTAGGCAGCGCTTGCGTGGGCGATCGCTCAACGGTAGACGACAGAGGCGCACCAAAATTGATCGCTGGTTGATCAGATCCTACTGCTGGCGTTAAGTCAGATGGTGGCGATGTAGGAGCCGCTAAAGGGGCTGTAGCTGGTGCTACGATCGGCTGATAGTCCTGATAATACTGAGTTGTACTGCTTGTCTGGGCATCAACCGCTGCCGCTGTCTCTAAACTACTTGATGCTTGTTGATTACTTTGGGTTTGTAGACTGCTTAGGGTTTCTGGTGTTGCCTGAGCGATCGCGCCTACGCCTGGTTCTGTAATTGCGCTGGGCGGCAATGCGCTAACTGTTACGTTGCTGTTAGAGAAGTTGCTGGGTACGTTATGGCTTAACGACGAGCGTGGGCTAGCCGTTGCACTAGCAGTGTGAATGCCCTCGCATGCGGCGATCGCCGCGAGTGTGCAGGCTGCTAGTGTCTGTAGGTGCATTAACGTCACATTGCAAACCGATAAGGCGTTCAAACCGCTACTATCACCAGTGGCTGGCAAAGTAGAAAAGCTACTAGATTAGCCCCTAACATTTTGCACGGTTGCTCTGTAATTACGACATTCTTTACAAAAGAATGTGAAAAGTTTTGCTAAAGCACTGGCAACTGTGCAATCGAGGGGTTGGGTCGATGCACCTGACCAGGGATGCTACATGGATACCACCTGAATCACGACGGCTCTATCGCAATAGTGCAAGCTGAGTCATGATCGTGAAGGACAGTTTAGACTGAGGGACTATAGGCTGCCAACAGGCACGATACAGATTGAAACCGAGCTTCAACGAACGCAGGGTTGCATGAAAAGTCTGTATAGCCATTGAGCCGTCTCAGCGAGACGATATCCTCCTTGCACTCAACGACTCTGTAAAAGGCACCATTTTCACCAGTTAGAATATCCCCAAGCTTAATTTTCATTCTCTTAACGCTGGCTCACGACGAGGTGATTAATAGTATCAGTATTGCCTGTTACAGATCTAATTGACGATCGCTATTATGAAGACTTTTACGCCTTCCATAAATTCTAGGTAACGACTTTCTACTCGGCCTTGCAGCCGTTGAAAATGTTGCAAAGCGTTAAGTTTTGCCTTCAATGCATAGAGGCTAGCTAACGCTTTACAAGCAGCAAAAACATGATCGCCGTACCTAGTTTTGCCCCTGTTCCAGGCGACGTTGCCACTCAGCGTCAATTTTGGACGTTTGCTCCACATCTTGTTCCAACAGATCGCGCTCTGTGGTGTACGCTAAATCGCCTGTGCCAATGACTGTTTCCGCAGCAAATTGTTGAGCATAGGCAAGCTTACCTTGCAGCTTGGCATCCGCCTGGTTAAGTTGCATAGCCTGCTGCTGGCGTGCTTCATTGCGGGCATTGATCTTGCCATTGCGCCATTGCACCCAAAAGTAGCGAAGGAGGGGTAGCGCCAGAAACGCAGTGCCATAGCCCAGTAACACCCAGTAAATGGACTGTGCAAAGGCAACTAACCCACCGAGTTGAGCAGCCGCAGTACCATCAGCAAGGAGGCTACCCAGCACTAAAGCCCCAATAAGGTTAACGCCACCTAGCCCTACTGCCAGTATGAGTTGTCCCGAACCGGCTTGACTAAAGCGCCACGGTTGTTCTTGCAAATAGGCTGAAACAGGCTGAGGACGGGTTTGTGCCGCTGTCGCCTGCAACTCTGGAAAGTGATAGACAATCTCACCTTCAGGGCTCACTTCAGGTTGCCCGTTAAAACGAGTCAGCACGGGCAGCATATACTCTTCGTTTTGGTCTGCGTATGGGCGGCTAAACTCTTGACCGACCTGATCGAGATAGGGCGCGATTTGCTCGGCAACAACAGCGCCTCGCTCATTGCGAATGACTGTGCCGATCGCCTGCCATCGTCGCTCCTCCAGATTTGCATTCGGGTTGCCATCGCCAAACAAGAAGGAGAACATCGCCTCCAGAAAGTTCATCTTAGGCTTGTCGCCAGACCGTGCAGACCGACGATCGTACCGTTGTGGGCGATCGTTGTAGTTGGGCGAAAAAATCCAAAAGATGTCTGGACCGAACCAGATGTTGGGTAGAAAGATGCCGCCACCTGAGTCACGATCGTTATCGTCACGGCTAGAGTTAGCAGCCATCACAATGAAGAAGATTGTAATGGCGATCAGCGCGATCGAAGCCAACAGCACAATCCCAAAGGAGATCCGAATCAGGTAGAACAAGACTTTCCAAACCTTGCTCCACCATTCTTGCAACTGCAACCGCAACGACTTATTGCGTAAGACGGTGCGGAAATTTTGAGGGAATAGATAAACAACCTCGCCCGACTCGGCAACCTGCAAATGCCCACCAGCCTCAGAGGCAAGCGCCAAAAGCCCTTGTTGCGCCACAGTTACATTCAACCCTGCTTGGCTGGCAATGTCGCCAACGGTTACGCGATAATCCAGGCGTTCAACCGCCTGCATAATTTCGGGATTTGGAATCATAGCGGTTTCCCTGCAAAGCCTTATCTACTCCTAGTATAGGATCTGTATTTTTGCCCTTGAGAAGAAAAGGGGTGCAGGGAGTGGGGAGTAGAGAGTGGGAAGTAGGGGGTAGGGAGTGAGCAGTAGAGGATTTGGGCTGCACCCATTGCTGCCAGTTCCCCTTCTGCATCCCCTGCTTCCCCTGCACTTCTTCTCCCCTGCCTCACGCCTTAGCCCTACTTACAGACTCAAACACACAGCCGTCCATAGAGACAAACATATTAGTCACGTCTCCCTGATGTGCTGCAGCAGGTTTCACTGTTGCTTTGGGGAGTGTTTTGCGAAGGGCTTGAACTTGTACAACAGCTTGTTTCGCCAGGTCGATCGTCTTTGCCGCAATTCTTAGCAGTTCTGCCTCCGATCGGCGGTAGTCCGTTAGCTCGATCGCGTAGAGATACACAATCTTGAACGCAAGCAGCGAACGATAGGTCAGTGCGAAGATAGAACCATTGACGGTGACTTCAATTGTATGTTCATGCCCTTCACGTTCTAGACACGCTTTTACAATTTGCAGATGCTCGGGTGGCAAGATCGCCAGTGCTTCTACTTGCAGTCGTTTGAGTAGTTTTACCGCAGTCGGATTAACCTTAATCACTGCGCCCTCTGGATTAAAGACCAGAATCGGATTTGGGTTGTCTCGCAAGAAAGCAGCTAACTGAATAATGCCAGCATCAGCGTACTCACGGCTCGTTAAGTGCTGACGAGGCTTTAAGCTAGTTGATGACGATAGTAGTTCAACAAAGTGTGCCTGATAAGCTGCTGTCTGATTATTTTTGTCTACCATAAGATATTAGCTCCTCGAGTTTGGTTGAACGGTGGAGTTAGCCAGGGGTGTAGTGTGGTAACTGAGCCCCTGGCTTTTGCGTAGCCAGATAAAAGAAAGTAAGACGCACTGACAAAAGAAGCGGAACAAATGCTCTGAGAAAGTTGTCTTTAGCGTCAGGTTATTCAGTAAGACCTCGTAAGCTGCAAGGCACTACCGCTTCAGTAACTTCACCGTCAAACGGTCGTTATGTTTAAGGTCTGTAGCATTAAGAACTTTGCTCTAAGTGGATGCCCCGAGACTCAACTATGAGCGACTTCTTTACTTTCGCTGGTGATTAAAGCCGTTTGGTCCTGTGAATGTTGTCATAGCAGGGTGTGACAGCCCTAGTCTTTAACGCTAACCAAACTCACTCAATCGGGTGACTGGTATCACACTAAATTCCCGTGTTACTGCTGTTGCCATAATTCTTGTTGGTCTAAAGCATTATCAATGGCGCGATCGCAGTGCTGTAACAGATCTTCTACACGTCAGTTCCCAATGGGCGCTAAACTAATACACAGTCGAAGCAACCTGCTTTCCCGACTTGTTCTTGCTCCCATCACTACCATTTGCGGGCTATGCCAAGATCTCAACGCAACGACAACTTCATTGATAAAAGCTTCACGGTCATGGCAGATATCATCTTGAAGATGCTGCCTGCCACAAAAAAAGAGAAAGAAGCGTTTGCTTACTATCGCGATGGTATGTCTGCCCAAGGCGATGGTGAGTATGCCGAAGCGCTGGATAACTACTACGAAGCATTGAAGCTGGAAGACGACGATTACGATCGCAGCTACATCCTCTACAACATCGGGCTGATTCATGCCAGTAATGGCGATCACGATCGAGCGATGGACTATTACCACCAGGCACTAGATTTAAACCCCAGGTTGCCCCAAGCGCTCAATAACGTAGCGGTTATCTTCCATTACAAGGGCGAGCAGGCAAAAGAAGCTGGCAAGGATGAAGAGGCTGAGAGCTGCTTTCAGCAAGCAGCAGAATACTGGAAACGTGCTATTCGTGTTGCACCCAACAACTACATTGAGGCGCAGAACTGGCTTAAGACGACGGGACGATCGCAGATTGACGCGTACTTTTAAGACATTTTTAGTTGTTGGCTTTTAGCTGTTAAAAGCGATGAGCCAACAACAGTACTGGTCTAGGGTGCTACCTAGTTGTCAGTGTCAGCTTGTGAAGATGCAATAGCGGGTCATTCGCGCCTAAAACTTACTAACCAATCGTTAACAACTACTCATGCTTGATCGCGCACAAGTTCATAAAGTCGCTCACCTTGCCCGTCTTCAACTGACAGAAGAAGAAGAAGAGAAAATGACTACTCAGTTGGGCGCTATTTTGGGTTATTTTGAGCAGTTGAATGAGTTGGACGTGAGCGGGGTTGAGCCAACCACACGGGCGATCGACGTGAGTAATGTGGTTCGCGCCGATACGCTACAGCCCTACGCTGAACGAGAAGCAATGCTAGAGTCTGCCCCCGATCGCGATGGTGATTTTTTCAAAGTCCCCAAAATCGTGAACGCAGATTAATGTCTGTCAGCTTGTAGAGACACTAACAGCATCCTCACGCTTAATTAAGATAAACCTCGCCATCTGGCTCAATGGTAAGTGCCGTTTTATCAGTGGCAAAGTCAGTTGTCTCTGTCAGCGTTAGCTCGATCGTATTAGTAGCTGCTGCAGGCACCTGAGGACTGACAAGCAAAAAGCCACGATCGCGGCGATAAAACGACAAATTAACCGGAGTCGGTAATGACTGGAGCATAATTTCCGATCGTCCGCTCAGCACGCGCAGCTGCGTATCACCAATTACTTGATACACAATTTGTGCACCAGTCTTGTTGATTAGCTTTACCCCAACAGTGCCATTATTTGGAGTAAGTGTCGCAATAGGCGGCTGCTGTTCACTAGGTAAGGGTGGATTGACCACCGGAGCAGAGGGACGAACCTGAGCCATTGCCCTGTCTGCAAGTGGAGTAGCGATCGCAGCAAAAATTAACAAACTGCTACAACATACACCTGCGTACTGTAGAAAGTGTCTCGTGCAACGCGATTTCAGGTTCATCATAAACTCTTTGTAAAAGACCAAGACATCAGTGCTGCTTACAAGGTTGTAACTAGGACAACACCATAGGCAAGTACACGTATCTGTTGACGATTTGATCGATTAGAGAGTTCCAAAATACCTCGAAGCAAAAGTGCTTGCAGGTGGCTGCACAAGAATGTCTAAAGTCTTCTGTCCAATCACCTGCAACTGCTTTATGCTTCCTGCCAAAGCTTTTTGACTGTACCTGGTAGAAAACCTTGAATTTCCTGGATACGATCGTCAGACAACTCATCTTTAGTTGCAGAGAAGACTGCTTTAACAACGGTTTCTGGATCGACAGTGGGTTGCAGACCGCCTTCTTGCCTGACTCGGAATAAGAACGTGTCGTCTTTGATAATGAGTGGTTGTCTAATGCGACTAATAAAGCGCACCAGAGGGTTTGTATCTTCCCACAAGTCTTCAATTTCGTTTTGAAGTGCTTTTTCTGTGGTCGGCTCCATTTCTTTGTGAAGCTCGTCAGCAACGCGATCGACGGTTTGATTTGGCATCATATCCCGCATTGTGCGAAACACAACTTCTGTAATATCGCGTGCGTCGTAAAGATCTGACACACCACTTTTGAGCATCACTTTTTCTAGGAAAGGTGTGTCTTTAGTCGCGATCGGAACAGTCGTACCAGTTTTCAATGATTCAGGAGGATTCTTTTCCATGTCTTCTAACATTTGGTGACCTTTTTCTGTTAACTCTGCTTTCTTAAAGGCAATCAGATGAGGCAGTGGACCATCTGGCGCTCCGTATGTATTAGCAATACGAAAATCAACTTCTTTAGCGTTAATGACATTCGGCACATCATCCTGATTGCCATAGGCATTACCGCTAAATTCAGCGTTGATGTATGCTTCCTGGTTTAAATAATCTAAATGACCAAGAAAGTCTGCTGGAGTCAGTTCAATACCTGTGAAATCAGCTTGATTAAAGTTGACTGGGTCTGGTCCAGGATTGCGATCTCTATCCTGAATTTTTTTCAACATAAGATAAACAACATCATCCCGAATCGAAATTGGCATTGTATTTTTTCCTCGAAATCACTAGGCTGTTGTACGAACGCCTTATCAATTAATTGACCGCTAGAGACTGCGGTTTACAGAAATAGCTGTTGACATAGCAATAATTCTGCGGTGAGAAAACGCTAAAGAAGCCACTTGCTAAACAAGTGTTTGAGCCACCTGTGACAAACCGATGTCCGTAGCAAACCGAAGTATAGGTAACTACAGCAGGGCTACCGTACAAAGCAACAACATTTGCATACTATTGTGAAGGATTACAAGATGACCTCTATCTAGAGGAATTAAATTGTAGAAATGGCAGTTGGTCATTGGACAGATTTCGTCAGGCAGATCAGTATTGCTTCAAAACGTTAAGACGGCATTACATCAGTTTCCAGGTGATTGGATCACGGTTTAAGATGAAGTAGATTCCTGATTAAGCTCTATTTCTGCTTGATAAAAAGATTATTTTTGCGCTTCTCCTAGACGCTCGCTACTTATTTCTCTAGACAAAGTTTCTGCGTTTGCTTGCTATTGCGTTCTACCTTGCGTGTTTCAGGGAAATCTGAGGGCGCTTGAGATCAGTTGTCACTGCATTTTTGCTCAATGAAACTGTCACTTTATTGCCCCAAGTGTTCTCGACTGATCGCCGACCTTAATGATCCCCTTCCTCAAGTGACCTGTGCTGCCTGTCAGGATCGCTATGGTGTGTTGCATGGCAAGCTTTCCAAGCATTCTTCGATGAATGAGACGCTGTTGTTCTTAAGCAAAAGTTTGCCTAGCATCCATAAGCGTCATTACACGTTTCAGATTACGACGCCCGATCGCAACCTGAAACAGCTTCAATTCTCTATTCCTGGTCAAACTGACCCTATTCCGGTGCATTACGGCGATGTGGTGTCTGTGCTCTACACCATGCAGGGATACCTGATGAAAAAGCTGGTCGCTGTGACAAACCACACAACAGGCAAACGTTACGTGTTGCCAAACCCGGTCCCCAGCTCAACCCATCTCAGAATCACTATCAGCACGGCTGTGCTCACGTTATTAGTTGGTTCGTTTTTTAGTGGGTCAAATATTTTTCTAGCGTCGATCGTTACTGCATTGGGTACGATGGCGTATCTCAAAGTGACCAATAGCGCTCAGTTGACTAGCCCGCCACTTGAAGCATACGGACGCGAAGCCAATCGCCTGATTGGAGATCAACGGCTGCTGGCGCAAAAGTTAAAAATTGACCATCGCATTGATGAAATTAATCATGAGTGCAAGTCGAATCAGGGGTTGATTGCGCGCCTCGAAGCCTTGAAGCAAAAAATGGTTGATGTTGATCAGGCACTCTACGCACCTCGCATTTTTCGGACAACAGGCGCTGTCAAAATCCTGAAGCAACAAATTACCAATAACCAGCGCCTTGTGCGGGAATATCGTCGTGCGCTGCAAATGATTGAAATTGAGGTGGAAACATCTTGGATTGCCGATCAGCTACCTGATGCCAGCAACTTCACTCGCGCCATTCTGCAAAAGCTAGAAGAGCTAAGGGCGATCGAAGACCAAAACCAGTTTCTCAAACTCCAGCTTGCTGCTTACGAAGAAGTACAGCACCACGTGATTCCAGGGTATGAGGGGTAAAGGAAAAGCAGCTTTGAATGGATACGGATGACTGAGTTAAGTTCGAGGACTCAAAACTCCTAACTTTTTAATGCCGATTCTTGTTGTGGCAACGTCACTGTTACTGTCGTGCCCTGACCGAGCGTGCTCTCGATCTGGATCGTGCCTTGATGATTTTCGACGATCGCCTGAGCAATCGCTAATCCCAGTCCCGACCCGACAGTGGATGCCTGGGTGCGAGCCTGATCAATACGATAGAAGCGATCAAATAGCCGTGGTAACGCTTCAGATGGAATGCCAACACCCGTGTCGCTAATCATGACTTGAAGTAAGGCATTGCTCGATCGCCGAAGCGGTTGCAGCTTCACCATCACCGTTCCCCCCATTGGCGTGTACTGCAACGCATTGCCAACCAGATTTGTAAACAGGCGCGCTAATTGATCGCGATCGACGTGTAGAGTCTGCCAACAGTCGTGAGTTAACGGCTGTGATGTTGCGATCACCGTTGTACTAGACGATAGTGACATGCTCGGAGAGCTACTTTGGTTCGTCAACGGACTGTGAGAGGCACTTTTAGCGATCGGTTCAATCACGCTAAACCCAAGCTGAATGCCTTTTGCTTCAGCAAGCGTCTGTTGTTCTTCAAGCACATCTTGCAGCAAACCATCCAGCGCTACACTCATGCAACGAGCCTGCACAATACCACTATCCTGTCGTGCTAGAAACAGCAGATCATCCACTAGTCTCCCCAGCCGTCGGGTCAGGCGCTCTACTACTTTAAGGTGCTGCTGCTGACTCTGTGGATCAGGATTAGGATCTGCTAGCGCCACCTGTACATTAGTTTGAATGATTGCGATCGGGCTGCGTAATTCGTGCGAGGCATCGGCTGTGAACTGCTTCAACCGTTGGTACGACTCTCGCACAGGCTCCATAGCTAAACCCGACAAAAACCAGCCGATCGCGGCTACTGCCGCTACCATTAGCCCCGTCCCCAGCACCAAATCTCGCACCAACTGACGGACAGGCTTTGTTACCTCAAACCAGGGATGGCTAACCCGCAAATAACCCAGCACTTGCCGACCCACTTCAATCCGCTGCGTTACCTGCCGCAGGATGAGTGAGTCAGGGCTAGATTGAGTTTGCCGGCTTTGGCTTTTTGCGGCTCGGCTCGTCGATCGTGCAGCTTTCGTCTCGCCCCCTTCCCGCTCTCCTGCCTCTTCGCGTCTCGCCACCACACCTAACGTGCCGTTTTTACCTCTGACTACGCGAACCGTTTCGCCATTGTTGTCAAGATGGAGCGGTATATGCAGCGGTTCGGTAAGGGTAGACCAGAGCAATGTGCCAATGGGGCTAAACCATTCCAAATCAATGTGATCGTCTTCGCCGGTTGTCGCATTGTCTCGAAAGCTGGCTTCGACATTCACGCGCAAAGTACCACCTTCAGAATGTGGATTCACTGGTTCGATGACGATCGATCGTCCCACTACTTCCACCACATGATTCAGCGTGTCGTCAATCCGTTCAATCAACGTCTCGCGCACATACAGGTAAAAGCCACTGGCAAACAGCAGCAGCAGCACCGCTGTAACAGTGGTATACCAGAGCGCAAGCCGACGACGAGTAGTTTGAAACATAGGTTCAAGTTAGTGCTGTAAGGCGATCGTGCTTAAGAGGCTTCTACCAAGCTGGAAGTCGCTCAACGGCTCGAAAACATCTGATGATCTACCAACGGTTTCCACTAGAACGTCCCTGTTCACGCTTGGTTAGATTAACGTAGCGCGATCAACTTCAACTGGATAACGCCCTACTTCACGCCATACTGCTGAAGATACGCTTCAAACCGCGCTTCGAGTTGCTCAGATGTAAGCGGCTTTTGGCTACCATTTGCTTCACGGGAGTGTGTCCAGTACTCCGTGACCGCATGACCAAACGCCCAGGCATTGCGATCAGGTGAAGTAGAGTTGTTCAGCAGTAACGGCCATAAACCCAACAGGTCAAAATTACGGGCGTTGGGCAGATCGGCATTGAGGAGCGTAAACAGGTCATACGCCATCTGGAGTTTGCCCAGCACTATGGGCAGTTGCTCAACCGGAATTTGCTCCGCCAGCAGGTATGCGAGCGTGGGCGATCCAGTAGTTAAGGTCGAAATAAAGCGCAGGACAGGACTTTTGATAAAGGTGGTTAGTCCTTGCGTGGTGGTCATCTGAAAGGTGTAGTGGTCGATGATTTTGGCAGCGGCAATTGTGCGGGCATCCAGATTCCGCAAGAAGCGAGCGAGACGCAGTTGCTTGGCAGGGGAGATTGACTGAATCAGCCCCACTGACAACAGATCCATATTCCAGGCAGCCCGACCGCTCTGCAAATCACCTGTCACGATCGGCACGACCAAGTTGCAACGATCGCCCAGCAGCTTGGCACGATATTCGGTCGCGTCTCTGATAGAGACTTCTTTGGGACGATCACCCCACTCCCAATCGTAAGGCGGTGCCCATTCACGCAGCGGACGCAGGCGATCGACTTGAGTCACCACTGCAATCACAGGCAAATCTGCCACTTCTGCTTTTGCGTCTTTGAGGAAATCTACATCCATTTGCAGTGCTGGGTCGAGGGCAGGCGTAACCAGCAGCAGCAAATCAGCTTGTGTGATGTAGTCCAGTACTTGTTCTCGCAGATCGGTACGGTTGGTTTGCTCGTAGCCCGGAGTATCCCATAGCGTCAGCGACTCGCCTCCCTCAGCTTGCCAGTGATAGTCCTGCACGCGATCGGTGCTAGGGAGCACGTCTACCTCAGCACGGCGATCGACAAAGAGGGTATTGATCAAACTGCTCTTCCCGGCTCCGGTACGTCCGACCAGCAAGATGTTGACCGGTTTTTGCTCTACCGCTTCGGCGGGTTCTGCCTGAGTCAAAATATCGCGTAAGGTCTGAGTCTTTGCTTTGGGCAAGGCTGGGGTTGTCTTTGGGAGCGTTAAGGTGGCGGCAGGCATGCCACCGTAAAGGACGATCGCCTGTCTGCCCAGATTCGTTAACGCGGCTTCGCGCAAAAGCTGACCCAGATTGACCAGTAATTCCTGGGTGGCTCGATTGCTTGATCGTTGCGTTGCAGTCCGTGCCAGCGCTGCAACCGGATTCAAAAGCCACTGCGCCCAGTTCCATACCTCCAACAGCTTACGTGCGGATGGTTCTAGCTTTTGGTAAATTTCATACGCTTGATATGCCTGCCCGATCGTCACCTGGTTCAATGCAGGCGACAGCTTTTGCATCCACTGATCCATATCGTCAACAGTGCCCCGCATGAGCGCATACGCCTGTGGTACATAGATTTGCAGCAGTGGACGCTGCACCTGTGGGTAATAAGCATG
This sequence comes from Phormidium sp. FACHB-592, assembly GCF_014695795.1. Taxonomy (NCBI): domain Bacteria; kingdom Bacillati; phylum Cyanobacteriota; class Cyanophyceae; order Oscillatoriales; family Oscillatoriaceae; genus Phormidium; species Phormidium sp. FACHB-592. The sequence continues at coordinate 68,495 of NZ_JACJOZ010000034.1, forward strand.
GGCGACTGCTTCAACCACCTGCTTGCAGCGCGCCCAAAACTCAGTCCAGCCGTCCCAAAGCGGTGGATCAGTGCGTGCTTCGTCCAGAATCGTTTGAATAGCAATCTCTGCCTGTCGCGCCGGGCTACCTGTTGGTGCGGCTGAGGCTTCTGTGGTGTCTGCCTCTAGTTCTTCTGTCACCTCAGCCACGACTGCTTGTACTTGCGCCAGCGCCGGCTGGGTCCATCGCACGAGCAGCCATCGCCAGATGGCAAACATGAACACGACAACGCCCCAAATCCAGCTAATGCCCCATTGCTGAATTTGAAACCCTGCTGCGATCACAAGAAAGCTGACGATACTGGCGATCGGCAATCCTAACGCTAGCCATTGCCATAGTTTTAATCGCACCATTTCTACCCTTTGAGCGCCTTCCCTTTAGTTTAGTGAGGAGTAGGGGAAGTGAAGCGTTCGGGGAGAGGAGGAAAGGGAAAGAGATAAAGTATAAAAATTTAGCTTTCAGCTTTTAGCTTTCAGCCTCATTACTGCCGACTGTCCTGCAACTGAGCTTGCAGCGTCAACTGTATTTGCGTGATCGAAACAGGTCGAACCGGTAGATAGCCCGAGATAATCGCTAGGGCGATAGTGATGGCGATCGCGTTGAGTGCAGCGTTACCCTTATTTAGTAGAGAACCAGACATGACGACTTTGGAACGTAGGGTCACTACTAGTTATGGCACCCTTACTTAGTAGCATTCGTGATAAATAAGACCAAAAGTCGTAATTTGCATCACCTCTAGCTGTGATGGGTGTCACAACTAAGATTGTGGCAAGAAAGCCATAACTTAGACCTCACAGCATTCTTCGCAAGGTTCAAGTTGATAACGGTCTAATGCCTTAACTAACTCAATGACCTTAAAGATTCAGTGAAGCTGCAAGCTTAAACAGCATAAGCCCGAATGCGTTTGATCAACTCGTCAAAGTCAAACGGCTTACAGATAAAGTCATTCGCCCCAGCCGCCTTGCCAACTTTTGCACTCTCCTGCCCATGAGCTGTAATTAGCACAACCGGTAGGCTAGCAAGTTTTGTACTTTGCCGAACGCGCTGTGTAACTTCGTACCCGCTCATTCCAGGCATCATGACATCAAGCAGCATTAGTTTTGGAAGCACTGCCTCAGCCTGTGCAAGCGCTGCCACACCGCTACTAGCCAGTTCAACGTTGTAGCCTTCAGCTTCCAAGATTGCCTTGAGCAGAAAGCGATTATCTGCCAAATCGTCAACAACGAGAATATAGTCAGTCTGTACGTATAGTTCTCGTTGAGAGAAAGTCTCAGTCTCTAATTTCATTAAGGAAAAGGATTATATCAATCACTAAAGATGTTAAATACGCTCTCGCACACTTAACATATAGCTGTATTAGTAAGCCTTAATACTCATCCCCAAGAGGGACTTAGTTGCAACGAGCCGTCTAAGGCTTTGTGTAAAATGATACCTTTGTTAACTGCTATGCCTGTCCTGGTACCAGCGTTGGTACTCCCTGCAAAAAAGAACCTGTTAACAGCAGCACGGTCTGCGGATCAAGGCTACCAGTAGTTGCAATGCCAACAGCAGTCTGAAAACGACGGAGCGCTCGACTGAGATCTCGTGAGGGCTTGCTGAGATAGCCGAGGCGCTGTAAGTAGTCGGCTGCTTGTTCTGCCGTAAGGTTGCGATCGCTTGCCCGAAAAATTGGTACATATTGCTGCCGCCAAATTTTGGCAAACTGCATCTGATTCAGCATATAGACTTTGCCGCTGGCTGGATCGCCGATCACTACCAGTTCACTGTTCATCTTTAGCAAGGCGACTGCATGAGGCAGCTTCCGTCCGCCACTAATTAACCAAACGCCCAGCACCCCTGGACGATTAACCCGCTGCATTTGCTCCCACGTTGGTGACAATTCCAGCCCGTCCATCCCTAGTTCATGGGCAGCGACAATTAACTGCGGCATGGAGGTTCCCAAGCGGCTAGTGCCTGCCAGTTGTGCCACACTTGACTCCGTTGCCTCAACCTGCCAGCGCCGCAGCACAGTAGCAAGGGCAGCGGGAGCACAACTGCTCATGGATGTTTGCTTAAACACGCCGTTGGCCTGGAGGTTGTTGTGCAGCCAGGTGTGAATTGGAGCCAGGAAGTAGACTTCCGCAGCGCTAAATCCGGTCACGCCCAGAATACCGATGAGCGCTACTGCAATCACCTGTACACGTGCTGTTTGCCAGCTTACGATGTACGCCAGCCCACAAAATCCTAGCAGAACAACCCGCATAATTGTCCAGGTAATACGCATACCATAGACACGCCATTCGATTGGTAGAAACTGCATTTGAGGCACATTCAATGCCAGCAAAAGTAGCGCGATGTAAAGCCCTAAAAAGAGTAACGAAAGCGAAGTTCTACCCTTAAACAAATCATTAGCGGTTGCGCCTTTACGTAGCAACAGCTTCCCTAAGCGTATGCCCCAGCGAAACATCAAACCGCCGAGCAACAATGTAGCGAAGATCTCTAAGAGCATGGTGACGATCGCGCCAGGTTCGGGTAGAAAGGATGGGCGATTAAGTGAAGGGCTACGAGAAAATAAGGTTGTTCTATTGCGAGTCTAACGTCTGATGTTGATGGCTCACTCCGTCGCTTTACCGAAAAACAGGTTAGTGATCGTCACTTTGCCACTGCTAACTATGTAGGAGTGCGAGTGCTAGTTGTGCAGCAGCAAGATGGTATAACCGCTCAAGAATTAATGTTTCCTTTAGAAAAGGATTTAGTATCTAGAAAAGGATTTAGTATCCTTTACAAAGCTATTGCCAGAAACGCCAGCCTCTAGCCCAAAGCCATTGTCCCTGTCAGACACTCCTAACATGGGAACACCAGACGATTCGCGACCAAGAGAAGACCCATCGCTGCCGTCAGACGCTTCTAACAGAGGAACGCCCGATGATTCGCGAGCAAGAGAAGCGATCTTGCAACGGTTGTTCAACTTGACTGAACCAGAGCGATCGCCCGACTCAGAGCGATCGCTTCATCCAGAGCCTTTGCTAGGTCCAGAAGCTGCCCCAGCCTTTCCCAGGTCTATGTCAGAAGTTCGGTCTGTGTCAGAAGCATCGGCTGTTGTTCCGTCTAAGGCTCAATCAAACATGGATAGAATTCGACGGTCTGCTTCCAACTATCAAGCGTTGATTATTCCAGCGATTTTGCTAGCAGCCATTGTTGGGTTACTAGCAGCAGTGTTGTCGTCTACCAATCGCTCCAATTGGTTCAAATTTGGGCAAACGCCTGCTGATCCTGCGGCGGCACAGCGTTTTAACAACGATGGTCTACGAAAAGCACAGGCAGGTTACAACAAGGAAGCGATCGAGGATTACAACCAGGCGATTGAGAAAAATCCCAATGATGCAACAGCTTACCTCAATCGTGGGGTGGCGCGGCACAAGCTGGGCGATGCGGGCGCTGCTATTAGAGACTATGAGCAAGCACTGAAACTGGACCCCAATTCTGCTGTGTTGTATAGCAACCTGAGCTACGCCTATTACGATCGCCAAAATTACGATAAAGCGCTGGAAGCAGGGAATCAGGCTGTAGCACTGGACGGTAACTTTGCACAGGCACATATCAACCTGGCAAATGCACGTGCCAAAAAAGGAGACAATGACGCTGCATTGCAAGATTATGCCCAGGCGATCGCGCTGAGACCACAGGCTCCTATTCTGGCTGGTGCTTACAACAATCGAGGCAATGTGCAGTTTGCGCTCAACAGAACCCGTGAGGCGATTGGTGATTACAATCAAGCGATTCGGTTGAACTCAAACTATGCCGATGCCTACTACAATCTGGGGCTGGCACAGCAAGCGCTAAACGACCGCCGTGCCGCTATTCGCAGTTTGCAGACCGCCGCTAGTCTCTACCAGCAAGAGAATAAGGAATCGCTGCAAAGAGCAGCCACCGATCGCGCTAACGCCTTGCAGCGAGACAATTCCTAGCGCCCCTATGCTGCTGAGGCGCGATACGCCAGGGCAAAACGGTCAATACCTGCCAGATCGGGATAGATCTGAATCTCGCAGTAGCTACCTTGCTGATGCAACAGCTCGGCAACTGCGATCGCCTGTCCTGCCATCATTTCTACAAGCCAGATGCCACCCGGTTGTAAATAATCTGGTGCTGTGGCAATCAGGTGCCGCAGGCAGTCTAGCCCGTCCCTGCCGCCATCTAATGCCAGGTGAGGTTCGTGTTGGGCAACCTCCGGCTGCAATGCTGGCACCATTGCACTGGGAATGTAGGGTGGATTGGCAACGATACCGCTTAACTTGCCTTTAAGTTGCTCTAACGGTTGCAGCCAGGAACCTTCATAAAACTGGATGCGGTCTGTCAGGTTGTACTGCTGAGCATTGGACTGGGCGATCGCCAATGCTGCCGCACTGCAATCGACGGCATGAATCACTGCTTCAGGAAACGCGGTTGCCAGTCCAAGGGCGATTGCCCCGCTACCTGTGCCTAAGTCTGCCCAATGCCCGTGGGAGAGTAAGGACGTTGGGCACTGAGAATTGGGCGGAGCTTTGATTGCCGCGATCGCCAAATCAATTAAATATTCCGTCTCCGGACGGGGAATCAGCACTGCTGGCGAGACGTTAAGCAAAAACTGTCGCCAGGGAGCGATCCCAGTAAGGTATTGAATGGGAATACGATCGCTCAGCCGACGCTGCCAGAGAGCTGTCAATTCAGAGAGCGGTAGCTTGAGCCGCAGATCTGTTTTGTCCCTGAAGGTCTGTAGCTGAAGCGAGGGGCGGTCTAGTCCAGCCAAATCTTGCAAGAGCCAATCAACTTCCTCGATCGCAACATCGGCAGCGATCGCCTCCTGCCGTGCCAGCATTCGCCATTCAGAGAGCGTCTGCCCAGACACAAGAAACTCTCGCCTCACTGATTGAGACGAGAGTGCTTGAGATGAGAGTAGCTGAGACAAAACTTGCTCTGAGTCGTCTCTTTCCGGCTGTTTGCTATGGCTCACTCATGACTCTGCCTTGCCTACTTTTTCGGTGCAGGAGCGGGTGCAGCAGCAGGCTTATTCGCAGGCGCACCCCGTTGTGGTGTGATTGACTTCAAAAAGTCGATTGACTGCTGTGGTGGCACCAGCACAATCTGGTCTAGTTGAGGGTCATTCTTTGTCTGTAAGACCTCCATCAGTCCTTCCAGGTTAAGCACCTGAATATCGATGGTGGACGCTAGCGTAGGCTGCTGCTGCTTAAAGCGATCAAGTAAACCCTGCAATTCTTCCTTGTTAAAAAACATGGGAATAATCGGCTTGCCGTTCTGCTGAATCGTTAAGTAGCCCTTATCCTTGCCGCCACGAGCCACAAAAAGTGGTGTGCCGTTGAACTGCTGTGGTGTTTGCCCACCTTGCTGCTTCAACAGCGAAACGGCAGTGTCAACTTGCTGCTTCGAGGGTACATAAGCAAAGTCAAGCTGCTCTGGCTTGCCTTTGTTAGTCTGGTTGAGCTGATAAACTTCTGCCAGAGAGATAGGCACTACCTGTACATTCTTTGCTAGATCGGGTTTTTTGCTCTTTAGATTGTTCAAAAAATCCTGTGCATCTTTCTGGCTAATGAAGACACCTGCCACGGCTCGTCCTTTCTGACCACTAGGAGGAGACGCAACTAGGGGCGCACCCTGCGAGTCGGCAATTGTAAAGACAGGAACGGGGCGAAGCTTCTGGATAATTTGCTCTTGAGGAAGCGCAAGCACCTGCATGGTGCCTGCCAAGAACGACCCAACAAGAGCGCTTCCAACTAGCCCAGCGGCTGCACTCCAACGAACCAATGATTTCATAAATTGCTCCTAGCACTAAAACGGCAAAGGGTTTACAGGGAACTGGATTGCGGGCTTAACCCAGGTGAATGAGGCGGCTAAACTCTATGACGTTTGTTTGCCTACCCATTCTGATGCATCCGCCGCGATTTGTAAAATTACGACAACGTGGAGTCATCGCAAAAAAGGGGGCATGGAAACGTACGCTAAATGTAGCCGATCGCAACTGTTATAAGACCATATTTGAACTCAAACATAGACGTTGAACGCTGCTATCGTTTGATGCAAACATCTAATTCACCCATGAGATCAAGCCGTCACCTTAAACAGTCATTCGACTGACAGTGACCGTACTCTCACAGCACATTGGCGTTTTTTGTTGGCGCTAAATCCGGGCGATCGCATACAAATTTTTAGAAACAAAGTAGTATGCGTTTTGCCCCCGTTCCCGTCATCAGTGACCGTGCAGCGCCGTAAATAGTTCCGAGGACGGCTAGCAGCAGAAAGCAGAAAGCGTTGGTGCCTTGATTGAATGTCTGCTGCTTGCAGAAGGCGTTATCTCTTTTGCTTTTTCTGTGATTCCTTACTCATTTCAAAACCTTTTGCACCAATGCATCACGACGGGGTTGCAAGGCAGTATCTAGTTCCGGCGCGTAATCAAAAGACGGGATCAAATCTTTGCAAAATTGGGCGATCGCCACATTGTCGACAACGGTCAGGAAATCAACTGGAATCGAACCATCAATATGGCGGCTGAGGACACCAAACCCTGCCCGTTCACGCCGATACGTTTGACTGGGCGCATTTTGTTTCAGCCACTGGTCAAAGGTCGATGAACGCGCCATTGTCGCTGTTAGTTCAGCTATAATTTTGGGCGGTGGATCAGTATGAGTGGCAACAATCCATGCCTGCTGGAGCAAGGTCTGCCGTTTTGCTGGGTCAAGCCATGCCGCGATCGCTAGCGCTCCACTTCGACTTGTCGCTGATCCAGTGCTACTGTCTGCCAGAAAGGAGGGCGCGATAGTTTGTTTCTTAGCCAGGTCGAGGACAACGCGACTCAGCGCCGTACCGTAGGTTGTCAAATCGGTACGCGCTCCAACAATGTTTCCCTGCCACCAGCGTAAGCCGCCCCGGATCTGGTGTAACTGCGCTGCTAGTGCAGGGCTAGGAGACGCTTCGAGCAGTGTGGTCAAGGTACTCTCAACGCGACGGACAACTGGCTCGTACAAAGACTGTAGCCCTGGTAGTCTCCAGATCGGGCTGGTCAGCAAAATGGGATCGCGCACAGCTTCTAGGGTAATAGCGTCGATTGCCAGCTCTGCCTCTTTCTGTGCCAGCAAGCTCAGTCCTAACCCGTAAAAAACGCCCCGTTTGGCTGGAATCAACTGCGTTGATCGAGCAAAGGCTTGGCTAGCTGCTTTTGGCTCCCGGTTTAGCAACAGCCATGCCAGGTTAGTTGTGCCAAATTCCTGGTTTGGTGCACTTTGATTGCCCAGCTTCAGCCACGCAATACCGTCCTGGATCAGTGCTTGCTGCTGCGGTGGGTTACTAGCTTGCAGCCCTAGGTTGCCTAGATTCCAACCTAGTTCGTAGGCATAGTACGGTTCCCAGCTTGCTAGCTGATGTGACTGCTTTAAACGATCAACAAACGTGGCAACATCATTTCGACTGAGTGCAGCAAACCCTTGGCTGGACAGCAACCAAGCGCGATGGACAGGTATTAACCAGATGATTGCTGCCATAAGAATGCCAACCCCCATAAGGGGCAGAAACGGCACCGGATGCAGACGTAGCGGCGTAAGAGGATTGGATGTAGCGGCGGTTAGCTCAATAAGCTGGCGATCGTCGGCTGCTCTCAACCCACTATCAGGGCGATCGCGAAATTCTGCTGTCAAGACGGCTAAAAATACTACAAGCGTGCCGCTGATGCAAATGTTGTCAAGCTGGTAATCCGTTAGGCTAACAATGCCATAGCCCAGCAGACTACTAAAAAGGCAGCCAATGAGTATTGATGGCGTTTGCGCTGCTGTGCCGGTAGGTACCGCAATCGCACGCAACCACTTAATGGTGCACCAGATCAGTAACGCGATCGTACCGACACCAACTACCACTGCCCACAGTCCTAATTCTGCCCACAGGTGCACCGGAGTACTGTGTAGTTGATACGCCCATTCTGCCTGCTGCCCTGCCCACCCCGGACGATGTAGTTGAAACAGCAGCGGCACTCCTCCGGGTCCCACCCCTGTAAAGGGGCGGCTCCAGCCCATTGACCAGCCTGTTGCAACCATAATGAGCCGATACGCGAGTTCACCGCCCGCTTGCCCACTCAAAACACCCGCAAATAGCAGCCGCAAGCGGTTGTTGGTTAGTGCCAGAAGCGCCAGTAATACTACACTTGCAAGTCCGATCGCGCCCAGCCAACGGCGAGACAACCGCTTACGCCACAACAAAGCCCCGAAGGTCACAATGGCTATCGCTAACAGTCCTAGCCAGCCGCCTCGCGAACTGGTGGTATAGAGGTCAAGCAAGCCCAGCCCAAATCCAACCAGCCACAGAGATCGCCGCCATCCAGCCTGTACTATGCCTAAGCCCAATAACAACGGCAGCGCCAGCACCAGGTAGCCTGCCACATAATTTTGGTGTCCGACAGGTGCCCAGTTGCGTAGCTCCACGATCGCAAAATCAAAGGGCAGCCGCACGCCATATGCCTGCCATGCTTGCAAGTGTGCCAGTTCTGGTAACAGCGTTGTGTTGACCCAAAGCGCCAAACTAACGACGATAAACGCCAGGCTCAAGTACCCCTGTGCAACCAGTAAGCGCGATCGGCGCTCTGGCACACTTAACCAGGTACTCAGCGCATACAGCGCCGCAAGAAAGCAAAATACTGCCCAACTATACCAGCGCGCTTGCATCGGAAAGGGTGCCAACCCTGCTGAAATGATCAAGCCTACAAGCAGCAGCCCTACCACCCAATCAAAACCAGCACCTAACCAGCGCAGTCGTTTTTGCCACAGTAGCCCTAGTAGCCAGAGCACTGGACACAGCAGCCCTACCTGCCAGATAAACACCCACGGCCAGGCGACCATGAGGCTATTGCTGTTGGGCAGCAGTGTGAAAAGGCTGTAAAAAGCGGCTGTCAATAAACCTAGCAGGTTTCCTTGAGCCGTCTTATTAGCACTGGTGCCTGCAGATTCCTTTGAAGGTTGTGCTGGAAAATCAGAGTGGGTCATCTAAGCGTTAGAGTCGATTGGGCTTTAGATTAGATTGGAAGCCTAACACCACAATATTGCCCTCTAATACGTCCGGCTTACCGTTTTGCCAAAATTGCCCTGCTGTCCATGAATGCTCAATCTCCACTTTCGCCATCAGAGACTGACTCAACGACTACTACCGCCACTACCGCCGATACTTTAGCGGCTTGTGTGCAAGCCTTAGGGCTACCTCGCATTCAACGCCACGTTTTTCTTTGCGCTGACCAGACAAAGCCAAAATGCTGCGCCAAAGATGTTGGTATCGAGGCTTGGGACTACCTCAAAAACCGTTTAAAAGCCTTAAACCTCGATCGACCGACTGAAGGTGCGCCCGAGTGTATTTTTCGGACAAAAGCAAACTGTCTGCGTGTTTGTGTGCAAGGTCCCATTCTGGTGGTGTATCCCGACGGAGTCTGGTATCACAGCGCTACACCACCCATCATTGAACGCATCATCCAGGAACATTTGCTGGGCAACCAGATTGTGCAAGACTATGCCTTTCTAGTGCATCCGCTGCCTAAAGTGCGCTCACCAATTCCTGGCTCGTCGGATGCTCCCTCTCCAGATGTTAATGGTCTGGATAGGAACGATCTAGACGTTCGCTCAATAGAACATCCGCCAGAAAAACAAGCAGGGGCAAGCAAGTCGCAAAGTGACCCGTGAATCGTAAACAATTAGTGTGTGCATGAGAACCCTATTAACCTGAAGCGCTTCAAGTAAACTGAGGGTCATACGATCGTTCTGTCTCCAGCACTCCCAACTGACTCAAGAACTTTACCTTTGTAATCTAAGCATCGGTCATAATTAGAGTTAGCAGAGGCTTAACCGCGATCGTCCTGGTAAGGTCCCGGTGCTACAACGTTTACTGTAGTCTCCGGCTCTCATTATGATGAAAGGCTTTCTTTTCAGTGAGGCTATATAATGACACAGGGAAAGATTGGTTTAGAAGACCGTCTGTTCCCAAATCCGTTCAGTATTTAGATTTATTGAGATTTCAGTGAATTCTCTAATGCTGTTTACAATAATGTTTTCTAAAGGAAAGGCTGGAAAACATGGTGGTTTGTTAAGCATTCATCATTGTTTCAACATTTTGTAGCATGTTCAGGGAATCTGTCTGTATAGTCTGTAAAGCTTGTCAATAGCAACGATAGTGACCCAGGAATAGTGAGTAGCACAGCATGAAGGAAACCAGCGTGGGCAATCATAGGCGACTGCTGCTGATTGACGATGACCCTAATCTAATCCTGCTCGTCAAGGACTACCTGGAGTTTCGGGGCTATGAAGTCGTCACTGCCGAGAATGGGCGTGAAGCGCTAGAAGTACTAGAGCGCGAAATCCCAGACATGATCATCTGCGACGTGATGATGCCTGAGATGGATGGTTATTCACTCGTCAAACACGTTCGAGAAGATCCCCGTACCAGTTGGGTTCCCGTGCTGTTTCTGTCTGCAAAAGGTCAGAGCCAGGATCGGGTCAAAGGGCTTAATACGGGAGCAGATGTTTACATGGTCAAACCGTTTGAACCTGAAGAACTGGTTGCCCAGGTGGAATCGTCTCTCAAGCAGGCTGCACGCATTGCCGATCGCCCCGGTAAAGGGAACGATAGCGGACCAAAAATTCAGGTGCCGTTTGATGTTGAGCTGACTCCTACAGAACTTCGGGTAGTGCAGTTTGTGGCGCGAGGGATGGCAAATCGTGAAATTGCTGATGAGCTAAACGTTAGCCAGCGCACAATTGAAAGCCACGTCAGCAATATGCTTGGTAAAACGGGGTTGCACAACCGTACTGAACTGGCTCGTTGGGCGATCGAAAACAGCATGGCATAAGCCATTAATGGATGGATACGAATGAAAAAGGGGCGCCTAGACGCCCCTTTTTCATTAAAATGCCACCGCAACGTGAACGCTAGGTTCTGAACCGATGAAGATCACAATTTTCAGTGAACGTTTGCCCCTACTAGACTGAGGTAGTGAAGGATAGGTCAGCGGATTGCATCCGAAAGCGGTAATCAGCGACCTGCTGGTAGCAAGGATGCAAGAGCGCTAACCAACCATTGGATGCATGAGTGTCATAGTCAATCTCATCTATCTGATAACGAACGATGTCAGAGCCACTTTGTACCACCATATAGTCGCCCTGTTGGATCATGCCTCCATGACCGCGCAGGTAACATTGCTTACTACCGTCGAGTGATTCAAACGTAAAATCACGCTCCCATTCTTGCCGCGTGTAATGATGAACAACTCGAACAGTCGTGTTTTGAAAGGCTTGTGCTTTCTTTAGCAGCGCCATTAACGTTTTAAGCCGCTTCATTTGACTAGCATTCGCTTGTGTCGTGTCAAGTGTAAGCTTCATTGTGCTGCGCATACCTCGATTGTCGTGCTAAGTAGATAACCCATTCTGATACCAGTTGCAGAAAGCTGGGGGAGACATCAAAGGCTGTTAAGGCGAACTCGTCGCCCTTAGCAATTGAATCCACTAATAATGTTAAATTCGACTCGTATAAAATGCTGCCAATGCCTTAGTAGAGGCATCATGCTTCAATGTCTTCTGTTATTAAAGTGTAAAACTAAGCACTCTTGCATCTCAGTATTGGACATTCTTTAAACTGTCCTACGGCTTGACAGGTTGAAGCGGTAACAGAGTGTAAGCCATACAGAAACTGCTTAGGCTTTTTGCTACTGAGCACATCAACTTAGAAGTAATGAGTGCCCTGGAAGTACTGAGCTGATCATTCAACCTCTGCTGAGATTGCAACCTTAAATCAACTACCAACCATCGCTTTGGTCTTCGGTGTCGTCGTGCCACGTTTCTAAGTCAAGCTCGTTGAAGTAGAGAAGGGCACTGCGAATTTGCTGATTTGTACCATGAAGATCTAGATCAAACCAACCATCATCTCTGGCATTTGCTCCTAGCAATGCTGCCGTAATATTGACGGTCAGCCCATAGTGAGAGATCAACCGCGAAATGACAGGCTCATCATGATAGTTTTTGGGAATCCGAAGTCGAATGCGGGTATGCGTTGGACGAGGGTCATCCTCGTCACCACCAACTGAGGCAACAGTCTGTTGTGGTGTTGCCAGTGACTCTTCAGAGAGACTGCCGTTAGCCATTTAAGCCTCCTTATCGACGTCTTCAATGCGCGTTTTGCGTTCTAAAATTTCTTTTAAGACGAGGGTAACAACCGCTAACAATGCTAGTAAAACAGCCGCAGAATAAGAGGATTCGGTCTGGTATTGCTTGTATGCCTCTTCTACAAACAATGGTAGGGTTTGGGTCTTGCTACCAATGTTGCCAGAGACAACCGAGACGGCACCAAATTCGCCCATTGCTCTAGCGTTAGTGAGCAGCACGCCGTATAGTAAGCCCCAGCGAATGCTTGGTAGAATGACACGCCAAAAAATCTGCCAGCTATTAGCACCGAGAGTCTTAGCTGCTTCTTCTTGATCACTCCCGAGTTCTTCAAGTACTGGAATGACTTCACGTGCCACAAAGGGCAAGGTGACGAATGCAGTAGCAAGGATCATGCCCGGTAGTGCGAAGATGATCCTAATGTTATTAGCTTCTAACAAGGGACCGAACCAACCGTTGCGCCCATAAAGCAGCACGATCATTAACCCAGCGACCACTGGAGAAACAGAGAAGGGCACGTCGAGAATGCTGATAACAAGGGCACGACCCGGAAAACGCTTGCGGGCAATGACCCAGGCAACACATAGCCCAAAGACTGTGTTAACTGGCACTGCGATCGCGGCAATGATAAATGTCAGCTTGACTGCATTCAAAAATGTTGGCTCAGTCAGATTCTTAAGGAAGGGTCCAACACCTCTGCTAAAGGCTTGCACAAACACATTCAGCGCAGGAATGAAAAGAATGAGAGCGAGGTACAGTACCACGACTGTAATTAACCCAATTTTCGTCCAGTCACGCTTCTTGATCTCAACTGGCGTCGATGTCGACGTAGCTCCTAGTGATGGTCCAAGACTAGCCATATCTACGCCCCCATGCTTGCAAAAGATTAATTAGAACGAGCAATAACAGTGAAAGGCTTAACAGCACAGCGCCAATGACGGTAGCACCCGAATAGTCATACTGCTCTAATCGCTGAAAGATTAACACAGGCGCGATCAAGTCTTTATAGGGTGTGTTGGATGAGACAACCACAACTGAGCCATACTCCCCAACCGCGCGCGAAAAGCCGAGTGCGATCCCAGTTAACGTTGCAGGCAGGATGCTTGGCAGGATGACTCGCCAAAAGGTTTGAAATTTACTTGCCCCTAAACACCAGGCAGCTTCTTCAACTTCTTTCTCTAAATCGGTGAGGACTGGCTGCACCGTCCGTACAACGAAGGGCAGGGAAATGAGCAACATAGCAAGCGCTACGCCCCATTGGGTAAAGGCTAGTTTGATGCCTAATGGTGCGAACAAGGAACCAATCCAGCCGTTTTCGCTGTATACCGTTGCTAAGGTTACACCTGCTACTGATGTTGGCAGGGCAAACGGTAGGTCAACTGCTGCATCAATGATGCGCTTGAAAGGAAACTGATAGCGCACTAGCACCCAGGCGATCAGCAGCCCAAAGACTCCATTGATGAACGCTGTGATCAGCGCGATGCCAAAAGTTACCCTATAAGCATCCAGGGCGATATCACTGGTGGCAATGTTCCAAAAGCGTTCTGGTCCTTCAGTGCCCGCCTTGATAAAAAGGGCGATCGTCGGCAGAAACAGCATGAAGAAAAGATAGGCTGTTGGCAGAATCCAGATCCAAGGAAGTCGTCCAACTATGCCGAGCCACTTGCGCCAGTTTGGAGTGTGATACGAAGACGTTGCAGTCATGAGGGGTAAGCAGCAGCCGTGCAGCTAAAATTTAGGTAGGTGTGAACGAGATTTGCAAAGACTAGCATAGTCACAGTCGCAAATCTACACTAAGCAACTAGGAATACCGTTCTTATCATACATGGAATAATGGTTCTTGGTGTAATATTGCTCCAGCAATGATTATTCTGGTCATGGGCGTGTCTGGTTCTGGTAAAACGACGATCGGTGCATTGCTAGCCGCTACTTTGCACTGGCAGTTCCAAGATGCTGACAGTTTTCATCCAGCCGCCAATATCGCAAAGATGCGTCATGGTATGCCGTTAAGCGATGCCGATCGACTGCCGTGGTTGTTGGCAATGCAGCAGGCGATCGCAGAGTGGCAAAAAGCAGGCATCCACACCATTCTTGCGTGTTCGGCGCTTAAGGCCGAGTATCGCCAACGTCTTTGTCAGGCAGCGCCAATAAAGCAGGTCTACCTCAAAGGTTCCTTTGCATTGGTGCAACAGCGCTTGCAGCAGCGGCAGGGGCATTACATGAAAGCAGACCTGCTGCAAAGTCAGTTCGATACGCTGGAAGAACCTGACGATGCACTTGTGATTGACATTGACCAATCTCCAGCTGCGATCGTGGCAGAAATTAGGAAGGCACTAAAGGTTTGAAAGAGGCAGAAGGCAGGAGGCAGAAGGAACAGGGGGAGAAAGGCTCAAAACTCCTTCCACAGGCTAAACGGATGCTTTGCTAGGTTGGCATTGAAGTAGCGAGGATCGTCGGAGACTTCGCAATCGATCCAATCCGGCAGCGCGATCGTCTGCTTTGCGTCTGTCAGTTCTACCTCTGCAATAATCAGCCCTTGATTGTCGCCTTCAAATTCATCCACTTCCCAAAGCAAGCCTGCATACTCAATTTTGTACCGTTGCTTTTGGATCAACGGTGGATCGCACAGCGTCTTTAGTAGTTCGAGTGCATCGTCTAATGGGATCGGATACTCAAACTCTGCACGTGAGATGCCGATTGTTGCCCCTTTGATCGTTAAGTAACCTTGCTCTCCGACGACTCGTACCCGCACCGTACGTTCTGCAGTTGAGGCAATATAGCCTTGACGGTAGGCAACGCCTGTTGCCAGCGATCGCCATGCGTCGCCCTTAACGAGGAATTTGCGCTCAATTTCGGCTGGCATAGGAAGAAAGGTAAAAGGCAAAAGGTAAAAGTAAAAACGAATCCTGATCTTTTACGATAAAGGTCTTTGAAAAAAGCAAAGAAAATAGGTGACGAATAGGACTGAGCTGTTCATCATTCAAACTGGGTATTTAGGAAGCTGAAACACTTCTCTGGCTTAGATCGCCCTAAAAATTTAACTGCGTAACAGCTTACCTCTTTTGCCTTTTACCTTTTGCCTTTTACCTTTTGCCTTTTACCTTCTAACCCGGTTGCTGTTGTAGATAAAGAAACGCTTCGATTTCGGCGGCGGTGGGTTGAGCAGCGATCGCGCCCGGTCGGGTAGTCGTTAGGGCACCCATCGCGCTGGCATAGCTGACAATGCGTTTCACCACAGTGGGATCAGCTAGGGTTTGAAGATCGTGCTGACAGAGTTGATGTAATAGCCCTGCAACAAAGCTATCACCCGCGCCAGTCGTATCTTCTACTTCAATGTCAAAGGCAGGGATTCTACCCTCGTTGCCACCTAAACAGTAAGCACAGCCCTTTTCGCCTGCGGTTACCAGAACGCCTTCAACGCTGCCGAGGCGATGAGCAATCACACCGGGATCATCCGTCTCGTAAAGCCAGAGCGCTTCTTCTTCAGAAAGCTTGAGAAAATCGGCTTGGCGGATTAGCTCGTGAATAAGCGGCAGAGCTGTGGCTTCATCGCTCCAGAAGACGGGTCGCCAGTTGACATCGACCAAAATTTTGACAAAGTGCTGGTTGGCAAATTGTAAGGCGCGCTCGATCGCCGCTCGACTGTCAGGATAGGCTAGCTCTAACGTGCCTAAGACGAGAAAATCTGCTGTTTCAAACTGAGCGATCGGTAGCTGGTCAGCTTGAAGATGGGTATCGGCAAACGCGGCTGTATCGTACTTGCCAAAGCCTGCAAACGTCCGATCACCTGTGAGCGATCGCACCACATAGACAGCGCGAGTGGGTGCTGTGGGATGCCGCTGGATGCCGGTGCCATCGACACCGATCGTTTGCATCAGTTCTACCAACGCGGTACCCAAGTCATCTTGCCCAACACAGCCGATGAACCCAGTGGGTGTACCCAGCTTCGCCAGACCGCAAGCAACGTTAGCTGGTGCGCCACCAGGATAGGGCGTCCAGGATTCCACTGCTTCTAGTGGCAGCCCTGGCTGGTCTGCTAAAAAGTCGTACAACACCTCACCGAGGCAAAGCACACGTGGTTGGTTCACAATGGCATTCCTTCTACAGACCTAATAGCAGCGTATCAGGCAGAAGGTAAAAGGTAAAAGGCAAAGGGCAGAAGGCAAAGGGCAGAAGACAAAGGGCAGAAGACAAAGGGCAGAAGACAAAGGGCAGAAGACAAAGGCTAATTTTTTATACTTCATCCTTTATCCCTTAGCCTTTCCGCCTCACTCCTCGCGCCTCACCTATATACTCTGATCAGGCTCTCATTGCTGGCGCGATCGATGTAAGGGCTGTGGGACTCTCCTCTCGCGGCAAGGTGGAATCAGGTTATGGCATTAATTGTTCAGAAGTATGGTGGCACGTCGGTTGGATCTGTCGAGCGTATTCAGGCAGTGGCTCAACGGGTTGTACAGTCGGTTAAGGCAGGAAATTCGCTTGTGGTGGTTGTCTCAGCGATGGGCAAGACAACAGATGGCTTGGTGAAGCTTGCCAACGAGATCGCCCCCAACCCTAGTCGGCGAGAAATGGATATGCTGCTATCGACTGGCGAACAGGTGTCGATCGCCCTTCTTAGCATGGCGTTGCAAGCACTGGGACAGCCTGCAATTTCTCTGACTGGCGCACAGGTTGGCATTGTTACCGAAGCAGAACATAGCCGTGCCCGCATTTTGCAAATTAAGACCGAGCGGCTAGAACGCCATCTTAAAGAAGGCAAGGTTGTCGTTGTTGCAGGCTTTCAAGGCGTTTCTGATAGCGACGATTTGGAAATCACAACGCTGGGACGAGGCGGCTCCGATACGTCTGCGGTGGCATTGGCAGCAGCTTTGCACGCGAGTTTCTGCGAAATTTATACTGATGTGCCAGGTATCTTGACCACCGATCCGCGTCTGGTGCCCGATGCCCAACTGATGGCACAGATCACGTGCGACGAAATGCTAGAGCTGGCTAGCCTGGGCGCAAAGGTGCTACACCCGCGCGCCGTCGAAATTGCCCGTAACTATGGCATGCCACTCGTTGTGCGATCGAGCTGGACGGCAGAACCAGGCACCTGGGTTGTGTCTCCGCTCCCGCAGGCGCGATCGCTAGAAGGGTTAGAACTGGTGCATCCCGTTGATGGTGTCGAGTTTGATACCGATCAGGCAAAGGTGTCGCTGTTGCGCGTGCCCGATCGTCCTGGTGTTGCTGCCCGTCTCTTTGGTAACATTGCTGCCCAAAACCTGGATGTTGATTTGATCATCCAATCCATTCACGAAAGCAACACCAACGACATTGCCTTTACGGTGACCAAAAGCTCCCTGAAACAAGCGGAAGCGGTTGCCAATGCCATTCTTCCTGCTTTGAGTGCAGGCGTGACGCACCCGGATGGTGATGCCGAAGTGTTAGTCGAACAGCAGATTGCCAAAGTCTCGATCGCGGGCGCAGGCATGATTGGTCGTCCTGGTGTAGCGGCACAAATGTTTGCCACTCTCGCAAGTGCAGGCGTAAACATCCGCATGATTTCAACTTCTGAAGTGAAGGTCAGTTGCGTTGTGGATGAAGTGGACTGTGATAGGGCGATCGCAGCACTTTGTGAGGCATTTAGCGTGAGCCAATCATCTGTTAGCAGTCAGCAGTCAGCTATCAGCTATCAGCCTGTAGAAGAGTGCACTACCGTCACTGCCACTCCCCCAGTTCGCGGCGTTGCTCTTGACCTTGACCAAGCACGTTTGGCGATTCGTCATATTCCCGATCGTCCAGGCATGGCAGCCGAACTGTTTCAGCTTTTGGCACAGCAAAACGTCAGTGTCGATATGATTATTCAATCGCAGCGCTGTCGAGTCATCAATGGTATTACGACTCGTGATATTGCTTTCACGGTTAGCAAGTTGGATGCAGAGACTGCGTGTACCGTATTGGAGAAAGCGGCTTCTCAATTGGGCTGCGGTGAAATTGTGGTCGATCGTGAAATTGCTAAGGTCAGCGTCGTCGGTTCTGGTATGGTGCATCATCCTGGGACAGCCGCCCGGATGTTTGAAGCGTTAGCCCAGCACCAGATTAATATTCAAATGATTGCCACGTCTGAAATTAAGATTAGCTGTGTCGTGGCGAAAGAAGATGGCGTGACAGCGTTGCGGCTTGTCCATGCTGCTTTTGGGCTTTCCAACAACCAGCCCATCCAGGCTTTAGCTTAGGAGCATGGCTAAAATCGCACTGACAGTATTCATCTCAACGTGCCACAGCATAGGCTCAACGCGCCGAAATTACCTTGATAACGGTCTTTGCGCTGGCTGCTGTAATGTACTTGCGTTGCCACCAACTTTGAATTCCTGACCATCGGGCATTCTGGCACCGTCAAATTTTGCATCTGTCAACGTTGCTCCTGCCATTCTTGCCCGCAGTAAGTTTGCCTTTTGCAAATTTGCGCCTTCTAAAATCGCACCACGCAGATTAGCTCCTTCTAGGTTAGCGTTGCTCAGATCGGCTCCTGTCAAATCGGCTCCTGCCAAATCAGCGCTGTACAAACTTGCCTTAGCAAGCTTTGCTCCCCTTAAATCAGCCCCGTTCAGCTTCACCAATGCCAGGTTTGCTTGCTCCAGATTAGCGTTGGTCAATGTGGCGAAGCCCAAATTAGAACCCTGGAAAGCGGTTTCTGCAAGATTGGCATTGCTAAGATCTGCGCCCTGCAAGTCGTAGCTGTACAGATTGGCTCCCGCTAAATCACAGCCTACGCAGGCTCGATCGTTAATTAGTTTAGCCATGTCATCAGGTTTGACGGCTGAAGACGTAGTAACACCGAAGACGGCAAGAGAGGCAAAAAGAACTGAAGGAATTGCTTTCATTGCAAACTGTTGAATGAGTGGGAGTCGACTACAACTGAGCGCAAGCGGTGTCGTTACTCTTCCAGTAAACCGCGATCGCACCCCTTCGCGCTGTTGTGTGCTGAAAATTTTGTCTGCTCCCTACATGATCAGCATCGTTGCATTGCTTATTAGCCACTGAGTGACATTCACCCTGATGGATTGTAGCTAGCTACTAAGCGATTCGCAGCAATTTCATTATCGTTAGAAGATCGTCAAAAAGCTATACCTCTAGCGCTCAACCGTTATGGATCGTTTCCCCTGGTAAGCACTTTCTGCATAGTCATTACTACGGCTACCACCTAGGGAAGGGCTGAAAGCTCATGAGTCAACTGCACCCGTCCTTTGCGTAGGGCATACAGGATGCGATCAATACAGTAGAGGTCTTCTTCGCAGGTAGGTTCATACAGCAACACTGCCAAAATGCCATAGCGATCAGCGATCGTGATTTTGCCAGAGGCACTGACTTGGGCAAACAGTTCAGAAATAGCGCAGGGCAGTGGAAGAATCTTAACCATGATGGCTCTACAGAACGCGATGTTCTTAGTATCAAGCATTTTTCTTCGCGCTCTGGTGACAGACAGGCGGGTTAAATGTGATAAATCTTGCTGCGTTTGGTGATCAATTTAAGTGCTTTGAGTGACTTCTATCACATGGCGCTACATACACGCCAAAGTTGCTGCCTCAGGAGTGGATGGGTGGCGGGGATACTGGCTGGTCAGCACCATAGATAGGCGCAGGGTCAAGCCCGGTAATCTGCTGAAATTGCTCGGGTGAGATGGCGCTAGTGCAGGGTGGTGCCACTGAGTCTTGTTGCAAGGTCTGGTTTTCCCAGGCTTGAAGCTGCTCATGCGCCTTGTCAAGAAATTTGCAGCCGCGTAGTAGCGGTATCTGGAGCCAGCTATCGACTAAAGTTTCGACGAGAGCCAGCTCGATTAGAGGTAGGGGATAGTAATTAAGCAACAGCTCTAAGGCGCGATCAAACGCCTCTGTTTCGTCGCCATCTAGCTGGTAACTGCTAACAATGTGCTTAATTCGCTGCCGTTTTAGCTGCGCTCCAATTTCCATTGAGACCTCAGTCAGAGAGTTTCACCTGAGAGTTGTCGTCAATAATAAATTGTAGTTCATGCTGAGAACGGAATCGTTGATGGCAGCGAAAGCAGCGTTATTCGATCAGCTTAAGCGCTTCGGGCTTATGGGCAGCTTCTTTTCCAGTGTGATCGCTCTCAACTAGATATTCAGGGTTGTCATCTGAGGCAGCGACATGATGCCCTTTAATGTCCGTTGGCTCTGTTAGCTTGCGCTTCACAACTCCTTTAACGGTTCCCTGAGCGCTTTTCCATTCAACTCGATCACCTTTTTTGAACGAATCAGCCATTAAGATTCTCCTGCTGCAATTGCTTCATAACTTTGACGATACGCATAATCGTAGTGCAGAACCTCTATCTAACGTGGCGCTTTTAGTACTAGCAGTAAGAAAGTCAATACAGCTTGAGGACTACATTGCTTCACGGACATCTATGCATAGATAGAGCACGATTACAGGTTTGGTACGACCAAAGATGGGTGGTTTTAAATGCGATCGCTTTTAGTCTAAAAGGTGTAGAGCATACGCAGGACTAACCCAGATGCAACGATTAACGTCTTTGATTTATCTAGCAGGTGCAGTGGGTGCAGTTTCTTTGGCTGCACTGCCTGCTTCACAAGTGTTGGCTCAGACGGCAGTCACTCCAGCAAGCCCTACAACAGGCGTAACTCCAGCAAGCCCTACAACGGGAGTCACGCCAGCGGCTCCTACAACGGGAGTAACTCCTACCGTACCTCCGGGTAATACAAGAACGCCATCTGACGTAGTTCCCGATCGCAATGCCTCTCCATCGGGCGGCATCAATGGCACTAACAATGGCATAATCTCTGCACCCTCAGGAACTGTGTCTCCCACGGGTACATCGGGTGGTAACGTCACGGCTCCAACTGGCTCCTATGGGATTGTAACGCCATCTTATGGCACGTCTGTAACAACGCCAGCAGGGACAGTTCCTTCTGGTCTTTCAACTGGCGGTGCAGCAACTGGTGGTGCAACAACGCCCTCAACCGTGATCATCACACCGAACAATTCGACCAATGGCACCTTGAATGCACCGGGCAGCACGTTAAACACGCCAGGTGTCACTCCAGGTAGCTTACGACCTGGCTCAACCACGACACCGACTAATACGCGTCCAACAACTACACCAGGAGCATTAATACCAGGAGCATCAACGGCTCCATCTGTTACGCCTACTGGTGGCGCTACAGGTACTGGTGGCACTACAGGTGTAGGAGGACGGTAGGAGGACTGTGGCTCAACTTGATTTGGTTTATAGCAAAAGGATGAAGGATGAGGGATAAATAGAAGCCCTTGCTCAAAGGTCGTTTCAAGGTTTACGCCTATCCTGCCGTTCTCTTCGACTGCTATAACTCTGAAGGGGTAGGATGGTCACGGCTGGAAAGGGCTTGCTGGGTCGGCATCTCAGTGACGAACGCAGTACCTTTTCCTACTCTCAAAAGGCGCTAAGTTCAAAGAGATGCTGACTGCACGAGTACACTAGTTTGGCAAGCCTCTGTGCTTCTGATGTGTCCAAACGCGCTCGCGAATTGACAACATATTTACTGAAACAAACTGATGCGCCCTGCCAAACGGTAGGGCGCATCAAAGGTATAAGCAGTTATTTGAGAGGGGTTTTAACTTCTCAAAAATTAATAGCACGCTAGCCTGGAATGAATTTAAGTGAAACGCCATTCATGCAGTAGCGTTGACCAGTGGGTGCCGGTCCATCGTTAAACACATGACCCAAATGCCCACCACAGCGACTGCAATGAGTTTCAACGCGGGTCATAAACAGTGATTTATCAACGGTTGTTTCGATCGCGCCATCAATCGGCTTAAAGAAACTGGGCCAACCCGTACCACTATCGAACTTTGTGTCTGAGACAAATAGGGGCAAACCACAGCCTGCACAAGCATAGGTGCCTTTGTCGTATTGTTTATCGAGGGGGCTGGTGCGGGCGCGTTCGGTACCGTGCTGACGCAAAACTCGAAATTGCTCTGGTGTAAGGATTTCCCGCCACTCGTCATCTGTTTTTTTAATTTCAAAGTCGTGATTTGTAGCTGTCATGCTCTGCGATTTCCCCAATAGATAGCGTCCAGATAGATAGTGTGATAACCAGGTTACGCCGACGATCGTGGCACTGGCTTCTAAAAGCATTCGTCTCTTCATCATGACGCAGATTATTACTGACTGGCTAACCGATTCAAACGCTGATAATGTGTTTTGCTGTGATGGGTTTGTCACATACAAGAAGACCGATCGCTAAGAGAAGCGATCGCTAAGGAAAGAGCTGCTGGAGCGAAACGTCTACCCCTGGAAAGGCAAGTGGAGCCAGTACTGCATCCGAGCCAAACACCGTTTCCTGCTGATAACCTTCAGGCGTTGGTGCACGCAAGACATAGACCTGACGATCGTTCACGTCCAGAATCCAGTAATCGGCGATCCCCGCTTTCGCATAGAGGTTCGCTTTCTGTCCGCGATCAAATGCTAGCGTTGTGTCTGCAACTTCGATCAGCAAGAAGATTTCTGTTGGAGCGGGGTGGTGATCAATATATTTTCGAGAATCTAGCCGGACAATCGCAATATCTGGTTCGGGTTCAGAATACTCACTCAGTCGAATGGGATCTTGAATCCTTACCAAAGCTTGCCCTATGAGGACTTGTCTGAAGTGATCAGCCGCACAGAGGTTAGTTGCTGCATAAGGAGGATTTTTAGCTGCCATCGGGATAATTTGTCCCTCAATCAATTCAACCTGCTCTTCAGGGGCAAGGACACCAACAGCAGTCATGTGGTGATATTCATCGACGGTCCACAGGCGTACTTTAGCAAGCGTCACGATCGCTTTCCTCTCTCTGTCGCTGTTTATCCTAGACTAATTCGACTTGGGGCTGCGGTAGAACACAGTCTCTAGATTTTTATCCCTTATTTCGCGGGAAACTTTCCCTCTCGAACTTCAGCGTCATAGTCTTGTACTGCCTGAGTAATTACTTCCCTCAGATTGACGTAGGACTTAGCAAAGGGTGGCTGACGCACCGAAAGACCTAGTAAATCAGCCGTCACTAAAACTTGCCCATCGCAATGTGGACCTGCACCAATGCCAATCGTGGGGATCGTCAGTTTTTGCGTGATTTGTTGAGCAAGGTCACTGGGAATATGCTCCAAAATAATTGAAAACGCTCCAGCCTGCTCTAGCGCGATCGCCTCTGCCAAAATATGGTCTGCGGTTTCAGGCGATTGCCCTTGCTGTCGATAGCCCAGATGATGCACTGCTTGCGGCGTTAACCCGACATGACCCATCACGGGAATGCCAGCCTGCACCAGTTGAGCTACTGTTGCAACGATCGCCGGGTTGCCACCTTCCAGCTTGACTGCCTGCACGCCCGTCTCTTTCAACGCACGTCCGGCTGAATGTAGCGCCTGCTGCACGCTTTCTTGATAGCTCATGAAGGGTAAGTCAGCTACTAGCAGCGCCCGTTTTACGCCGCGCCGTACTGCTTTAGCATGATGGAGAATTTCATCCAACGTTACTGGTAACGTCGTGTCATACCCTAATGCCACCATTGCCAGTGAATCGCCCACCAAAATCAGATCAACGCCTGCTGCGTCTAACACATGAGCGATCGCATAATCCCAGGCGGTCAACGCCACGATCGAGCGTTCCTGCTGTTTCCATTGGATCAGTTGATGGGTTGTCACTGGCATGGGGAGGCGATGGAGAAGGTGTAGGAAAGAGGTTACAGAGGAGGGAAGCAGTAAGAGCGATACAGGTAACTGAATGCCCTGCTGCTAACTGGTTGTCCTCACATTCTCTTTGCTAGGGAGCAAGGTACAACATCTCGTCTTCCTCCACCCTACACCCTGCAACCCATACCCGTATCTTCATTGCCCGCTTCGACTGAACGTATTGTGTGCCCCCGTGCGGAACGTTGTCATGCTGACCCAAGCAAGCCCTTCGCTGGTGCCAACCCAAAGCTTGTTGCCAGTATCGGGGGAAAGCGAAAGGATACGGCTGGACGGCAGTCTTGCGATCGCGCCCGCAGATGCACCGTTAAACGGGTTAATTCGCAGTAACCCGGTTGTTGTGCCAACCCACAAACTATTGACCTTATCGAACTGAAGCGCTGTGACGTTACGTCCACGGAGCGGGGTAACCGATCGCACTTGCTGCCCAGCTTTATCAAGTTCTAGTAAGCCGTTAGGTGTACCAATCCAGAGGGTTCCCCATTTACTAAGCGCCAGCGTTTGCACCGTTGTACCGGGTAGATTGCTGACTCGCTTGATAACTTCGGCGCTGGCGGTATTGATCTGCACTAAGCCATCTAATGTCCCTACCCACAGGTTGCCGTCTATATCCAGACTCAGAGCATTCGCGCTTACTCCAGGCAAATCTTTTACTGTTGTCATCAGTAAGCCTTGATCAGGGCTGATCAGGGCCAAGCCGTTATCAGTGCCGACCCAAAGATAGCCGCGTTTATCAATCAGTAACGACAGCACACGATTAGACGGGAGCGCGAAATTTTGTGCTGTGACTGCACCCGTACGGGGATCAATTCGAGCTAAACCCTCATACGTGCCAACCCAGAGCCGGCCCACGCGATCGAGCGCTAAAGCACCGACTGTTCGATTCGGCAGGCTGATCTTTGCCCGAACTTTGCCACTTTCAGGATTAATCTGCGCTAACCCCTGCCACGAACCAACCCACAGTGCGCCTTTACTACCTGGCTGCAAAGCGCTGACTCGGTAATCAGCATTGATTGACTCTTCTAGCTGCTGCCTCTGCTCGGGTAAGGGTGCTACTGTGGGCGGCGGTGCAGCAGGGGGGTAAAGGGGGGCAGCATTTGGATCACCCGTTGTCTGCGCGAGGGTTTGCGGTGATGGCTGTGACAGCGCAGTATCGCTGTTAGATACGTCTGCTGCCTTTGCAGCCGTGGTCGATCGCCCTCCACCCTCTTGCAGTGTTAAAAGCATGAGAGCAACACCGATCGATCGTCCTAACCATCCTGCATAACACGCCATAACGCACTCTCCGCCAACAAGGAACCGAGTCAGTCTGGAAGCTGAGGCACGATCACCGCAGATCCAGCCCACCATTGCGCCCCATCATACTGTCAGTTCTGCTGAATGAACGATAGACTTGGCAAAGCAGTAAGGTTTACTGCTGGGTGCAATTGGTCAATCGCTTCACGTTTCCGCCTCGCACGATCGCTGGTTCACAACAGTTTTCTTTGCAACAGCATCTACTTTGCAATTTGCAATCGCCTCTGCTTTGCAACAAAGCCAGCCCTGTATGCATCAGCTTCATTTAGGGTGTGATCGCCTCATCACACGATGGGAATAATGACCTTACTCACTTCACAAAGCGCTTGCCTATCCCAGTCATGTTTAACTCTAAAGCGGCAATTCCCCTTTTTCTGATTTTGGCTCTCGTCTTCATTGGTTTTGGTGATCAATTTCTGCCTCAACCGATGCGTAGCGCCAGCTTTAACACTCGTGTTGCGCTTGACAACTGGATGACGAATTCATTCACTGTTTGGAAGCCCAAGACGAATCCAAATGCTCGTACCGAACGGGCAATCGATCAGCAAGAGTCAGGCAAAAACCCTTAAAACTTAGCCCCCGCTCACCAGATGTCTGCCTTCTGGTAGCCCCTCTCGCGGTATGATAGTGACCCTGTAACACGCCTGTTGCAGCCGCTTTGTTGCGGCACGGCAACGCGGCAGCAACAAAAACTAGCATTTGAATTCACAGCGCACTATGACTCAGCATTACCGCATCACGCTTCTTTCTGGCGATGGCATTGGTCCCGAAATTATGGCAGTTGCCGTTGACGTGTTGCAGGTGATTGGTAAGCAACTGGACCTAACGTTTGCCTTTCAAGAAGCGCTGATGGGTGGAGCGGCGATCGATGCCAAAGGTGAACCACTTCCCGCCGAGACACTAGAGCTGTGCAAAAGCAGTGACGCAGTTTTGCTAGCGGCGATCGGTGGCTATAAATGGGATTCACTGCCCCGTCATCTACGTCCTGAAACAGGTTTGTTGGGGTTACGTGCTGGGTTAGGACTCTTCGCCAATTTGCGTCCTGCCAAAATTCTGCCTCAGTTGGTTGATGCCTCTAGCTTGAAGCGCGAAATCGTAGAAGGGGTGGATATCCTGGTCGTGCGGGAACTAACGGGTGGCGTTTACTTTGGGCAACCCAAAGGCATTTTTGCTACCGAAACCGGCGAGAAGCGCGGCGTCAATACGATGGCGTACACCGAGTCGGAAATCGATCGCATTGGTCGCGTTGGCTTTGAGACAGCCCAGAAGCGCGGTAAGAAGCTTTGCTCAGTGGATAAGGCAAATGTGCTGGAAGTGTCGCAACTATGGCGCGATCGCATCACTGCCCTTGCCGCAGAATACCCTGATGTCGAGCTTTCACATATGTACGTGGATAATGCCGCCATGCAACTTGTGCGTTATCCCAAGCAGTTCGACACGATCGTCACTAGCAATCTCTTTGGCGATATTCTCTCTGACGCAGCGGCAATGCTGACTGGCAGCATCGGGATGCTGCCGTCTGCCAGTTTAGGTGCATCGGGTCCTGGTGTCTTTGAGCCAGTCCATGGTTCTGCCCCCGATATTGCTGGGCAGGATAAGGCGAATCCGCTGGCACAGATTTTGAGCGCAGCAATGATGTTGCGCTATGGCTTGCATCAACCGACAGCCGCCGATCGCCTTGAGCAGGCAGTGCTAACAGTACTGGATCAGGGCAAGCGCACAGGCGATATTATGTCGGACGGTATGACGTTGCTTGGCTGTCGGGCAATGGGCGACGCGCTTATCCAGGCACTTCATGCTATGTAGTTTTGTTTTTATGTAGTTTTATCAAGAATTAGCGCGAGCAACTCCAAACCGTTGAACCTGAGTATACTTTTACGAGGTTTCGGCAGCTTCAGGCATCAGACCAGCAAGCGCACTTTCAAGCGAAGTGTTGAGCGCTACCCTTGTCGAGAACGTACAGATATACTAAAGTCAGCAAAAACAAAGGGGCAAAACGGTGGTATACGCTTCGCAAAGACAGACTCAAAGCAGGGTGGATGACTCGGACTTTACGGCGTTACTGGACCCCGCTCTGATTCGGTCAGCGCGGCTCATTTACACGACCTACTACGAAGTGCATCCCGGCTTGATTCAGCGTCCACTTGGGGTTGCTATCAATCGTTTTACGCATCGGGGCAAGCTAATTTTTTCTGGTAAGCCCGTCTTGCTGCCTCAAGAATGCTTTGTACCGTTTAGTCAGATTGAGTCGGAGATGTATTAGGGGGAGTGGGGAATAGGGAGTCGGGATTCGGGTTAAAGAGGGACGATCAGGTGGTGCTAAATCCCTGACTTCTTTACTGGTGGAGGCACTGACAACCTGGGCTAGAAGTCGGGGATTTGAGTTGCTGCTTCGTATGGCTCAACCACACTTTTTCTGTGCTAACAGGGTAACTTAAGTGTTGTAAGTCGCTTGTTGCGATGCGTTCCCTAGCCCTTGTTTTGCATGGATTTCTTCTTTGATTTGTTTACGACGATCGTCGTTTTCATTCTGGGAGCCTCTGTTGGTAGCTTCTTGAATGTAGTGGTGTATCGGTTGCCTGCGGGGATATCCCTAGCTTATCCGCCGTCGCGCTGCCCTAAGTGTTTGCATCGGCTAGGCAAGCGTGAGAATGTTCCAGTATTTGGCTGGCTGTTGCTGAGGGGGCGCTGTCGGCACTGCAAAAATGCAATTTCTGCCCGTTATCCTCTGGTCGAGGGGATGGCGGGATTTTTGTTTGTCATTACCTTCTGGACGTTTAGCTGGTCGTGGCAAACGATCGGCTACTGGGCATTTTTAAGCTGGCTGCTATCACTGTCGCTCATCGACCTGGATACAATGACCCTGCCAAACCCGTTGACACAATCGGGCTTGGCGCTCGGGTTAGTCTTTCAAGCACTCCTTGGTTTTTCCATCAGTGCCAGTCTGTCCGATGCCCTTACACAACTAATGCACGGCATTCTGGGTGCTGTTGTTGGTCTGTGGTTGCTAGAGCTAATTGCGATCGCTGGCTCCATCGCTTTAGGACAAGCCGCCATGGGCGCGGGCGATGCCAAACTCGCTGCCATGATGGGCGCATGGTTAGGTTGGAAATATCTCCTGCTGGCAGGCTTTCTTGCCTGTGCGATCGGTGCCTTCGCAGGTGGGGGCGCGATCGCACTAGGTTGGATCGATCGTCGCCAAGCCGTACCCTTTGGTCCCTATCTAGCACTGGGTGCAGCGATCGTGGTGTTCCTGGGCGACGCCATTTTATCCACTTATGTCCGGGTGTTCTTTCCGCTGTCATAAAGGCATTTTTAACAAGGGAGGCTGGGGAAGCAAGGGAGCAGGCTGCCAAACTTAAAACTTGTATCCCGGTGAGGCTTCTGGCTTTGCTTAGATAGCGGTACTCAATTAGCACTAGCTCGACAATTATGGTGGTGGTCTCAGCCAAAGTGTAGCTGGAGAGCCTCAGCTGGCTACACCTGATGGCTCTGCTGCCTCATCAAAATCAATAAAGGTATGGAACTGGCAGATTGAAAGGCACAACGGAAATAATTCAACGCTGCGAATCGCTGTTGCACATTGGAAACGATCGTCAAGATACCAGTGTCCTCAAACAACATCTTTTTACACAGAATTATGTTTTTTGTTAGCACTCTTCACTGCTATTTACCTCTAAAAATTTCTCTTGAAATCTAAGCAACGTGTTTGGAAATACAATCTCAGTTAATACGCTGAGACTTAAATCAATTTACAGTATTACTATCAACGGTTTAAACGTGTAAAGCTTTCTAACTAAAACTTTAATGTCCTTCTCGAGAAAGATGTGAGCTATCTTTCTACCGCAGTAAGTTAGAGTTAATCCCGCGAAAAACCTTGATTTGTCAAGGTTTGAGTCAGATTTATCCAGATGCAATCAAAGCTTGAATTGTAAAGAAACAAATCTGCATTGGTTGTTCTTTGTGACATGCATTTCTGGCTCGAATAGCTTCATGTCTGCGTGGAGATTGTTAATTTAAGGACTTTACCGCGATCGCTATCTTTGAATAGGCAAGCTGTTGTGCCTGTTCCCGTTACTAAATGCTTTCATTTAGTGCAAGCTTTGCCTTGCTAATGGAAGTAAGGGCTAAATCAACATAATTTACTGACTTTAAAGGTGGTGCATGAAGTTTTGATTCATGCATCAAAGTTGTTGTTTGAGGAGTTGAAACAATGAATTATTTGCTTCATAACTTATTACTAAGTTCAGCCGTTTTAATAGTTTCCCATTTTGGATTCCAGTCGGCGATCGCGGTTCCCACTCGGACGATGGATCGTCAAGCAGCAGACCCATCTCCTCGCCTGTTAAGTCAGCAAATGGCAAATAGCGTTGCTATACAAGACAGTACCGATGACGAACCTATGTTACAAGTGACCTCGGTTTCACAATTGTCGGATGTTCAACCAACGGAATGGGCTTTTCAAGCCTTACAGTCGCTAGTAGAGCGCTACGGCTGTATTGTGGGTTATCCGGATCGCACGTTTCGTGGCAACCGGGCGCTAACTCGCTACGAATTTGCTGCTGGATTAAATGCTTGCATGGATCGCATCAATGAATTGATTGCTGCTGGCACTGCTGATCTGGTGAAAGAAGAAGATTTAATAGTGCTTCAACGCTTGCAAGAAGAATTTGCTGCCGAACTAGCCACACTTCGGGGGCAGGTAGGGGCACTAGAGGCGCAGACTGCCACACTAGAACGGCAGCAGTTTTCTACCACTACTAAGCTGACGGGTGAAAACGTCTTTGGCATCGTCAGTGTTTTAGGTGGCGATCGTGCCGATGGCACAGAAGCCGATCGCATTCCTACTTTCGGTTACAGAGTGCGGCTGAATCTAGAAACGAGCTTTAGCGGTAGGGATCAGCTCACGACTCGGTTTCAAGCAAACAATGTTACTCCTCTCGGTGGCACTACAGTTACAGGTATTGGTCTCGGTGCCTTGCGTACTAATGAAGGACGGGTCGAATTTGACGGCGATAGTCGTGGCTCAGTGGGCATTGGGTTGTTGCGCTACCGCTTTCCGATCGGTCCTCGCACCAATATCTACCTTGCAGGCGCAGGTAATGGCTTTGTTGATATCGATGCCTCACAGCAGTTGAATCCCTACTTTGATGGGGGTGCCGTTTCGCTGTTTGGGCTGCGTAACTCGATTTACAACTACTCTGGCGGTACGGGCTTTGGTTTCCGCCACTTCTTTAACGACACATTGGAATTAAATCTAGGCTATCTGGTGCCGAATGCGAACGATCCCAGTGCTACAAATGGCTTATTCAATGGTCAATATGGTGCCCTGGCACAGCTTATTGTTAACTTAAGTCCATCTAGCAGGATTGGGCTTACCTACGTCAATGCCTACAGTCCGTTCCCTAGCAAGGTGCAACCGGATATCTCCTCTAGCTTGGGCGCGACTGGTAGTAATTTGGCAAACAGTAACTTTGGTACCGCTGTAAGCACTAACGCTTTTGGCTTGTCAGGCAACATCAACTTTAGCCCCAACTTAGCTCTCGCTGGTTGGGTCGGTTACTCTCAACAGCGCTACGTTGGCAAGGGCGATGGTGATGTCTGGAACTGGATGATTGGGCTTGCGTTTCCAGATTTGGGTAGAAAAGGTGACTTGGGCGGCATTTTGGTGGGGATGGAGCCAAAGTTAACTAGCCTGACTAATAACGTGAATGGTGGACAAGTCGATCGCAATACATCGCTTCATGTGGAAGGCTTTTATCGCTTCCGTATCAGCGACAATATTGCCATCACCCCCGGTGTAATCTGGCTAACAGCACCCAATCATGACATTCGCAATGACGATATCTTTATTGGCGTGTTGCGAACTGTTTTCTATTTCTAAAGCGTTTGTTGCTTCAATTAGCTTTGGTTTATTTGCAGCTCTCAGGCTTATTTCAATACGGTTTGTAACTTTATTGAAATAAGCCTGAGGTTAAGGTTCTTCGACGGACACGATCGCGATAGCTTCAGGGGATGACATATAGTGGTTCTTACTTGAAAACGTTATCTATTAGCGCCTGCATGCTTTCTAAATTGCTTATACTTTGCTTATTCAGGCACTGCTATCTATCAGTAAGTAATTGCCGAAACCTGCAAAAAATTTGTTTTTTGGTAAGCCTAAACATACGTCAAGAGCTATCCTTTAATCTATTTGCAGGTATCTTTAACAAAATTATTTAAGTACTCACTTAAATAATTCTTTGGATAGACCCTATAATCCGCGATCATTTGTAACCTGAGACAAAGAACTTCATAAGCTCATTAAGATGTGAGTTTTAAGACTAAGCGCTTGATAAATTCGAGCCTAGGCATAGTTTAACTACTGGGTTCCTAAGATTCAAAGATGGGTATTTGTTAAAACTTTTTGCAAAAAAACTTTGTAACTGGGTTCAAGCTCCTAAATGATTAAATAACTGCAAAACTGAAACGATTTTGATGGTATTACAGTCTTAGCTTGGGCTTTTCCAATGAACCTTGTACGATCGCTCAGACAGTTTTTCACTCAACGTTGGCACCAATCGCGACGCTTTCGCATCGGTGGCTGGATTGCCTTAACGGTGCTGAGTGCCTTGCTGGTTGCCGTTCCGGTTGTGTTGTCACAGCAGCCAGTCACGCTGCGGCTGCTAATGTTGGCTCCCGACATTCCGCCCTACAGAGTGTTGGTTAAAGCCTTTGAAGCAGAGAATCCGGGCATTCGCATTCAACTGGATGAAGGTCCCAACTCGGCGAACATCAATGAAGATCTGTACACCACCTCGTTTCTGTTGGGCAACTCTCCCTACGATCTCATCAATATGGATGTGGTCTGGACACCTAAATTTGCAGCAGCAGGCTGGTTGCTAGATCTGACTGATCAAGTTTCGCAACAGGATCTCGCTGGTTTCTCACCGCAAGCTGTAGAAAGTGGACGCTACGAAAAGCGGCTTTACCGCATGCCGGTGCGATCGGATGCCGGTGTCCTCTACTACCGCAAAGACCTGATTGAGAATGCCGGGTTACAGCCTCCCAAAACGCTCGATGATCTCATGAGCATCTCGAAGACGCTGCAAGATAAGAAAGCAGCCCGTTGGGGTTACCTTTGGCAGGGTCGCCAGTATGAGGGGCTGATCACTATGTTTGTGGAAGTGCTGAAAGGCTATGGTGGCTTCTGGATCGATCCGCAATCGTTGGATGTAGGTCTTGATCGCCCCGAAGCTGTACGCGCGGCTGAATTTTTGCGGCAGACGATCGCCCAAGGCGTTTCACCTCCTGGTGTGACAACCTACGTTGAAGAAGATACGCGACGGATCTTTCAAGCGGGCGATGCTGTTTTTCTGCGTAACTGGCCCTACGCGTGGGAGTTAGTCAACAAAGAGGACTCGCGCATCAAAGGCAAGGTAGGTATTATGCCGATGGTGCCAGCGTCTGGTCAACCAGTTGGCGGGTCTTGCCTGGGTGGCTGGGGGGTTGGCATTGCCAAAACCACTCGACATCCCAAAGAAGCTTTGAAGGCAGTGAAATTTCTTACCAGCCAAGCGCCTCAAAAAGCATACATTCTAGAGTCAGGCTACGTCCCTAGCCGCCGCGTCCTGTTTAACGATCCAGAGATTGTTGCTAAATACAGTCACTATCCCCAACTGCTCAAAGTCGTGGATCAAGCGGTTCTGCGTCCGTCGATCGCCCAATACGCGCAAGCATCCGACATTCTCCAACGCTACCTCAGCGCCGCTCTGACCAATCAACAATCGCCAGAACAAGCCATGAAAGCCGCCGCTGGTGAAACACGACGCTTGTTAGAAGCTGGGAAAAAGAGTTGAAACAGTTGTTAGCTGTAAAGCCCTACGGGCATACCAGAAAGGTTGTTAGTTGTTAGTTGTTAGTTGTTAGTTTGAAGTTTCTTCCCCTGCTTCCCCCGCCGCCTCTGCCCCCTGCCTTCTCTCCGCCTTTCATCCTTTAGCCTTTTCCTCCCTCATGCAAGCGACAAACGGCAAAACAATTCGGTCACGAGAACAGTTGGTGGGATTGTACTTACTCCTGCCGTCGATCGCGGTGCTTTTGTTAGTGTTTGCCTACCCCATCGCGCGATCGATCTGGTTGGGGCTGTTTGCTCAAAACTTGGGAACCGAGCTAAAGCCAGTCTTTGCGGGTTTTAGTAATTATGCACGCATTATCGGCGATGGGCATTTTTGGCAAACGTTGGGCGTGACCACACGGTTTACCGTCATCTCGGTTCTGCTGGAACTAATCTTAGGCATGGGCATTGCGCTGGTGCTGAATCAGCCGTTTCGTGGTCGTAACATTCTTCGTACAGTAGCAATCATTCCCTGGGCGTTGCCTACAGCGCTCATTGGTCTAGGCTGGACGTGGATTTTTAACGATCAGTACGGCATTGCCAATGACATTTTGCGGAATTTAGGGCTGATTACCACGGGTATTAACTGGTTGGGTGAGCCGCTCACGGCGACGATCGCCGTCATCTTCGCAGACGTTTGGAAGACAACACCCTTTATCAGTCTGCTGCTGCTGGCGGGACTACAATCCATTCCCGGCGATTTGTATGAAGCCTACTCGTTGGAGGGAGCAACACCGTGGCAGAGTTTTTGGCAGATTACAGTGCCGCTGCTGTTGCCGCAAATTATCATCGCCATGCTGTTTCGTTTCGCCCAGGCGTTTGGCATTTTCGACCTCATTCAAGTGATGACGGGCGGCGGTCCCGGTGGTTCAACAGAAGTAGTATCGCTCTATATTTACTCCAATGCGATGCGGTATCTCGATTTTGGTTACGCATCCGCTCTCATCGTCATCACGTTTTTGCTGCTTGTAATTGCAGTGATTATTGGCAGTATCTTAATCCGACGATCGCGATCGAGGACGGTGGCGTAGAAAGTTTTTGGTTGTTAGTTTTTGGTTGTTAGAGCAAGAGGAAGTGAATGTGAAGTTAAAAAATTAAACCTAACTACTTTTTCCCGCTTAACCACTAAAACTATTAGCTTTCTCCAGTCTTACAACCAACAACTAATAACTACAACCATCTCTCTCTTTGTCTAACAACCAAAAACTAACCACTAACAACTCTTAAAAATGGCAACGGCACTGGATTCCAACCGATCAATCAATACGCCCGCTCCTCCTAAACGGCAGTCAGTTTCTCTAGGCAAAATCTTGTTCTGGCTAGCAGTGGTTGCGATCGCCATCTTTTGTTTGGCTCCTATGCTTTGGCAGGTGCTAACGTCTTTTAAGGTCAATGAAGATATTTCGGCAGTGCCTAATGTCTATTTCCCCACTCGGCTGACGCTCAATCACTACATTGAATTGTTTAGCCGTCGCCCGTTTATGCGCTACATCTTAAACAGCGCGATCGTGTCTTTAATTTCGACCATTGCGTGTTTGGCGATTGGTTCTCCAGCCGCTTATGCACTTGCCCGTTTGCGTCCTTTAGGTAGAAAAGTCGTTCAAGCAGCCGTTTTGCTCATCACCCTGTTTCCTGGCATTTTGCTGCTTCAAGGGTTACTCGAAATCGTGCAGTTTTTCCATCTAGGTAACAACTACCTGGCGCTAATCATTCCATACACAGCAATTAACCTACCTCTGACCATTCTGGTCATGCAGAGCTTTTTTGAGCAGTTACCCAAAGATCTAGAAGACGCTGCCAAAGTAGATGGCTATTCCATCTGGCAAATGTTAATTCAAATCGTCATGCCGCTGACCTTGCCAGCCCTCGTCACAACGGGCATTCTCACCTTCATCTTTGCCTGGAACGAATACATTTTTGCTCTTACCTTCCTCACTGAAGAAAGCATGAAAACCATTCCAGTTGCCTCCGCCCAAATTGGTGGCTCATCCGTCTTTGAAATTCCTTACGGCCCGATCGCAGCAGCGACTGTTATCGGCACCATTCCCCTTGTCATCCTCGTCCTCTTCTTCCAACGCCAGATTGTGCAGGGCTTAACCGCTGGGGCCGTAAAAGGCTAAAAGCTTTTTAGCCTACTACTTCGTAGAAGCAAGCTACATTTTTTATCCTTTATACTTCCCTCCCATGTCTCGACTCGAACTTAAAAATCTCAATAAAACATTCACCCCTAAAGTGATTCCAGTTAAAGACATTAGTCTGGCTGTTGAAGACGGAGAGGTACTGAGTCTACTGGGACCCTCCGGCTGTGGCAAATCAACGATCTTACGCATGATTGCGGGTCTAGAGCAGCCGACGCGAGGACAAGTGCTGATTGGCGATCGCGATGTCACCTTTAAACGACCGGGCGATCGCAACATCGCAATGGTGTTTCAGAGCTACGCGCTTTACCCGCATCTGAACGTGCGCGAAAACCTTCGTGCTGGGTTGAAACTCAAGAAAGTGCCGACGGATGAAATCGAAAAGCGGATTACAGAAGTATCTGGGATTCTGGGATTGGATGACCTGATGCAGCGCAAACCGGGGCAGCTTTCGGGTGGTCAACGGCAACGAGTCGCTGTGGGACGTGCTTTAGTGCGGCGATCGGATGTCTTTTTGCTAGATGAACCCCTTAGCAACCTGGATGCCTTGCTACGAGAACATGTCCGCGCTGACCTGAAGCAGATTTTCTCGGTGCAGAAAGCGCCTGTGGTTTATGTCACCCATGACCAAACAGAAGCCATGACGCTCTCAACGCGGGTTGCCGTACTTAACAATGGCTATCTGCAACAGTTAGATGCACCAGAGCGGATTTACGATCGTCCAGCCAATCAGTTTGTCGCTGGTTTTGTCGGCAGCCCGCAAATGAACCTGCTTACGCTTCCCTGCCAGGGCAACTACGCCTTGCTAGGAGACTTTAAAATTCGACTGCCCGATTTGCCAACGGTGCCACCCCAGATCGTGCTGGGTCTTCGCCCGGAACACCTTCAGCTTGCTGAAACCGAGGCTGCCGCCACGGTTAAAGGAGGAGTCTTTCTCGTCGAAAACTTGGGGATGCACAATCTGGTCAGCATTAAAGTAGCCAACGCTCAGAGTGATCCCATTATCCTGCGAACGCTGCTGCCACCAGAGCATTGGTCTAACCGAGAACTCGCTTTCACCATTCCACCCAACGAAACCCACTGGTTTGACGTGCAATCAGGCGATTCACTGGTACGGCGATCATAAGCATTAACCCGTTGCTAGTTAAACCAGTGATGGTTGTCCGTTTGTTTCAGCAGCCAAAGCCTCCAGCCGCTCTTGTTGATCCTGGGAAATGCAAGTTTGAATCACTTCCTCAATATCACCTTGCAAAATGGGTGCTAACGAAAAGTTTTGCCCCAAGCGGTGATCGGTGATGCGATTGTCTTTGTAGTTGTAGGTGCGAATCTTTTCGGAACGAGAACCAGTACCCACCTGCGATCGCCGCATGGATGTTACCGCTTCTTGCTGTTCACGCAGTTTTAATTCGTAGAGTTTTGCCCGCAGAATTTGCATGGCTCGCTCGCGGTTTTGGAGCTGCGAGCGTTCTTCTGTGCAAAAAATGCGAATCCCGGTCGGCTTGTGCATCAAGTCAACAGCAGTCTCCACCTTGTTAACGTTTTGTCCACCAGCACCGCCCGATCGCGCTGTGGTTAGTTCAATGTCTTTAGGGTCGATGTGAATCTCTACCTCATCCACCTCTGGCATAATTGCCACCGTTGCCGTAGACGTATGCACACGACCAGAGGCTTCTGTCAGAGGTACGCGCTGCACCCGATGAACGCCTGCCTCAAACTTAAGCTTGCTATAAACACGATCGCCCTGAATCTCTAGAATGGCTTCCTTGCAGCCCCCCATATCAGCCAACGACTCACTAACCAGTTTCACTCGCCAGTTTTGAGTTTCGGCATAGCGCGAATACATCCGCACCAGATCTCCCGCCCAGATACTTGCCTCGTCGCCACCTGTTCCAGCACGAATTTCCAACATGATGTTCTTGTCATCATTTGGATCGCTTGGCAGCAGCAAAATCTTCAGGCGTTTTTCTAGTTCAGCAGTTTTGGCTTCAAGTTCGTCAGCTTCTGCGGCTGCCATTTCATGCAGTTCTAAGTCGCCACCTGACTCCTTCACTATTTGCTTTGCTTCGGCAAGCGATTGTTGAGTTGTTTTCCAATCAGCAAACGTATTGACGACTTCTTCGAGTGACGAGCGACTCTTTGCCACCCGCTGAAATTCACCAGGATCTTTTGCTACATCTGGGTCTGCCAAGCGACGAGTCAACTCATCAAATGTTTGCTCAACCGATCGCAGCTTATCTAGTAGATATGCTTCAGCCATAGGACAAAACTCTCGAAAACAATAGAGTAAAATATCGACTTAAATTTTGAGATCACAGATACACGCCTGAACGTTTTAACGCTCAAGCGTGTATGTCTCATCTAAAAACCAGCCGCTCTACCGTCTCTTCTTCTTCTGAGGCTGTACGTCTGCTCCCTCTTCGCTCTCTAACATGCCGTACTTACGTAAGAAGCGATCAACCCGACCTTCGGTATCAATAATCTTTTGCGTACCCGTGTAGAAGGGGTGATTGCCAGACCACACATCAACGTGCAGTTCAGGCTTGGTGGAACCAATGGTCATAACCACTTCACCATTGCAAAAAACCTTTGCATCGGGATACCACTTGGGATGAATATCAGGCTTAGGCATTATTAACTCTCCAACGTCTCCATCTCATTAATCAATCTTAGCGCTCAACCTCTAACCTTATTAAAAGCAGTAGTTGATACCTGAATGCCAGCAGTTTTCTACCGCTTCGAGAATTGAGGTGCTTTACGCGCTTTGCGTAACCCATACTTCTTGCGCTCTTTAGCACGGGGATCACGGGTCAGATAGCCTTCAATTTTCAATGGCTTACGATTGTCTGGGTCGAGTTGACAGAGTGCTCTCGCAACACCCAGACGCATTGCATCAGCTTGCCCTGTCAAACCGCCCCCATGAGCGTTGACCAAAATATCGTATTCCCCTTCTAGCCCCAACGTTTCCAAGGGTGCCTTGGTAGCCGCTAAGTAATCGGCATTGAACTGGAGATACAAATCACCAGGCTTGCCATTGATAGTTAACTGACCAGTCCCAGGCACTAAACGTACCCGAGCTACTGCTGTTTTACGGCGACCCGTTCCTAAATAAACGACTCGTCCTTGGTCAATAGCTTGCATTAGTGTTGTTCTCCTGGAATAGTCTGAATTGCTAGAACTTGAGGCATTTGAGCCTGATGCGGATGGTCGGCACCTGCGTAGACTTTGAGCTTTGTGAAAAGCTGCCGTCCCAAAGTAGTCTTAGGCAGCATTCCTTTAACGGCTTGCTCAATAATGCGCTCCGGTATCCGTGCTTGAAGTTTGGCGAAGGTTTCAGTCTTCATCCCACCAGGACGACCAGAGTGACGACGATACAGTTTCTGGCTGCGTTTTCTGCCAGTCACATCAACTTTCTCAGCGTTGATCACAATGACAAAATCGCCTGTATCCATATGAGGCGTAAATGTTGGCTTGTTTTTGCCGCGTAATACAGTCGCAATTTCGCTAGCCAGGCGACCAAGTCGCTGATCCGCTGCGTCAACAATGTACCAGTTGCGCTCAATGGAATCGATGGGTGGAAGGTAAGTCTTAGTCATAATAGTCTCGTGTGCTTGAAATGTGAATGGGCATTACGGGCGGTAGACAAGGTTAAGGTCTTAGATGACCAGCGATCGCTCAGGAAATGCCGCTAAAGATAGCGCTGGCTGAGTGTCATACCAGACCTCAGGGGGGAAGGGAAACTCTGCATAGCCAACCCGCAGTAAGCAAAGTCCTTGTGCTGGCGCGGCATATTTTACCTGGTCTCGGTGCTCCTGTTTCCAGACCTCAGTAAAGTTGCCAGGCGATCGTACGCCACGCCCAACCTGTACTAACATTCCTACTAACAGACGCATCATGCCGTAGAGAAAGCCGCTTGCCTGCACTTCAATATAAACCAGTGCCCCATCACGCTTACACTCTGCTGCCTGAACATCAACCCAAGAATGAGGACGATCTGACCCAGCACGATGAAAAGCTGCCAGATGATGTCGTCCAATAAGTGGCAATAATGCAGCCCGAATGAGCGACTCATCCAACGGTTCGTAGTAATAGTGCCACGCAAAAGGACGAACAAATAAGTTAGGGCGAGGATCAGTATAGAGCGTGTAGCGATAACGTCGCCAAATCGCTGAAAATCTGGCATGCCAAGTAGAATCTACGATCGCCGAGGCACGAATTAAAATGTCATCTGGCAGCCGAGCATTAAGAATAGCTGCCCAACGGTGAGCTGGAATATGTGCAGGTGCATCGAAATGGGCAACCTGTGCCGCAGCATGAACGCCAGAATCAGTTCTGCCAGCCGCATAAATGCGAACAGGGAATCCCAGTACTGCTTCTAAGGTTGTTTCGATTTCTTCCTGCACCGTTCGATGCTTGGGTTGCCGCTGCCATCCATGAAAACGAGTACCCAGGTATTGGATTACCAGGGCAACTCGTTGTGTCAGTGGAGAAGCAGAAGACAGCATGAAATCAGGTCAACTCAATGATTGCCATCTCGGCATTATCGCCGCGACGGTGAACAGTACGGATAATACGAGTGTAGCCGCCTTGACGATCGCCATAGCGAGACGCTGCTTGCTCAAACAAGGCATGGACTAACTGCTTATCAAACAGGTAACCTATCGCTTGCCGACGTGCTGCCAGAGAACCGTCCTTAGCTAACGTAATCATACGGTCTGCCTCAGAACGCACAGCACGAGCGCGGGTTTTGGTCGTTTTAATGCGACCATTGCGAATTAATTCTGTCGTCAACGAGCGTAGCAAAGCACGACGTTGATCAGCAGGTTTACTAAGTAGAGGAACACGACAACGGTGACGCATAAGACTTCACGTTAAGTTGAGTAGTTGTTAATCTATTGCTTGTCAGTAACAAGTAGTCGTTAGCAAGCAAAATCTGAATTGCTAGCTAGATTTAGAAGACTTTTCCTGCGGTAGGGTGATGCCTAGGCGTTGCTGTAAGGCTTCAACTACTTCTTCGGCAGACTTCTGACCAAAGTTTTTGATTTCTAGCAGATCTTCTTGACTGTAGTCCAGTAAGTCTGCCACTGAGTTAATCTGAGCGCGCTTCAGACAGTTATAAGCACGTACCGAAAGCTGAAGTTCTTCAATCGGGATTTGATTAGCCGGATTTTCTTCATCCCCATCTTCTTCGTCTGATGGCTCAAAAGTAATTTCTTTAAGAGGGTTAAACAAATCAACCAAGATGTTTGCTGCTTGGCTTAACGCTTCCTGTGGTGTCAGGCTACCGTTCGTCCAAATTTCCATGATTAGGCGATCGCGCTCGATCAAACCGCCAGCTCTTGCATCTTCGACAATGTAATTCACTTTGCGAACTGGCATAAAGAGTGAATCAATTTGCAGAAAGTCTAAAGCGGCTGTCTCATCTCGACCTCTTTCAACCGTACGGTAGCCCTTCCCTCGCTCGATCCGAAACTCCATCTCTAGAGTGGAACCTGCCGACAATGTAGCGACATACTGATTCGGGTCAACGAGTTCTACTTCAGACGGCAAGTCAAACTGATCTACTGTGACAGTTGCGGGACCCTGCGCTAGCAAACGCCCAATTTGTGGCTGAGAAGAATGGCTCTTAAGCACAACCTTCTTCATGTTCAGCAGAATATCGAGAACGTCTTCGCGCACTCCCGGAATAGTAGCAAACTCGTGATTTACACCGGCAATGCGTACAGCAGTGACAGCTGCGCCCTCTAGATTTGATAGCAAAACACGCCTGAGAGCATTGCCTAACGTGATACCCTGTCCGCGCTCCAACGGCTCAATGACAAAGCGGCTATTCTGGCTTTGATCCCGTTCTGTTTTGGATTCAACGCATTCGACCTGAAACTGTGCCATGTAGCAACCTCCCCGCTTCTTAGTGAAAGGCAAACGCCTTACTGACTCAACTCTGAACGTACGAACAATGTGATAGTGAATAACGAAGTCGCTATGGAGAGTAATGCTCTAAGCTCACAACCTCACACATATCTAAACCAACATGACGAAAGCAAGTCTATCTAGACTCGGCGGCGTTTTGGAGGGCGGCAACCATTATGTGGAATTGGTGTTACATCTCGAATGAGGGTAATCTCTAATCCAGAGCCTTGAAGTGCACGGATTGCTGTCTCCCTACCTGCGCCAGGACCACTAACCATTACTTCAAGTTGACGCATACCTTGATCGGCAGCACGCCGAGCGGCACTTTCCGCCGCTGTTTGTGCAGCAAAGGGAGTACCTTTTTTTGCACCCTTAAAGCCACTAGAACCAGCAGACGCCCAGGAGATAACCTCTCCGTTGGTATCTGAG
The DNA here is from genome assembly GCF_014695795.1 of Phormidium sp. FACHB-592. Classification (NCBI taxonomy): domain Bacteria; kingdom Bacillati; phylum Cyanobacteriota; class Cyanophyceae; order Oscillatoriales; family Oscillatoriaceae; genus Phormidium; species Phormidium sp. FACHB-592. The sequence continues at coordinate 110,040 of NZ_JACJOZ010000034.1, forward strand.
ATCGTCACGATCGTGTTGTTAAACGTGGATTGAATGTAAGCTACGCCACTCGGTACATTCTTCTTCTGCTTACGTGCTCCGGTTTTTCGAGCTGGTTGTCGCGCCATGTCAGTTCTCTAATTTTGTGTGTAACGTGTTTGACTAAAAATGTACAAGTAGCTGTAGCGTCAACTAAAAGCACAAGCCTATTGCTAGTAAGCGAAGCGATTACTTCAACAAGCTTGCGCCAACTACTACTTACCTATTTCTTACTAGGTGCCTTTTTCTTACCAGCCACTGTGCGACGACCGCCTCGCCGGGTACGAGCATTTGTACGAGTACGTTGACCACGAACAGGAAGACCAAGACGATGACGACGACCGCGATAGGTGCCGATATCCATCAATCGCTTGATGTTCATCGACTCCAAGCGTCTTAGATCACCTTCAATTTGGTAGTTCTCTTCAACTTCTTCACGCAATAAAGAAACATCAGCGTCACTCAGATCTTTGACGCGAGTATCTGGGTTAACACCTGTTGCTTTCAAAATGTCTTGGGAACGGGTCAGCCCGATTCCGTATATATATGTGAGACCAATCTCAATCCGCTTGTCGCGAGGTAAGTCTACTCCAGCGATCCGTGCCACGCTATTCTCTCCCAGTCTTCTACTACTAAACTTTCGACTCTTGCCTGCTAAGTTCCTACATTCGTCTAGAACGTCTCTGGCAATCCCTGTCTTGGTATATGCCTTAGCCTTGACGTTGCTTATGCTTCGGGTTTGGACAGATCACCATCACTCTGCCGCGACGACGAATAACGCGGCATTTCTCACAGATCTTACGAACAGATGCCCGGACTTTCATGACTCGTTTTCGCCAGTATTACAAACGTTATATAGTACCAAAACCAAAGGATAATTGTCAAATATTTGTTCTAGGATTCTGAATCTTTAGTACCTTCAGCCATAAAACGCAACCCATTAACAAACTACTTTTTATTACGTAAGCGATACGTGATACGACCTTTGGTTAGGTCGTAAGGTGTCAACTCGACCTTGACTCGATCGCCCGGAAGGATTTTGATGTAGTTGCGGCGAATCTTGCCAGAAATATGAGCCAGGACATTAAACCCGTTGTCAAGGTTGACTCGGAACATAGCGTTAGGCAGCGATTCGGTGACCGTGCCTTCCATTTCAATTAGATCTTGCTTTGACAATGTGCTCTCCTCTACTAAGTAATGATCAAACTTGGTTTCTTATCATTTTTGGATAACGTTTCTTCTTTGAGTTTAAGTCATTAACTTTAAGTATGGTAGCGATAGCGTACGCGCAAGCAGGATGTAACCAGTGTCATAGCAACTGCGTAAAGAGGATGCTGCCTTTTAAGTACCCGTTAAGAGTCAACCACCGCTTTCTGAACCAGCCCTCTAAGTTCCTCAGTTACAGCCTCTGGAGGAATATTGCCGTTAATGGACAGAAACTTATCTTGACTCTGATAAAAGTTAATCAACGGAGCAGTCTGGTCGTGATAGACCTGTAAGCGTCGCCGAATAACCTCTTCAGTGTCATCTTGTCGTCCACGCCCAAGCAATCGCTGCACAAGCACATCGTCTGGGACATCCAGATTGATTGCGTAGTCGTATGCATGGGAAATATCTACCAGCAATTCATCCAGAAACACAGCCTGAACAACATTGCGAGGAAAACCGTCTAAAATCCAGCCGTTATGAGCATCTGACTGACTTAATCGATCACGGATTAGATCGATTACAAGCGGATCAGGGACAAGGTTGCCCTGATCCATGTAGGACTGTGCCTTTAAACCTAGTGGAGTCTGTGAAGCAACTGCCGTTCGCAAAATATCCCCAGTAGAAATGTGTGGAATATGACTAAACGCTGCTAAAGCTTTCGCCTGCGTTCCCTTACCTGCCCCTGGAGCACCGAGAAAAATGAGACGAGCCACTATTGCTTCACCATTCCTTCATAGCGCTGGGAAATTACGTAAGTCTGCACTTGCTTTGCAGTATCGATCGCCACGCCTACTAGGATAAGTAGAGAGGTTGCACCAATGCCCTGAAAGGTTCTCACGTTAGTTGCTCCCTCTACAGCTGTTGGTACGATCGCCACTAAGCCAAGGAAAATAGCACCTAAAAACGTAAGGCGGTTCAAAACACGCTCAATGTAGTCACTAGTTGCTTTGCCCGGGCGAATGCCTGGGATACTAGCCCCCATCTTCTTCAAGTTTTGGGACATATCGACAGGGTTGACGACCAGTGAAGCATAAAAGTAGCTAAAGAAAAGAATCAAAAGCAGATAGAGGGCTGCATGAACCCACGGCATACTTCCATTAGGGCTGAGGTAGTTAGCAATCTGGATCGCTACATCGTTCTTTGTAAATTGAGCTAGCGTCACAGGAAGAACCAGCACAGCAGAGGCAAAAATGATGGGCATAACCCCACCTTGATTGAGCCGCAGTGGCAAATAGCTGTTGCGCTCCATATAGGTTCGCCGCCCAACCTGACGACGTGCTGAGATGATGGGAATACGACGGCTACCTTCTTGAACGAAGACAATACCCACAATCATGACGAGGAAAACGACGAGCAGCATGATAACGCCACCCACTACATTGCGATCGCCGCTCTGTGCTAGCTCTAATGTTTGACCCACTGAGCGTGGCAAACTGGAAACAATGTTGACAAAGATCAGCAATGAGGCGCCATTACCAATTCCTCGCTCGGTGATTAATTCACCCACCCACATGACAAACATTGAGCCAGCCGTCAGTGCTAGTACTGTCTGCACAACAAAAATCGGTCCCCAGCTATCGGCATAAGGACGAACCCAAACAGCAATACCAGCACTCTGAACGATCGCCCAGCCTAGTGAGACATAGCGTGTAATCTGCGAAATCTTGCGGCGACCTGCTTCACCCTCATTTTTCTGCAAATTTTCGAGCGCTGGCAACGCTGAGGTTAAAAGCTGCAAAATAATAGACGCATTAATGTAAGGCAGAATGCCAAGTGCAAAAATCCCCAAAGCAGCAATGCCGCCACCAGAAAACACATCTAGGAAGCCAATTAATGGGCTATTTTGAATGCTTTGAGAAAAAGCAGCCCTATCAATTCCCGGTAAAGGTAAAAACATACCTAACCGGATCAGGATGAGCATACCGATGGTAAGGAGTATGCGACCGCGTAGTCCCGCCGCCTGAGCCATCTGGGCAAACGTTTCTTGAGCACTTGGTGTTCTATCTCGACTACTATCCATGAAGCAGTTCCTCTACGTTTATGTCCTTTGGGAAAGGGGTTTCACGGCTGCCTCTCATTCACTTGCTTGAGCTTAGTACCGTTGACCAAAACATCAGCAAGGGAATATAGACACAACGTGGCACGGCTTAGTCAGCACCAAGCAGTTCCCATGTGCCGCCCGCTGCCTCAATCTTAGCGCGAGCAGAAACACTAAAAGCAGCAGCACGAACTGTCAAGGGTACTGTTACCTCACCATCACCTAGCAGTTTAAGCGGACCATCATCATGAGTGACAATGCCAGCCTCAAGCAGCGATGTGAGAGTGACATCTGTATTGGCAGGCAGTGTAGACAGGGCACCAATATTAATAATGGTGTAGTCTGTACGATTTATGATTGGAAAGCGCTTTAACTTCGGCAAGCGACGATAAAGAGGGATTTGTCCACCTTCAAAGCCAGGACGGGTCGGACGACCTGAGCGTGATTTTTGCCCCCGCATTCCGAAACCGCAGCTCGCCCCCTGACCAGCCGCAATACCGCGACCCACTCGCCGAGAGCGCTTTTTAGAGCCATCTTGTGGCGTAACGTCATCAAGTCTCATAGTTTTTCCTGGTTGATTGTTGTTAGTCGCCAGTAGTTAGTGATTAGTTTTAGCCTTGACCACTAAAAGCCAACAACTAAAAACGAATCGCTGCTCAAGCGTAGAGATTTTCGATTGGAATACCACGCTCTTCAGCAACGTCAGCAAACGTACGTAACGTTTCGAGCGCATTTACTGTTGCTCTAGCATTGTTCAACGGGTTACCAGAACCAAGCTGTTTCGCTAGTACGTTACGGACACCTGCAAGCTCTAGCACAGTACGAACAGCGCCCCCAGCGATAACACCAGTCCCTGGTGCTGCTGGACGCATCATAATTTTGGCACCTCCACCAGTACCGTTGGCAGGGTGGGGAATCGAGTTGGACTTGGTAAGCGGCACATCAACTAAATGCTTCTTACCATCGGCAACGCCTTTTTTGACAGCCCCAATAACATCACTTGCTTTGCCAACGCCAACACCAACCTGACCTTTCTCGTTACCAATGACAACGATCGCTCGAAAGCTGAGCTTTTTACCGCCCTTCACAACTTTAGTGACTCGGCGGATTTGCACTACCCGCTCTTGCCAATCTGTCTCTTTTTCCTTACTTTTAGGACTTTTACGACCCTTTGCCATATCTGCTCCAAGTTGTTAGTTGCTAGTTGTTAGTTGCTAGTGTTTGTTCATTTGCGCTGACAGCTAGTCGCTAGCAGCTAACAGCCATTAGAAAACGAGTCCAGCTTCACGAGCGGCATCTGCCAATGCTTTCACGCGACCGTGATAAAGGCTACCACCGCGATCAAAGACAACCTGTTTAATACCCTTTGCCAGTAAGCGCTCTGCTACTAGCCGACCAACTTCGATCGACGCATCACAATTTGATCCCGAACTTAAAGAAACTTTCAAATCAGGGTCAAGTGTGGAGGCAGCTACTAAAGTATGCTGCGCGACGTCATCAATCACCTGAGCGTAGATATGCTGATTTGAGCGAAACACAGCTAAACGAGGACGTTCTGAAGTCCCAGTGATGCGACGACGCACCCGGCTATGACGACGACGTGTTGATTCTTTACGAGTTAATTTCATGCTTACTTCTTCCCTGCCTTACCAACTTTGCGTCTGACCGCTTCACCGGCATAGCGAATCCCTTTACCCTTGTAAGGTTCTGGCGGACGAACAGCACGAATGCGAGCAGCTGTGTTGCCGACAATTTCTTTGTCGATACCACTAACTACGACATTCGTGTTATTTTCGACAGCAACCTGAATCCCCTCTGGAGGCTCTAGCTCAACTGGCTTGCTGTAACCCACATTAAGTATCAGATTTCGACCCTGGATTTGAGCACGGTAGCCCACACCTTGGATTTCTAACCGACGCTGGAATCCTTGCGAAACCCCTTCAACCATGTTTGCAACCAAAGTGCGACAAAGCCCGTGGCGTTGTCGTGCAGCACGAGACTCATCCTGACGAGTGACCAGCAAGGTTTCTCCATCTTGAGCAACGGCAACTTCTCCAGGCAAGACTCTAGATAACTCACCCTTTGGACCTTTAACCGTAACAAATTGCCCGTCAATCGTTATGGTCACCTTGCCAGGAATATCAATAGGGCGTTTACCAATGCGAGACATAACTGACTACTCCTACATAAATAGTTATTAGTTATTAGTTGCTGGTTACTTAGCGATCGTAAACAAGTGATCTAAAAACTAATTGCCAAAAACTAAGAACTGGCTTACCAGATGTAGCACAGCACTTCTCCACCCAACCCAGTGCGCCGTGCCTCACGATCAGTCATAATTCCACTAGAAGTGGAAATAATGGCAACGCCAATGCCACCTAAGACACGAGGAAGCTCTCGCCGATTTGAGTAGACGCGGTAACCGGGCTTGCTAACGCGCCGCAGTGTTGTAATAATGGGTCGCTTCGTTTTGCCCTTATATTTCAGCGCAATGACCAAATTCCGCTTAATACCCTCACCAGCTTCTGCAAAGTCGGCAATGAAGCCTTCTTCTTTCAGAACCTTAGCGATACTACGGGTCATCTTTGTGGATGGAACTTCGGTTGTTTGGTGACGCGCCAAGTTGGCATTCCGAATGCGCGTCAGCATATCTGAAATAGTGTCGTGTGCCGCCATAGTTTTCCCTTGATAAAGCTGCCTTAGTTATCCCGGAAGGGCATGCCCAGTTCTTTCAGCAAGGCGCGACCCTCCTCATCGGTGTGTGCCGTAGTAATGATCGAGATGTCCATACCACGTACCTGGTCAACGCTGTCATATTCCACTTCAGGGAAGATCAGCTGTTCGCGCAAGCCCAATGTGTAGTTTCCTCGCCCATCAAAGCTCTTGGGGCTGATCCCACGAAAATCTCGGATGCGTGGAAGCGTAAGATTGACGAGGCGATCAAGAAACGCATACATACGCCCAGATCGCAGAGTCACCATAATACCTACAGGCATTCCTTGACGAATCTTGAAGCCCGCGATCGCCTTTTTAGCGCGCGTCACAACTGGCTTTTGTCCAGTAATAAGACTAATCTCAGCCAGAGAAGCCTCTAATGCCTTTGCGTTTTGAGCGGCTTCACCCATCCCTCGGTTCACTGTCACCTTAATGACTTTTGGCACCTGATGGATATTGGTGTAGCTAAATTGCTCCATAAGTTTAGGAACAATTTTTTCTTGATAGTAAGTCTTGAGTCGTTCTGCCATTGTCTTCGTTCCTTAATCACCCCTGGGCTTGGTCAGGGAAGTAGTTGTTAACTAATGCCTTGGCTATGCATGGAAGTTTCTGTAGAAATCGCTAGTCTGAGAGGCTTTGTTATTCCCCCTACACTGACTTAACGAAAAGTTCTAAGAACTTTGTGCTAATCCAGCGTTTCACCTGTCTTTTTAAGCATTCTCACTTTGCGACCTTCTGCATCAAAGGTGTAGCAAACACGGCTCGCAACTTTTTGCTTTTCAGAATAAAGCATTACATTAGAGCTATGAATCGGCGCTTCGTTGGTTACAATCTGCCCCGTCTCGCCTTCTTGCTGAGGCTTAACGTGCTTGGTGCGAATGTTAACGCCTTTGACAACAACCTTGTTTGTTTTTGGCAGGGTTTGCAGTACCTCACCTACTTTGCCTTTATCACTACCAGCGATAACCTGAACGGTATCCCCTTTTTTGACGTGCAGCTTGTGTCGAACTGGAGCTGGTTTAACCTTTGTCATTACAGAACCTCCGGAGCGAGGGAGACAATTTTAGTAAAATTTTTGTCGCGTAGTTCACGGGCAACCGGACCAAAAACACGGGTACCTCTGGGGTTACCATCATTGTTAATCAGTACAGCCGCATTATCATCAAAGCGAATACTCATACCACTATCACGACGAAGACTTTTGCGAGTGCGGACGATTACGGCACGCACAACATCAGACTTCTTGACTGCCATGTTGGGAATGGCATCTTTAACGACTGCAATAATGATGTCACCCACACCACCATAGCGGCGGTTGCCGCCACCGATGACACGAATACACATCAGCTTGCGAGCGCCGCTATTATCTGCAACATTCAGGTAAGACTCTTGTTGGATCATTGGTTCCTCCGACTATGCTTGAGCCGCTGTGGTAAGAATGTCAGTTACGGTCCAGCGCTTTGTAGCACTTAGCGGTCTCGTCTCTTGAATGCGAACGCGATCGCCCACTTTGCATTTGTTTTCTTCGTCATGCGCTTTGTAACGCTTGGTGCGAGCTACGATCTTGCCGTACTTAGGGTGAGCAGAACGGCTTTCTACTGCTACGACGATCGTTTTCTCCATTTTGTCGCTGACAACTAAGCCAACTCTTTCTTTTGCTGCCATGGAAGGTGTCCGGGTAAAAGGAAGGATAAAGGATAAAAGGTGGAGGATAAAGACTGAGGGGAGCGAAGCAACAGCGGGTTACTTAACAATCCCTAACTGCTTTTATTCCTTAGCCCTTAGTCCTCGACCTTTGAAGCTAACTGCCGCTCTCGTTCGATCGTTAGTAATTGGGCAAGACGATGACGGGTGTGCTTAAAGCGATGAGATTTATCCAGCTGACGAGTGCCTTTTTGAAAACGCAATTCAAAGAGCTGTCGTTTTGTGGCAACAATTTGTTCGTCAAGCTCTTGATCACTCAAATCACGGACTTCATCAATTTTAGGAAGAGGCATAGCTTAGGACTCCTCCGCTGCGCGGCTAATAAACTTGGTTTTGATCGGTAGTTTGAACGAGGCAAGGCGCATCGCTTCTCTTGCTATCTCTTCAGTAACGCCAGAGATCTCAAACATAATCCGACCAGGCTTAACAACAGCAACCCAAAACTCAGGGGCACCCTTACCAGAACCCATCCGAGTTTCAGCCGGACGCATTGTTACAGGCTTATCGGGAAAAATCCGAATCCAGATCTTGCCACCCCGACGGATGTAGCGAGTCATCGCACGACGGCTAGCTTCAATTTGTCGAGCCGTAATCCAGGATGGCTCCTGCGCCTGCAAACCAAACTCACCGAAGTCAAGTTCGTTGCCACGAGTTGCCAGACCGCTCATCCGTCCGCGCTGCTGTTTCCGAAATTTTGTTCTTCTTGGACTTAACATGACTCATACCTTGAGAATTCAGGAGCCAGGAGTTAGGAGTCAGGAGCTAGAGAGATTGAATCATCCCTTCACCCTTTATCCCTTACCCTTCGTTCGATCGATCTTCAAACTGTTGGCGGCGACGTTGCTGACGGCGGCGAGGTTGATTATTAGTTGGAGCAGGTTCCTGCTCTTGCCCTGGGATGATTTCGCCCTTAAAGATCCAGACTTTAATGCCTAATGTGCCAAAGATTGTTTGGGCAGTACAGTAGGCGTAATCAATGTCAGCTCTAAGGGTATGCAAGGGAACTCTACCCTCGCGAGTCCACTCTGGGCGAGCGATTTCTGCCCCATTGAGCCGACCACTAACCTGAACCTTGATACCTTCAATACCAGCGCGTTGGGCACGCTGAATTGCTTGACGTACGACTCGGCGGAAGGAAACCCGTCGCTCAAGCTGCTGGGCAATATACTCGCCAATAAGCGCAGCATCAGCATCAACTCTTGCTACTTCCACAACGTTGATGCGAATCTGGCGATCACCACCGCCTAACACTGCTTGCAAGCTCACTCGTAAGGACTCAATACCAGTGCCACCACGACCAACTACCACACCCGGTCGCGCAGTGCGAACTTCTAGATCAATCTGATCCGCTTTGCGTTCAATCCGAACCTCTGAAATCCCAGCGCTGCTGAGATTTTTCTCAACGAAGCGCCGAATTTTATAGTCCTCTTGCAGGAGTTCAGGATACCGCTTATGGTCACCGAACCAGCGAGAGCGGTGCTCTTGGGTAATGCCGAGACGGAACCCGGTTGGATGAATTTTTTGTCCCACGAATGCGTCCTCTAGTAAGCAGTTAAATCTTAATGACGGTTGTAACCGCCTATCAAATGTTGAGTAGGAGTTTGTTTATCTACTCGGCTGCGGCACCAGGAGCTACCGCGATCGTGATATGGCAAGTTGGCTTCCGAATTTGGTAGGCTCGCCCTTGCGCTCTAGGTCGGAACCGCTTAAGAGATGGTCCTTGATCAGCAAAGGCTTGGCTGACCAGTAACTCAGCCCGGCTTAGTCCCCCATTATGTTCAGCGTTGGCAGCAGCCGAGCGCAGTACTTTTAATACAGGCTCACACGCACGATAGGGCATGAACTCTAGAATAATGAGCGCTTCTCGGTAAGAGCGCCCCCGAATCTGGTCAAGCACTCGCCGAACTTTGTGCGGTGACATTCGAATGTACCGAGCGATCGCTTTAGTTTCAGTGGTGGTATCAATAGCCATACATTTTTCCTTTAGCTGTCAGCGGCATCCGCTCAATTCGTTATCGACGTGCTTTCTTGTCGCCACCAGCGTGACTGCGAAACGTCCGGGTAGGGGCAAACTCCCCCAGTTTGTGCCCAACCATTTGTTCTGTGACATAAACTGGAACGTGTTGCCGACCGTTATGCACTGCGATCGTATGACCAATCATCTGGGGCAGGATGGTGGACGCACGTGACCAAGTTTTAATTACCTGCTTATCGCCCTTAACATTCAGCGCTTCAATCTTACTAAGCAGATGATCTGCAACAAACGGACCTTTCTTTAGTGAGCGAGCCATAGTCTATCTCCCCTCCGTCATTTACCCATCATTTATGAATCCCGACCGCCTCTGCCTCGCTTAGAAGACTTCCGGCGACGACGCACAATTAAGGCGTTGCTGAGTTTCTTCTTCTTGCGAGTTTTGTATCCCAATGTTGGTTTACCCCAAGGTGTGACAGGACCCGAGCGACCGATCGGTGCTCGACCTTCACCACCACCATGGGGGTGATCCACTGGGTTCATGACACTGCCTCGAACTTCTGGGCGACGACCTTTCCACCGCTTGCGACCAGCCTTGCCGAAGCTGGTGTTGCGGATGTCACCATTGCCAACCGAGCCGATCGTGGCGTAACACTCACGACGAATCAAACGTACTTCTCCAGACGGAAGTTTCAGTGTGACGAAGTTTCCTTCTTTCGCTGCGACCTGAGCGCCTGCACCAGCAGCACGTACAATCTGTCCACCTTTTCCAGGTACTAGCTCAACATTATGGACAGTGGTACCAAGCGGAACATTTCCAAGCGGCAACGCATTGCCAATTTCAAACGGAGAATCGGGACCGGAGCGGATAATAGTGCCAACTGCTAGATTAGCTGGATGGATAATATATCGCTTCTCGCCATCCTGGTAGAAGAGCAGTGCAATTCGTGCATTCCGGTTGGGGTCGTACTCGATCGCGACAACCTTGGCAGGAATATTGTGCTTGTCGCGCTTGAAATCAATGATGCGATAAAGACGCTTATGTCCACCACCACGGTGACGGCACGTAATAACCCCACGATTGTTACGCCCCTTGGGTCGGTGCTTTGAGTGCGTTAGAGACTTCTCTGGTTCGCTCTTTGTTACTTCTGAAAAAGCAGAAACTGAGCGGGTGCGTGTACCAGGAGTAGTCGGTCGATAAAAACGGATGCCCATAACGTTAAGCTCTTGGGGATTTTTGCAATGTTGAAGGTTAGACGTTGCCCGCTAGAGACGGAGCCTCTAACCTTTGCGATGGGTCAAACTTCTGGGAAGAGTGTGATAGAGTCTCCAGCCGCCAAAGTGACAACAGCTCGTTTGTACTGTGGTCGATGCCCAGCGAACTTACCGACACGACGTGCTTTACGGGGAGGATTCTGGGTGCTGACGTTAACCACCTTGACTTCAAAGAGCGTCTCAATCGCCGCTTTAATTTCTGGCTTCTTCGCTCTTGGATCAACCTCAAACGTGTACTGATTGTTCTCTAGCAAAAGAGTAGCTTTCTCAGTCACGATCGGACGACGTACTAAATCAGCTAGTGCCCCAGCGTTATACTCAGTCACCATAAACCTCCTGAATTTTCGTAAGAGCTGATGCCGTTGCCACAATGCGCTCGGCTGCAAGCAGATCGAACACGTTCAGGTTTCCTGCTGAGATCAGTCGTAGATTGTCAATATTGCGAGCAGATAGATAGACGTTTTCATCTCGCTCTCCAACAATCAACAGCACTTTTGATCTAGGCTCGATGCCCCAACCGGCTAAAGCCTTTACCACTTCTTTAGTCTTGGGACGAGTCAACTGATCAGCAAAATCTTGTACAACTACCAGATCTTCAAGTCGGCTATGAAGCGCGGTGCGTAGCGCTAAACGCCGCTCTTTGCGATTCATCTTAAGAGTGTAGTCTCTTGGTTTTGGACCAAAGATAACGCCACCACCCCGCCATAGCGGTGAACGGTTAGAACCTGCACGAGCACGCCCTGTCCCTTTTTGTCGCCAAGGTTTGCGTCCACCCCCGCGTACTTCAGCACGGGTCTTTGTGGAGGCAGTACCTTGACGTACATTTGCCAACTGTCGGGTCAGAGCACGATGGACAACGTGAGCAGCATTCGCTTCGTCTGCTACCTTCAAGTCCAAAGAAGCAGTACCCGCTTCTTCGCCCTGCCAATTCTTAATGACACAATCAACCATAGTTTTACCCTTGTCTCTCATTCAGCGTAGAGGTGCATTCCAACCGAAACGCTCTACTGTCGACCGACGATCGTCGCTGGGACGATATTAAGCAAGGCACCGGGCTTGCCAGGAAGCGCACCTTTGATCAGCAGGAGATTGCGCTCAACGTCAACCCGCACCACCGTCAACTTGCGAACGGTTACTTGCCCACCGCCCAATCGTCCAGCCATCCGCTTACCGGGATAGACACGACCAGGTGTTGTACCGGCTCCGGTAGAACCTGGAGCACGATGGTTCTTAGAACCGTGTGCCATTGGTCCGCGCTTAAAGTTGTGACGCTTCTGATAGCCTGCAAACCCACGACCGATGCTGGTGCCAATGACATCAACAACTTGCCCAACCTCAAAGGCATCTGCCTTTAACTGCTGACCCAACTCAAATTCGCCTGCACTCTTAAGACGATACTCATGAAGGTGTCGTACGGGAGAAGCACCCGATTTTGCAAGATGCCCCAGCTCTGGCTTCGTCAGCGCTTTTTGAGACACGTCACCGTATCCAACCTGAACGGCAAAATAGCCATCTGTTTGGACTGTTTTCACTTGCGTGATAGTGCATGGTCCCGCTTGAATGACCGTCACAGGAATCGCTTTTCCTGCTTCGTCAAACACTTGGGTCATGCCGAGTTTTGTGCCAAGGATACCAACAGACACGGTGACTAGACTCCATTTCTACACGTTAAAACTTAGGCTCTACAGCTTAGAATCTCAAAGCTGCTTTCCTTGTTTGAACTGCTCTTAAAGCTCAGTCACGTCATCAACTATGCAACCCAAAAGACTGGATAGCACCAGGATGAATCGAACCTCACCAATCGCTTCATCAGCCGATAAAGCTGATGACATCTAACAAGCGCTACATTTATTAGCTAGTTCCACCAGGACTTGCGTAGCAAGCTACTCAGTATCCCTATAAGGCGGAAGTCATTTTCCAGTTAGTGCTAAAGTGCTGCTTATCGCAGTTTCAGACTCTAGCCTGGAATGCTTTTTGCATAACTCGGCAGCAGTTATCAACTATAAGGCAATTCTTCCCTGATTGTCTAGTGCTCTTGGAAACTTCTTTGCTGAGGCAGCGATCGCGCTAGCGCGCTCAACTGAATCTCTCAGTAACACCCAATAGCCTTACAACTATATAACTGTGCTGCCATTTTTCAATATTCTTACTGGTATGCAGTCGAGAGTGGCATTCAGTTTTATAGTTAAGGCTGTAGATTGTGAGTATCTTGCTTGCTCAAAGTAGTTCCTGTTCCGGTACAGTTCTTGATAGGGACGGTCTTGGGCGATCAAATAACGTTAGGGCAACGTCTCAGCACGTATCAGTTAGGTGGAGTGAAGATCGATGGCGCTACTGACAACTGGCAAGCAGCTTATTCGTGATTTAGAGACAGAGGGCGCTTTAGGTGTGTATGTTCCTTTAGAAGGCGGCTTCGAGGGACGATATCGACGACGTATTCGGGCGACAGGCTATGTGTCGCTTAGCATTACAGCTCGTGGCTTGGGCGATCTGGCTGCTTATCTAACAAGCGTACATGGTGTGCGTCCGCCGCACTTGGGCAAGAAAACTACTAGTACAGGTCCAGCGGTTGGCGAAACGCACTACGTTCCACCGCTCGTCAGCTATCAAATTGAGCAACTGCCAGCAACTGCTAAAGGCTTAGTGCTGTGGATTATTGAGGGTTCTATTTTGACCAACCAAGAGCTGGAATACTTGGTAGCCTTGCCTAAGGTTGAACCGCGTTTGAAAGTGGTAGTAGAACTGGGCGGTGATCGCGCATTCCGTTGGGCACCACTGACAAAGGCGTTACTTTCGGCGTAGAATCACCTCGGTTGATGAAAAGAGTTCTATAGATACCTCGTATTTTTTAGTACAGGGTACTAGGATGTAGGGGTGACTGATCTGTACTACCCTCTGCAATCTTTAAGAGAAGGACACTGGTTTAAACTCATTTGCGGAGCCAGTTTTCAACACCTTCCAGCCATCCGAAGCCTGGTACTGGCGTATACGCTAGCCGGAGCGGATTGTATTGATGTCGCCGCTGACCCGGCTGTAATTTTGACTGCAAAGACGGCATTAAAGCTTGCTGCTGACCTCGCCGCTACTAAGGGTGATAAGCGCTTCCCTATGCGTAGTTTGCCTTGGCTTATGGTGAGCCTGAATGACGGCGAAGATCCTCATTTTCGCAAGGCTGACTTTGATGCTGCTACCTGTCCACCAGACTGCAAACGACCCTGTGAGTCGATCTGCCCAGCGCAAGCGATCGTGTTCCATACTGCACCAACAGGTGCTAGCCCACTAGGCGAAATTCTTGCACAAGGCAATACTTTTGAGGGAAGTGTTGCTGTGCTTGAACCGATCGCTGGCGTGGTGAGCGATCGCTGCTACGGGTGTGGCCGCTGTTTGCCAGTCTGCCCCATACAGCATATTTCAACGCATTCATATGGCTCTACGCCAGCGGTAATCGTGCCGCTTGTCTTGCAAGCAGGTGTAGATGCGATCGAGATTCATACACAAATCGGACGGCTGGATGCGTTTCGACGGCTGTGGGAGGCGATCGTGCCTTGGGTCAGTGATCTAAAGCTGATTGCCATCAGTTGTCCTGATGGTGACGGTCTAATTGACTATTTACGAGCACTGTACAACTTGATTTCGCCCCTACCCTGCCCGTTGGTTTGGCAGTTGGATGGTCGTCCCATGAGTGGCGATATTGGTATAGGTACTACTAGGGCAGCAGTCAAACTGGGTCAAAAAGTTCTGGCGGCTAACTTGCCAGGTTCCATTCAGTTAGCAGGGGGCACTAACCACTATACAGTACCGAAACTTAAAGCGCTGGGATTGCTGCAACCATCGCCGAGCCTTTCAGCAATGGCAGCAGTTGTTGCTAGGGAGCCACTGGAGACTCACTCCAGCAGGCAGCGGTCTTCCTATATTTCAGGAGTTGCGTATGGTAGCTATGCTCGTACGTTACTCACGCCGATCCTCAATCAGCTTGATGCGATCGGGCTAGAGGCGGATGACTCAGAATGCGCTGCGATGGTTGGCACCCCGTTGTTAGACTCTCCTGAGTCCCACAACGTTTTGATAAAGCATCAAGGACGAACACTGCCGATGCATTTAGAGGAAGCGCCTGCTTTGCTCTGGCAGGCAGTGACATTGGCACACTCACTTGTCTCTCAACTAAAAACTTTTAACGACAGCCAGCTTATGCGCTTAAACCTTTGACAGCGCGTTTGAGTTAGCCACTATCCACCTCTTCTGTCCGCTGCGCTTGTTCTTTCCCTTTAGTAAGCAAATGGTAAACCCTAACGGCATTCATTCTTCTGATGGGTCTTCTGACGGTTCTGGTAGTAAGCTACAACCGTCACTACCTTCATTGGACCAGCACAACGTTGCCGATACATCCGCTTCTGCCGATGCTTCTAACCGTGTTGGTATGCAAATTACAGATGACTTAACAAAGCTGCTAGAAATCTTGCCCGATGCGATTCGCCTTTCCCTGGAGCAGCATCCTCAGAAAGAGACGTTAGTTGAAGTCGTTTTAGATATTGGTCGCCGTCCAGAAGCACGCTTTCCTGGTCTAGCAGAATACTTATCTGAAACATTGGTTTCGCAGGCAGACCTGAATGAGTGCATCACTAAAGTGGGTGACTTTGGTGGCGATAATCGGGCAGGTATCGAACGAACATTGCATCGCATTAGCGCTATTCGCAACCGTCGAGGTGAAGTTATTGGTCTGACTTGCCGGGTAGGGCGTGCCATCTTTGGTACGATCGGCATGATTCGTGATCTGGTTGAAAGTGGGCGATCGATTCTCATGCTGGGTCGTCCAGGTGTGGGTAAAACTACTGCGCTGAGAGAAATAGCCCGTGTACTAGCAGATGATCTAGAGAAGCGCGTTGTCATTATTGACACCTCAAACGAAATTGCTGGCGATGGTGATGTGCCCCACCCTGCGATCGGTCGAGCGCGTCGGATGCAGGTTGCGCGTCCCGAACTACAACATCAGGTCATGATTGAGGCAGTGGAAAACCATATGCCGGAAGTGATTGTGATTGATGAAATCGGTACTGAGTTGGAAGCACTAGCAGCCCGTACGATTGCCGAACGTGGCGTGCAACTGGTTGGTACTGCCCACGGTAATCGGTTGGAGAACTTGATCAAAAACCCGACGCTTTCAGATCTGGTTGGTGGCATCCAGTCGGTGACGTTAGGTGATGAAGAAGCCCGCCGCCGTGGTAGTCAAAAAAGTGTGTTGGAGCGCAAAGCCCCACCGACCTTTGACATCGCGGTGGAAATGCTGGAGCGGCAGCGCTGGGTTGTGCATGAACAGGTAGCTGAAACTGTGGATAGCCTGCTGCGGGGTCGCCAGCCTAATCCACAGGTACGTGCACTAAGCGAAACTGGAAAAGTGATTATTACCCATGAGCTGTCGAGTGCAGAGTCAGATGCTCCGGGACGGCGATCAACCCGTAGTGGTCTGACACCCGCTCGCACTACCCTTAATCCACTGGGTAGCCAAAGTGATGTTAGCGATCGCTCTGCTTTCATGAGTAGCTCTGGGCGGCTGGGTGGAGTGCAAAGCCGTGGCTGGCGATCGTCTGGGCAGATGCGCCCGCCGTCTAGGGCACTGTCAGAATTGTCGCCAGATGAGCAGCAATTTGAACAGATGCTGGACGAATCGCTGCAAGATCACTTTGGCAGCAACGCTACCTTTCTGCATGAGGTGCTGGATACCGAAGCTGCTGCAACTTTTGGTGAGACAGGGCTGGGGCAGCGCGTGGGTCCGAATGGTGAGGATATGCTGCACGTCTACCCGTACGCAGTCAGCCGCCATCAGCTTGACCAGGTAATTCGTACGCTGAGTCTACCTGTGGTATTGACCAAAGATATTGACCATGCAGATGCTGTTTTGGCGTTACGATCGCATGTCAAAAATCATTCCAAGCTGCGTCATATTGCCAAGGCGCGTCAGGTGCCAATCCATACCATCAAAGCCAGCACCATTCCTCAAATTGCTCACGGTTTGCGACGAATGCTGGATATTGATGACTCTGGTACGCCTGAGATTGCAGACCTTAGCCTATTCTCCAGCAGTGGCAGTGACGACGAAATCGAAGCACTGGAAGAAGCAAGACTTGCTGTTGAACAAATCGTTATTCCTAAAGGGCAGCCTGTGGAGCTTTTACCCCGCTCTGCGATTGTTCGCAAAATGCAGCATGAGTTAGTTGAACACTACCACCTGAAGTCTCGCAGTTTTGGTGATGAACCCAATCGCCGTCTGCGAATTTATCCAGCCTAGGCATGAGCGATCGCTTTACTTGAGACAGAAGGGCAATAAGGGCTAGCTAACTGTAATTGCAAGTTAACTAGCCCGAAAAATTAATTTTGCGTTAGCGAAAAAAACGATACCTTCGACTGCTCGCTCTATTACTTGGGTAGCGGCTCACTGTAGTTGATATTTAGATCAAAAGCAGCAATGTTTGTTAAAGCTTGACTCTAAGCTCAAGATTGTCAGTGCTTCGTCGCATCATCCTGATGGTTTGTGGCAGCACACCAACTAGCAAGGCAAATGCCTCATCAGGCAACTCCGCCACCATCTCAGCACCAAAGTAGTTCTCAAATTGGTTCAAAATCATTTGCGCCCGTTGCAACGGCACCGGGTTATCAGTCAATTGCTGAGTTAAGCGAATCCACTGCCGTCGAATCTTATAAGCATTTTGACGTTCTTCCTGCGTCTCTGGATAGACAAGGGAGAGATCACCGACTGCAACCGCACGCTGGCAATCAATATCGAAGAAACTGCCAATCGCTGCTCCCGGTCCGGCAAACTCAGCATGAAACCGCTTGTAAATGATCAAACCGTTACGTCTGCGGCTATTGACCATTAACAATTGACCACTGTTCAGTTGAGTCAGAATATCACGACTGCCAACATACTCCACGAGTTCTGGCTGTCGGTCTAAGATTTCATCTCTCATACTGCTGAAGCCCTGAAAGCACTGGCATCAATGCAGCCAGCAACGGCGCACTCGTAAAAAACGCAGGCATTACCATCATTGACCTTTCTCTTAATTCAATCCTATGCCACAAAGTAATTGCTTGTGGCGTATGCCGGAACCAATGATAGATGCTGAACACGCTCTGGTAGAGATAGGGGTGTTGACCTTAATGGAGCAACCCTTCAACTAATTACCTGGTAACGTGACGTTTTGAGAGTAGAGCAGCTTACGCTTGTTAATTACATTCTATGGCATCCTTCAAGCGCAACACAGCCATAAAAGTGAGGAAACCTTAAAGTAATGTTGTGGCTTTTCCGTTTCTTTTGAAGCAGTGATGAAGCGCCAGTGAGCCTACTCTAAAAAATGCAACAAGACGGGATGAAGCCGATCGCATTTATACTGCTATACCTTTACCAAAACGCCTGCTCTCATTCCTTCCTGCAAACTTTCATTCCGCACTAGCTACCAGTCTCGCCATGTAAAACTGAGGGAACTTCGCTCTCCAAGCAGAGTCAATTGAAACAAGCAGCCGTGTCTGAGCTAATGTGAGTTTTGGTCTAGATTAAACCCCCTATCTAATTGAGCCGACCATTTACCTCAGCGTTGAGGCGGCTGTCATGAATGCTGATGTGAAAGCAATTCGTCGTCGTCACGATACGCGAGCGATGATGGTAATAGGGTCGCATGAGCGATCGCAGATTGAAAGTGCTGCATCAGGTCACACACAACATCCATTACGAAAAGGGGAAGAGGATATGGCACGTCGCTTGCAATGGAGTGTTTGGCTAGTCTCACTGGCAGTTTTGAGTGCATTACCAGCCTTTGGACAAGCCAATTTTGGCAGTCTCACCTTGAGCGCTGAGAAGCAGTCAGGGTCATTAACGGGTACTACGGGAGGAACGACTTCGCTGCCTGCAATTATTAGCAATCGCGATCGCAACAACAACAGATGCCGTGGCTTTGGCGACCCAACCCCAGACCACATTCTGACTCTGCAACAAAACGTCTCCAGTTTGAGGTTGCGTGTCAATAGTGGCGGCAGCGACACTACGCTGGTCGTTCAGGGTCCGCAGGGGAGCGTGCGTTGCAGTGATGATTCCAAAGCTGGGAAGGATGCCAGCCTTGCGGATACTGACTGGCAGGCGGGCACGTACAAAGTTTGGATTGGCTCTGGGACACCAGGCGTACGACGAGACTATACGTTGTATGTACGGCAGTAGTGGGGTTTGAGCAGTCGAAGCTTAGACGTTTTTCAAGTTTCAAGTAAAGCTTGATTTCTTCAAACAGCACCAGCCAAAAGCGTCAAGCTTCAATTGCCTCATCGTTTGCTAACGTTTCTACTACGACTCGTGCCAACTTTGCGGCTGCGCCTCCTTGACCACGAACATGACGGAGGTTAGTTTGCATCTCCTTCAGCTTTTCTGGGTGATCAAGCAAGTCCAGGACGATCGCGGTAATTGCGTCTGTTTGTAAGTCGCCAGCCAGTTCTGGCACAATTTCGGCGTTTGCCCAAATGTTAGGCCATGCCAACCGCCCTAACCGTCTTAACGCCAGACGCGTCATCATGGCAGCAACTCGTCCCCCTATGCCCGGTAAGTTTGCTAGTAGACCCGGTATCCCGTCCCAGGTGCGAATGCGATCAATCTGCTGAAGTGGTATCAGCACCAGCATTGGCACTGCCAACGCGCCTAATTCAGCGGTGTTTGCGCCGACCGTTGTCAGGCACAGGCTACATTGCGAAAGCAACTTATAAGCGGGAGCTTCTGTCCATAGCTCGACCCGCAGCCCAGCAGCAGTTTTGAGAAACGGACGCTCGTCAGGAAGTGTCGGCAACACTAACTCAGCCGCAGCCCAGCCCAGTTCATTGATTGCAGCATTCTCCTTAGAGTTAGCATACATTGCGAGAGTGGTTAGCGTCAGGCTGGGCGCAACGGGAATCACAAACCGCGTACCTGGTCGAACGGCAGCAACCTGTTCTGCAACCGCCAGACAAAGCGGTACTCCCAGCGCAAGCTTTGTCGGTTTGGAGCCAGGAAGAAGACCGATCAAGGCGGAGGGATGAGGGATGTAGTTTGCTTCCGCTTGGCAGTGGGGTGAGGCAGTCTCTTCGCTCTTCGCCCCCACTTCCTCTGCCTCCCTACCTTCTCCTGCTCTGTTCTCCCCGTCCTCTGATCGCCCCGCTTCTGCCATCAAATCACCGACCACAGTGAATTTATGGGCGTACTTCTGCGGTACGCGGCTGCGAATGTCTTCGCGCATGACACCGAAACGATCGATCCAGCGATACCAGCGGGCTTCCCACTCAGCATAAATAACGCTACGGTAGCCCAGCCGTCTGCTAATGACAACGGGAAAAAACTGGTCGCCGCCAAGAAAGAGGACAACACCGTGCGAGCGCCAGTCCCAAGCTTCAGCCGTTTTGCCCCACAGCAGAAAAGGAAAGAAATGCTCTGCCTCCTGCACCCGATCGACTTCGGGATAGCGACGGGCGATCGCGGCTTCTTGCCCACTGGCATTCGCGCAGGGCGAGAGGACAACCGAAAGCCGGACCTGGCCGCGATCGTCACCTAATTGCTGGCGTAATGCCTGCACCATCGGCTTGACCCAGGTTGCTAACTCTCCCGGTCCATTCGACAAGATCAAAATATCAATAGGATGACGCACTGTTTTAGCCTTTCTCCGTCCTAGCTAGAATAGCGTTTTAGGCTTCTGGTTTGACCTATGGCGATTAAAGCCAGTACAGGGTTGTGAAATAACTGAGATAAACAGACGGAACCATCTGGTCAAAATTGGGCGATCGCTGGCAGGTAATGAGACGATATAGTGAGCGTAGTTACTTGATAAGCTAAAGGCATCTAGCTAAAACCTGATCAATCGGTGCGTTGAAACAACCCTGGTCAGCCTGAAGCAATGTACTATCAGTGTTAAGACCTCCAATTGCTGGGGACTGTTCTCCGCATCAACGAGTAGAGTTAACCTCGATGAGCAACCCTACTTCCGTCCTGGAAGATCTGCTGCAAGCCCTACCTGACCTCAGACCCCAGCTTTACTTCAAGTCATCCCTGACCGCCCTTTCTCATGCAATGGAAGATCAGGTGCTGGCGGGTGTTGATTGTTCACTGGTGATTGCTAGCTTCCAGCGCGAACGCTTTTACCGCCAAGAGGCGCACCGCTACTTACGCATTTCAGAGCGGGCAGAGCAAGTCTATGTGCTGGCAGCACCCGAAACTGATTTTACCAGCCGTTCCGACCAGTACGAAACGATCGCCTTTGTCCCTACGGATGCCCTGGCGCAAGAATGGCATCTGGTTGTCGTTGGTCCTCGCTATGCTGCCTGTCTAATTTGTCGCGAAAAGCAGGTTCCCGTTGCCACTGCCGATGCAACGATGCCGGTTGCCACTGATCAAGCGAGACGGTTTGAAGGCATCTGGACGTTTGATCGCCAGACCGTTTGTATCGCCGCAAATTTGCTACTTGATCGGATATTGCCCTATCGCCCAGAATTAGGGGCAAAGCTTGCTCAGGCGAAAGCACAGCTCCAGATTGAGCAACAGACTGGTTCTAATGATGCCGATCCGGAACCGTTTGCCGAGCGTCTGGTCACGTACCTGCAAGCCGGACAGTACAAGCTACTGAAGGCTTATCGCTCGATCGCTGCCAAAGAACGTAAAGAGCGTCTAGTTAATTCCATCACTACTGCCATCCGACGATCACTTGATCCCGAAGAAATTTTCACTGTCGCTGTGCGAGAACTAGGGCAGGCTTTGCGAATCTGTCGCTGCCTCATCTACCGCTGCAAAGAGACTGATACTCATGTTGTGATCCAGCACGAGTACTTAGGTGCAGCGTCTGGTTCACTTTTGGGTCAACGCTGGGCTTTGCAAGATAATCCTTTGTTTCAAGAAGTCGTACAGCGAAAGGAGCGAGTGTACGTTGCCGATGCTCAGGCAAATCCCTGGGTCTTAGAAGATGAGCGTGTCGTGCTGCCAACCCGATCGCTCGCTACAGGCTCTCAGTCTGAATCAGTCGTGCAGCGCTGGACAATTGAATCCTGGTTGATGGTGCCCGTAATGCATCAAAATCGACTGCTGGGCATGGTCGAACTGCATACCTGTGGTGGCACACTCCATGAATGGACAGACGCAGAACTGGGGTTAGTAGACGCGATCGCGGCTCAAATTGGCGTTGCCCTCATTCAGGCAGAAGCGTATGCGAACCTGGAAGACCTGAACCAACAGCTTGAAGCACTCGACCTGACTCGTAGCAACCTCATTGCCATTACTGGGCACGAACTTCGCACCCCTCTATCCACTATTCAGATTTGCCTGGAGAGCCTCTCTACCGAACCGGATATGCCTCCAGAACTGCGCCAGGTAATGCTTCAGTCTGCCCTAACTGATACAGAACGGATGCGAAAGCTAGTGCAAGACTTTCTTACCTTGTCGCAGCTTGAAAGCGGGCGCGTGCAGTGGCATCTCGAAGCCCTACCGCTACAAGAATGTGTAGACCTTGCTCTAAGCAGCATCCGCACTCGTCAACGCCAAAGCGATCTGCCTGAAATTACCGCGCAGGTGCCACCCGACCTTCCGCTTTTGAAAACTGATGGCGAATGGCTGGTCGAAGTTTTCTCCAAACTGCTAGACAACGCCTGTAAATTCACAGGACCGCAGGGGCGCATTATGATTCAAGCCCATGCTAATGGCAGGCAAATGCTCGAAGTGACGGTTGCTGATACCGGACGTGGCATCGAACCCAACCGCCTCGAAACTGTGTTCGATCGCTTCTATCAAGAAGAAGGCGCTTTACGTCGTACCACAGGCGGCACTGGCTTGGGGCTTGCTATCTGTCGGCAAATCATAACGGGGCTTGGCGGACGCATCTGGGCAGAATCCGCAGGCAAAGACCGGGGCAGCCAGTTTCATTTCACCCTTCCGATCGTCCGTAGTGAACCAGACGAAAAGCGCACTCAAACTAAAACGGGGAGAAGCAAAATCTCCCGTGTGAGAAGTAACTGACAGAATGAGGCTAACGATTCCTTGCTTCAGCGATACCTCAACTCCTCCCCAAATGCTAACAACTGTTACAGTTACCGCCAGACGTTTCAGAGCATGACAAACTCAGTGATACGATTTTGTAAAATATCGAGAGAGACATCCAAATGGCAGAAACTCTTTCTGGACAAGCCCCTATCTTTGGCGGTAGCACAGGCGGACTGCTAACAAAAGCCCTTGTTGAAGAAAAATACGCGATTACCTGGACAAGCCCTAAAGAGCAAGTCTTTGAAATGCCAACGGGCGGTGCAGCCGTAATGAAGCAAGGTGAAAACCTACTTTATATGGCTCGCAAAGAGCAGTGCATGGCTCTTGGCGGTCAGCAACTGCGCGCAAAGTTTAAGATTTCAGACTACAAAATCTATCGGGTTTACCCCAACGGTGACCTTGAGTATCTGCATCCCAAAGACGGTGTTTTCCCAGAGAAGGTTAACCCCGGTCGCCCACAGGTTAACAGCAATGCACGCAACATTGGCAGCAATCCTGAACCTGCCAAGCTGAAGTTTAGCGGCACACCGACCTACGAAGCTTAGTGTGTTGTACTTAGTTTCTTAACCGGATTAATTAACTGAATTATTCGGCGATCGCCTTAGAGTTTAACCTCTGAGGCGATTTTTTCATGACTATTCTTTCCTCTGCCCTTGTCAAATACAGACCGTTGGGTGGGCATAACTAAACAATCGTCTCTTTGCAATGAATGCTGGGTGCATGACTTACTGTTTGAAGGTCGCAGATATGCCTGCGAGCGAGCGTCCACGCGAACGCCTGGTTGCCTACGGAGCAAAACATCTTGCTACGGCTGAACTGTTGGCTATTCTTCTTGCTACGGGGCAGGGACCCGGCAAACTCTCTGCGGTTGGCTTAGGACAATACATCCTGCAATTTGTTGGCAAGCATCAGCACGACCCACTCTGTGCTTTACGAGAGGTCAGCATTCCAGAATTAACTGCCATTTCAGGCGTTGGTGAAGCTAAGGCAGCGACCATCCTGGCAGCAATCGAGTTGGGCAAGCGTGTGTTTCAATCACGTCCCGCCGAATACACGATCGTCGATGATCCTTCCATTGCCGCTGCTGCCCTAAGCCAAGATCTCATGTGGCAGCCTCAAGAACGCTTTGCCATCTTAATGCTGGATGTTAAACATCGCTTACTGGGAACGCAGGTCATCACGATCGGCACTGCCACAGAAACCCTTGCCCACCCGCGCGACATTTTTCGCGCTGTTCTCAAACAGGGCGCAACACGAGTCATCGTGGCGCATAATCATCCCTCTGGCAACGTGGAACCCAGCAACGAAGATATTGTCCTCACACGCCAATTACTTTCGGGTGCCGATTTTCTAGGTATTCCTTTGCTCGATCACCTTATCTTAGGCAACGGCAATTTCTTGAGCTTGCGTCAGACTACTAGCCTCTGGAACGAGTGTCCTCAAGATGAGTAAGATTTGTTGTAGCCCTACACAGCCTATGATAGATTGAGAATCCTTGGGCGATTAGCACAGTGGTAGCGCACTTCCTTCACACGGAAGGGGTCACTGGTTCGAATCCAGTATCGCCCATACATATACATTCCTCTCCATGCCCCTACACGACGATCGCGGTGAGGCGTATGACAACGATCATCGTGGGTTCGCTTCAAGGGCGATCTCGCGAGACATCAGTATGGGCGATGCAGTATGATCCACGCGCACAGACGACCTTAAAGGGTAAGATCGTTGCTATATAAGATTGGTTTCATGAAAATACTGCCACCATACTTTCATCGCTTTCAACAGCCATCCTTTTATCTGTTGCTGTTGCTGCTTGGCAGTAGCGCTGGCTGTAATGTTCTTCGTAGTGAGATTGGCGAGATTGGCGGATCGCTTCCACAAGAATCGGCTGCGCCATTGCAAAGCCCCATAGCTGTTTCCCCGTTGCCACCGCCCAAGCTAACAAGCCTGGATTATGTGGCGCAAATCGTGCAGAGGGTTGGACCGGCTGTTGTACGCATTGATTCGACTCGCACGGTGGGGCAATCGTTTGGTGATACTGGCTTTGAGCGGTTTTTTGGCGCTCAGGTGCCACCCGCGCAACGGGTGCAGCGAGGTACTGGTTCTGGCTTTATCACAACGGCTGATGGGCGCGTATTGACTAACGCCCATGTCGTACAGGGTGCTGATAGTGTGACAGTCGTGCTTAAGGATGGACGACGGTTTAAGGGCACTGTGGTTGGTGCTGATCCGACTACTGATGTGGCAGTGATCAAAATTGATGCCCAAAATCTACCGACCGTTAAAATGGGCAATTCCGATAATTTGCTGCCGGGACAAGCTGCGATCGCTATTGGCAATCCGCTTGGTCTAAGTTTCACTGTCACACAAGGCATCATTAGCGCGACGGGGCGATCGGCGGCTGATGTGGGTGTATCAGCAGAGCGAGTAGACTTCATTCAGACCGATGCCGCTATCAATCCAGGTAACTCAGGTGGACCGCTGATTAATGGCGAAGGCGAAGTGATTGGCATTAATTCTGCCATTATCCAGGGAGCGGCTGGGTTGGGGTTTGCGATTCCCATTGCGACTGCTTCGCGGGTTGCCCAGCAAATTGTGACTACAGGTAAGGCAGAGCATCCTTACCTGGGTGTCAAGATGGCAGAGCTGACCCCTGAAATTCGTAACGAGATTAATCAGAGCAATGCAGGCTTCAAGATTAATCAGGATCAGGGTGTGTTGATTATTGGTGTAGCCTCCAATTCTCCCGCAGCGCGTGGAGGTATACGCCCCGGTGATGTTGTTGCCAGTATCAACGGCACGCCCATTCAAACGGCGCAGCAAGTGCAGCAACAGGTAGAAGCAGCCACGATCGGCGGTACACTTCAAATCACCGTTAACCGTAATGGACAAACGCAAACAGTGGCGGTGAAACCAGAACCGCTCCCTGTCAGAGAGCCTAGTCAACGTAGTTAGTGGTTAGCATTTAGCCCAATTGGATGGTGAGGCATGAAGGGAGAGGGGTAGAGTGCTTGGTGTGCCCCTGCTCCTGGTTTCTAAAGGCTCACCTGACTGTTTGTTTCGTCTTAAGCCTCTTCTACCGTCTCAACGTTATGCAGTCTGAAGTTTTGCCCGGTCGTAGTTTTCCCATTGGTGCGACTGTCTATCCAAATGGCGTGAATTTTTCGATTTTTTCTAAAAGTGCAAAGGCGTTGGAATTGCTGTTGTTTGATCGTGCTGACGATCCCCTGCCTGCCCGCGTGATTAAACTCGATCGCAAGCAAAATAAAACCTTTTACTATTGGCACGTTTTTGTTTCAGGGATTGGTGCTGGGCAAATTTACGCCTACCGTGCCGACGGTCCGTTTGCTCCAGAACTGGGACATCGGTTTGATTTCAACAAAGTCTTGTTAGACCCCTACGCTAAAGCCGTCGTTGGTTGGGAGCATTACAGCCGCGAAGCCGCAATGCATCCTGGCGACAACTGCGCCCAGGCATTACGAGGCGTAGTGGTTGATCCCAGTGCCTACGATTGGGAAGGCGACGCGCCACTGAGTATTCCTCACGAAGACAGTGTGATTTACGAAATGCACGTGGGCGGGTTTACGCGCAACCCTAACTCAGGCGTGGCACCAGAAAAGCGCGGCACGTATGCTGGGCTGATTGAGAAAATTCCCTATCTGAAGCAACTAGGGGTAACGGCAGTGGAATTGCTGCCTGTGCATCAGTTTGACGAACAAGATGTGCAGCCCGGATTGACGAACTATTGGGGCTACAGCACGATCGCCTTCTTTGCCCCACACACGGGGTATAGCTCTCGACGTGACCCAATGGGACCCGTAGACGAGTTTCGTGACATGGTGAAAGCACTGCACCGAGAAGGGATTGAGGTCATTCTTGACGTAGTGTTTAACCACACCGCAGAAGGCAATGAGGATGGACCTACGCTCTCCTTCAAAGGCTTGGAAAACTCGGCGTACTACATTCTGGAACCAGACCAGGAATACTACAGCAACTACAGCGGTTGCGGCAACACGCTGAAGGCAAACCACGATATCGTTGGACGGATGATTTTGGAAAGCCTTCTGTACTGGGTAGCAGAAATGCACATTGATGGCTTTCGCTTTGATCTGGCATCCGTGCTGTCGCGCAGTCGATCGGGTCAGCCCCTCGAAGATCCGCCGATTCTGTGGACAATCGAATCGCATCCCATTCTGGCAGGCACCAAAATTATTGCCGAAGCGTGGGATGCCGCAGGACTATATCAAGTGGGGTCGTTTATTGGCGATCGCTTTGCCGAATGGAATGGACCCTTTCGCGATGATGTGCGGCGCTTTATTAAAGGTGACAGCAATATGGTCTCTACGTTGGCAGACCGACTGCTAGGCAGCCCCGATATCTATCCCCATCCCGATCGCGAACCGAGCCGCAGCATTAACTTTGTTACCTGTCATGATGGCTTTACGCTGAATGACCTGGTGTCGTACAACGAAAAGCACAACGCTGCCAATAAGGAAGATAGTCGTGATGGCTCGAATGATAACCATAGCTGGAACTGTGGTGTTGAAGGTCCAACAGATGATCCAGCGATCGACGCACTGCGCCTGAAGCAAATCAAAAACTGCCTTACCATTCTCTTCTTTTCGCAGGGTACGCCGATGCTCTGGATGGGTGACGAGGTACGGCGATCACAGCAGGGTAACAACAATGCTTACTGCCAGGATAATGAACTGAGCTGGTTTGACTGGAGCAGCGTTAAACGAGAAGCAGGGCTATTGCGCTTTGTGCAAACGCTGATTCGTTTCACGCAATCGCTCGAAAGTTTTCGGCACGAGCGGCTTTTAGAGGTTTCCTACGCTAGCCAAAAACCGCACGTTGTCTGGCATAGCACTGAACTTGGTCAACCGAACTGGAGCGAACATTCCCACTGTCTTGCCTTCACCTTGCGCCACCCAGAAGCGGCGGAGCACTTTCATGTCATGCTGAATGCCTATTGGGACACGCTTACGTTTGAGTTGCCGCCATTAGGTAAAGGCGAACGGTGGTACAGAATTATTGACACAGCGCTGCCGTCACCCAAAGACATTACA
Source organism: Phormidium sp. FACHB-592 (assembly GCF_014695795.1). Lineage (NCBI taxonomy): Bacteria > Bacillati > Cyanobacteriota > Cyanophyceae > Oscillatoriales > Oscillatoriaceae > Phormidium > Phormidium sp. FACHB-592. The sequence goes on from NZ_JACJOZ010000034.1 coordinate 138,062, forward strand.
GAACCAACAACCGCTCCACAAGTCCGGCGGAAAAAATATGCTGTTGAGGCGCGATCGTCCGTCGTGCTCATGGCACGCATCGGCTAACGTCTTAGTCTATGCCGTCTGCCAGATTTTTGTAGAGTTCCCCTGGCCACGTTCAAAAGGGGCTGGCTTGATGGCATATTAAAGCATTAGGAATTTATTGTAATGTGCTGCTCATGGGTCGTCATCCCTTGCTTGAAGACCGTAACCTGCGATCGAAGGATAATCTAGACCCTTCTTTCCATGGAGAAACGTTGCTACATCGCTTGTTTTTTCTCTTGCAGGGGCGATCGGGGATGAAAGCATCCATCTTGACGCTGGCACTGCTTCTGGTTACTGGTTGCGGCACACTCTTGCCCTCACGCTCAGCCCCGTCAACCCAAACCTCTAAACAACAAGTTGCACCTCTAAACACGTCACCCTCGGCTCGGTCATCGCCCCCGGTGCAGCGTTACAACTCCGATCGCCAAAACCAGATTGCGACTCAGGGCTACAACGATGGTTACGAAGATGGAGCAGGCGGTTTTCCAGCTAGCCCCAACGTCGGTGTTGCAAATCAGAACCTTACCGATCCCACTGAACAGAAAATTTATACAGACGCTTATAACCGTGGCTATGCTGATGGCAAAGGACAGCAATCGTCACCCTCACCCACTACCACTGTTTCCCCTTCCCCTACCAGCACTGTTTTACCTCAGCGAAGAGCCGAATTACAGCGACAGGGCTATCAAGATGGCAGAAACGATGCTGAGTCTGGTTTTGCTGCCAATCCTGGTAGTGGGATTACTGCTCTAGGGTTAACCAATCCCACTGAGAGACAGATTTACACCACTGCCTACAACTCTGGCTATCAACGACAGCCATCTCCTTCCCCCTCCCCATCGCCAACAGTTTCTCCAGGTTTGCTGGCTCAACTACGACAAGACGGCTATAACGACGGTTATGCGGATGCTCGGTTAAACGCTTCCCAGGATGCTAACAGAGGCATTAACCTTCGGGGTCTGGTAACGGCGGCAGAACAACGAGCTTATGCCAATGGCTACAATAGCGGTTATCAACAGTACCTTGCTCAACAAGGGGGCGGTGGCATCCCTGGTGGTTGGTAAGGGGCAGGGTACTCTAAGGTGCATTCGTTGAGCGCATGGGTGCAGGGGTGTGAACACTTTGGGAACCCGTTAGACGACCACAGACTTCTTTCTAGTCCATGTGCTTCAACTTCTAGAAAAATTTAGTAGGCCTTAAGGAGATTGCTGAGAAAGAATGTACCGCTTGTAGGGGGCGGGTTTTGTCAGAATCTTTGCTAATCGCTGATCACGCTGGCATCAAACCTACCCCTACGGGTATTTTGTTTGCTAGAAATTTCCTAAGGATCGTGGATTTAATCAAGCCGCAAACTGTACGGGCGGTTTTAGCAGACCAAACTGCATCCTGCAATAATTTGACAGCAAAACCCGCCCCTACCAAAGACCGAACTTATTTAATCCTAAGACAAGCTGATTTAATTTGTTAGCTGCAAACCTTTGGTGTGCAAGGTCTGTTCAATCTGCTGCATTTCTTGCAGCGTTTCTCCAGCAACAATGCCGTAGATTTCGGTATAGATTTTGCCGTATTTCACTTTTTCTAACGCCGAGAGGATCAACAAGTCTTTGCGCTCCAGGTGTGTTTTGAGGGCAGCAAGAATAGAATCAAGGGTGCCATTCATGCGGTAATCGCTGGAGTATTTTGCGATCGCCTTATTTTGGCTCAATAGTTGGTGGCGCTGTAGGCAAAGAGGTGTTGAACCATTAATACGAAAATTGGCGTCGATCGCGTAAAATTGCCCGTTTTTATCTTCCAGCACATCAAAACCAATGACACCGAAATAGCCTTGTTGATGCGCGTATTGACCAACCGCTGCAATCATTTCCGAGAACGGGCTTAAATCGTCCGTGTAATCAATTAACCCACCTAGATAGCTGCCAGCAGAGCTAACAAGCTGCTGAGTCACGCCAATGAGAGTAATATCTCCTCGTTTGTTGACATAAAACTGGACACAGTAATTGTGGGTTTCATCTTTGACAAACTCTGAAACAATTATGGTTTTCAGCAGGTTGATCTTGAGATATTTATTCAGTTCTTCCTGACAGTAGTTGAGATCGCTTTGATTGCGAATAATATAGGTACCTTCGCCAGAGAGACCATGCGATGTTTTGATTAAGTAAGGAAACTGTTGGGGAAGCTGAATCTGATCGAGTTTAACCTGATCCAGTTGATACGTTTTGTAGTTAGGACAAGACACCCCCAATTCGGCAAGCGTTGCTTTACTTAGCAAGCGGTAATGCACATCTGGATGTACTGCATGCTTTTCGGGCAGTAAGTGATCGAAGGGAAAAAGAGTAACAACTTGCTCAACGCGATCGCTCTTGTTCAGGTCATCCAGATAGGTAGCACAATGCATTCTTTCTAAATGGGTATCGTGACCAAAGTGTTCGCGCCAGTATTGTAGCAACAGGTTTGGTGGCTGAGTAATGACCACTCCTGCCAGCGTATTACCCAACACTGCCAGGTTTTTCCAAGGTTCTTTCTGGCAGATCTTATCAAAAGACACTTTTGTTGCTTCGCCGCTGCCATCTTGCAGAAAGTATTGTTGGGTATTGGGGTAGGCTGCCCAACTGGCAGTTGCAGGATAATTCAAAAGCAGCGCACAGCGTCGATCGCCAATATCCTGCGCGAATAAATCTGAAAGCGAATTGCCCTGAAAGAATTGAAAGTTGCGTTGCGGAATCATGAGAAATTCTAGTTAAGGAGCGAGCCTTAAATAACCCGTAATACCAATCCAAACAATGCTAGCTAACAAATTCCTCTAGTTAATCCCCCTCTAGTCCCCTTAATCAAGTGGAAATTAAGTGGAAGCCAATTAGGAGGATCTTGCTTGGTAGCTTATGAAGAGGGAGTCGGTCTAAACCTCTTAATCTGTAGGGGCGAGAGCCTCTAGCATGGCTACGCTTAGGAGATTTCTAGCAAACAAAATACCCGTAGGGGTAGGTTTGATACCAACGTGCTCGGCTGTTAGCAAAGATTCTGGCAAAACCTGCCCGCTACAAGCGGTACATTCCTTCTCGGAAATCTCCTTAGACAAAGCAGTGCCCCCACCAAAAATAAATGGATTGAAGCCGTACCTACATATTTACAGGTGCTTCATCCTCCTTAGAGATAAAGACCGCAGGCTGTTGCAACTCGTCATGCATGTAAGCAACTGCCATGTCTTGAGAGTTGTATGCCCAGCCGATGCGCCCATTTTGATCGAGCAAAATACAGCCCGCCTCTCCAGAAACTCGCTGCTTTAGTACTTCAATTGCCTTCTCAGCAGCTTGTTCAGGATGAACCGCAAGAACACCGTCCATACTGGCAGCGTCACCCGATAAAAAGTCAACCGCTGTCTTTGCCAGCACTACTGGGATAATCGATTCGCCGTCGCCTGTGGTGGAGCAAGCCCCCCGGTGATCGGCATACAAGCCACTGCCAACTAATGCTGTATCACCCACTCGACCTTGAGGTTGACCCGTTGTGCCTCCTGTTGAGGTGCCAGCAACCAGAATGCCATTGACATCCAATGCCACGCAGCCAACTGTATTGGGACGATCGATCACCTCTGCCTCTTCTTCCCACTCTTGTCGTTGTTCCTGGCTGACGAGGTCTTCTTTAGGGCACAACTCCAGTCCATGTTCACGGGCAAAGCGTTCTCCACTACGTGCAACTAGTAGTCGTGGTTTCTCTTCCATAACTTTGCGGGCAGCGGAGATTGGATGACGCAGTCCCTGCACCGCTGCCACGGCTCCCCACCGCAATGTTTTGCTCTCCATCATTGCGGCATCAACTTCAACTTCCCCTTCACTGTTAAGGGTCGAGCCGAATCCTGCATTAAAGGTCTGGTCAGATTCAAGCACACGAATGGCAGCTTCAACCGCAGCTCTAGCATCGCCTCCCTGTTCCAAAATTTGCCAACCGGCTTGAACAGCAGCTAAGCACCCCTCTTTATTGGGTTGCTCCTTATCTGGGGAGACAGTTTTTGCTCCACCATGTACAACAATTGCGATAGTCATAATCTTTTACCAATGGATAACTTGTTAAACGAAATTTTGGAAATTTTGTGATGTTGTCATTAACGCGATCGCGCTGTGATACAGAGCGCTCAAAAGCTCTTTTGCTGCACCCGTCCAAGGTGATATTAAAAATGGACCTAATCTAGAAGGTTGGTTTCAGGGTTATTAAGCAAGACTATCGGGTCGGTATCGTAGCTGGACGGAATCCTTTTCTGCCAACTGCTGATCGCCTAAAAAGGCTCCTACTTCACCAGACGTTTAATCAGGAATTAAAAGCCTAAGCAAAAGTCATAAATCACTGGCTTTTCACACATTGCAAGGCTTTTAAGCTTGGACTTGAGAGGCTGGAGCCGCTTGTTCAGAAAATGTTTTGAACTCGATCGCATCGTGGCTACAAAAGAGGCGTACATTGCTAGCGCGATCGCACGCCAGTTCATACAGTCGGTCTTGATTATGGAGCCGTGCTTGACGGTCTACTTCCATAACTCGCTGATAGGCAAGTAATCCTGGCGTGCAGTGACGGTTATTCGCATCCATTTCATGTCGATAAAAGTAGGCATCACCCGCGTTGAGCAGCCATCCATCGGGAGTGTTGATCGCTACGCCTGCATGACCACGGGTGTGACCAGTTAGGGGAATCAGGAGAATTTCTGGCGGTAACCCATCTAGGTCGCGGACTGCCTCAAAGCCAAACCAGGGTTCGCCTCCGGCAGCATAGTAACGCCACTGTTTGACTTCATCCCATAGCTTGGGACGATAGCGCCGACGGTTGATAAACCCGTGTCGCTCGCGGGCAGCATCACGTTCAGCCTGCATCACATGCACTGTTGCATTGGGGAAATCTTCTAGACCACCTGCATGGTCAAAATCAAGATGCGTTAACACAATATGGCGAACATCGCTGGCAGCAAAGCCGAGGCTTTTAACCTGTTCAATCGCGGTGTTCTTGTAATTGAACTGAACATTGTTGACGTGAACAAAAAATGGACTGAGCCGTGCATAAGGCGCTTGAACATCTTGCTGCCCAAAGCCTGTATCGACCAGAACAAGACCTTGCTCGGTTTCAATAAGCAGGCAGTGGCAGACAAGCTGTGCTGTTAAACCACGGCTAAAACCATCCCACAATGCTCCGCCAAGGGGACACATACAGCCGCAATTGAGATGATGGATATGCATAACGTTTCACCGTTGCTAGAGTTGGTGGCACTCTTCCAGGTAACGCTCGATCGCCTGACTGAGATCAGGCAATAAGATGCCGCGTTCGCTCCCCAGCACGCTGTAAGCTGGGCGAGGTGCAGCAAGAGCAAGGGTTTTGGTAGAGCAGGATTGAACTGAGGAGACATCGAGTCCGGCAAGCTGTGCCGTCCATCGGGCTAACTCTGACCAGGCAATTGCCCCAGGATTTGCCAGGTGCCACAGACCGCACTCACCATCAATCAATAAATCGAGGCTGGCATTAACTAGATCGGGCACATACGTTGGTGACACGATCGCATCTTCTGCTGCCATAAACACATTGCCTGCCCTTAGGGTGCGAAGGGCGATCGTTAGAAAATTATGTTCATCCCAGGGACCAAAAAAGGCGCTTGTGCGAATGACTAACGCACAGGGATGGTGATGCAACACCCACCGCTCTGCTGCTGCTTTGCTATGACCATACACATTCAGCGGTGAGACTCCATCGCTTTCTAAATACGGTTGCTTATGAGCGCCATCAAAGACTAAATCAGACGAGAAGTTGATTAAGCCAAGACTGCGTTGGGCGCAGGCATCCGCCAGAATAGCCGCTCCGTCAGCATTGATGCGGCGGCAAAGATAAGGTTCTCGCTCGGCATCATCCACTCGTACATAGCCAGAGGCATTGACAACTGCCCAGGGCTGCAACTCATCCAAGACACTGGTAACGGTAGCTGGCTTCGTGATATCCATCTCCTGACGCGACAGGAGGTAGTAGGGAATCCCACGGATCTCGCAGATGCGAGCAAAGGCTTGACCCAGAGTGCCCGTTGCACCCGTAATCACCAGGGGCGGAGTGGATGCGATCGTGGTCTTTGCACCTTTTGTGCGCCGCATCATGGGGGTAGCAAGCGTCTCTGCCGGAGCAGTATCAGCCCAGCCCCCTAGGTTCTTGGCATAACTTACAGGTGGGTAGAGGAGCCGTTGCGATCGCTGCCACCACCCTGGCAGATCAAGCAATGGATGGGTGTATTCCTGCCCTTGAGCAAGGGATTTCAGCATCGTGGCAATAGCAGTGGAACGCGGCACGGGAGACCGCACATCAAACACACCCGGCTCATAAAAATCGTCGGCGCGAGTCACCAAACTATTCCAGTCATACGTCCCCAGCAGCGACCAAACCGTTACGGCTCGCATCGCTACACCCTCAGCTTGCAAGCCTTGAGCGACCTGCCAAATTTCTTTGAGCCAGCGCAACTGTTCTTCACGGGTACAGCCTAGATGTGCCTCCGTGATAGCAAGAGGACGCTGGTAACGTTCCCATGCTTCCTTTAGCAGCGTGGCATGGTCATAGATGCCATCGGCACAGACCCAGACTGCTTCCACATCAGCATACTGGTGTTTCCCATTGCCGCCGCGTGTGCGCTCAGGATAGCGATCGATGCGCTCATCAATAAACCGATCGCCACAAACATAGCGATTAATACCAACAATGTCTGGTGGGCAAGGATTGGCTTGAAACCACAGCAACTCGGATTCCTCAGCCCCTGATTGACGCAGATAACGCCATAAAGGGTGCGAGGGATCGACATGACCACACAGTAAATCGAGTGAAAGCCAATGGCGATCGTTCTCAAATTCTGCCTGGTATGCCAGCAACGGTGTACTAAAGGTTTTACCCAAATCCTCTGTCTGCACCAGTTGAGCCTGAGGATTAATTTGCCGAATGGCTTGCATTGATAGCACTGTCGCACGGCACTGATTAAGCAGCGTACGCACGAACGTGGCATCATCTTGACCATGCGGATACCAGTGACCATACAGCCCGCTAAACCGGGCTGTTGTCAAAGGTTCGTTGACAGGGGTGTAATGGCTGACCCAGGGATAACGTTGAGCGACTGCACCTGCATATTCAGCGAGCTTTTCTGGGAAAGCAGGATCAATCAAGCTCGTGTGACGAGGACCGCTACCGTGATGCACTAAACCGACGATCGGGCGAAGTCCGATCGTATCTAGATAACTCAGGCGTTCATCTGCCCAACTCCAATCTGCCTGCGCTAGCCCATTGGGGGCAATACGCTCCCACAAAATGGGATAGCGGATCGTTGTTATACCCAGAGCTGAAAATTGATCGAGGTCTTCAATCCGAGTATTATGTCCGTTGCGATCGAGTTGGTCAAAGTACTGCTCACCAACGCGATTCACAGTACATTCAATGCCGCCCCACAGTTCCAGTGGCGGCACTTGTTTTGAACTCATAGCGTCCTTATATCCTTGTTAAAAACTGATCAATCGCGGTCAGGCTGAACCATTTTGAGTGGGTGAAAGCGCCTTGCCATTACCATTCAACTTTTCTGACTTGCCTGAGCTAGAGGTAGGAAAGTTTGTCAGCGGTAGCTTGCTTGGAGAGGGCTGGAATGATCGATTGCTAGCAGTATCAGGCGCGATCGCTTTCTTAGCAGGTACGCTCTCTTCTTCGGGATGCCAGCTTGGGCGTTCAGCCAATTGAGCATAAAGAGACAGTGCCTGAGCCACTACTTGATCCATGTTGTAGTACTTATAAGTGGCAAGCCGTCCGACAAAGTGAACGTTGGGTGTGGCATCAGCCAAGGCTTTGTACTGCTTGTACAGTTCAGCATTTTCAGGACGAGGCACGGGATAGTAAGGGTCGCCCTCTGCTCTAGGATATTCGTACACAAGGCTGGTCTTTTGATGCTCTTGCCCAGTCAAATATTTAAACTCTGTGACACGAGTATAGAGATGTTCATTGGGATAGTTGATCACTGCTTGGGGCTGATGCACTTGTTCGTTCAACGTCTCGTGTTTGAACTCAAGCGACCGATAGGGTAGTTTGCCATACCGATAATCAAAATAGCCGTCCACAGGTCCCGTATAAATCATCTCCTTATAAGGAATGACGTCTTGAATCTCACGGTAATCCGTGTTGAGCATGATTTTAATATTGGGATGCGCTAACAGTTTCTCAAACATTCGCGTATAACCGTGTAGCGGCATCGCTTGATAGGTATCGGTGAAATAGCGATCGTCCCGGTTGGTGCGAGTAGGCACGCGAGCGGTCACCGACTTATCCAGATCAGATGGATCAATACCCCACTGTTTGATCGTGTAGTTGCGGAAGAACTTTTCATAGAGTTCGCGTCCCACCTTGTTAACTACTACATCTTCAGAGGTGCGAATCTGCTCTTTTGGTTCAGCAACAGAGGCAAAAAATTCTGTCAGCTCAAAAGCGGTCAGATTCAAGCCATAGAGCTTATTAATCGTGTCCAAATTAATCGGCATTGGCACCAGTTGACCATCTACACTGGCAAGCACCCGATGTTCATACTGTCGCCATTCGGTAAAGCGAGAGAGATATTCAAACACATCACGCGAATTGGTGTGGAAAATATGGGGACCATACTTATGCACCAAAATGCCGTCTTCGTTGTAATGGTCGTATGCATTGCCACCAATATGATTGCGAGTATCGACAATCAAGATTTTTTTGTCGCTCTGGCTTGCCAGACGCTCTGCTAAAATGCTGCCAGCAAAGCCTGCACCGACGATGAGATAGTCGAACATGGGTCTATATCCTTGTAGTAAATAATTTAAATCGGCGATCGGTTAACGTTAGTGATCGCAGTGGGCTACTTGCGTGATGAAACAAGTTCAGTAGCCGTAGACGTTTCTTCTTGCCGTACGCTGCTTTTTCTTCCTTGCTTGGAGGTGACGATTGCAGCTTCAATCAACTCGTTCATCGCTTGCCAGGTCAAATCCCAAGAGATTTGTGATAAGAAAGCATCCACTCGGTTTAACCAATCATCATTGGTTTGGCTTTGAGCTAACGCTTTTTCGATCGCTGTCACAAACTCTGGCACGGTATCAGCTATATAAACCAGTTCCTCGTCTCCATAAGGTCGTACTACATCCCGGATAGACGTAGAGACAACGGGTTTACCGGCTGCAAGATATTCTGGTGTTTTAGTTGGGCTAATAAAACGGGTTGATTCATTACGGGCAAAGGGCAACAGCGCTACATCCCACCCTGCCAAATAGCTAGGTAATTCTTGATAAGATTTGCCGCCTAAATAATGAATATTGGGATGTTTGGGTAACAGCGCCGGATCAATTTTGACAACGGGACCAATGATGACCAAGTGCCAATCGGGTCGTGCTTGAGCAATACCCTCTAGCAGAGCAAGATCCATCCGTTCATCAACCACACCATAAAACCCTAAACGGGGATGGGGAATCGCTGCTTGGTCTGATGGCTCTTCACCAATTGCCCTTGCCTGAGCAAAGTGGGCTGCATCAATGCTGCTAGGAAACGCATGAACGCTGGAATGCTGATGCTGTTTAGCTTCGTAGAGGCTAAGCCCGCCTGTAAAGACTAAATTAGCTAGCTCAAAGAGATGCGCTTCGCGGGTTTGCAACTCTGGATGCGCTCCTTGAAAGGCAGATAACTCATCCATGCAGTCATAAACAATGGCTGAAGCATCTAAGTGATGAGTGAACGGCACTGCCATTGGGTTGTAGTACCAGAGAATTGGGGTTTGGATTTGAGCCTCTGCAATCAAGGCATCAACTAATAGCCGTTGCAGTGCGATCGCCTGGTCTTCACTCAAACCTTGAGGCAAGTGTGGCACTACAACCCAAACACCACACTCACGCCTGCTGATGTCTAAATAGTAAGAATCATCTGGGCTATCGAGCGGCTCCTCCACAACAAATACTCTGCGAGCTTGTGCACAACGGCTAAGTAAATGTTGGGGGCGTTGATACACAAAGTCCCATCGTAGATGGGAGAAACAAACTAGATCAAATACGTTGGTATTAGATTCTAAAGATTCTAAATCCGTCTTTTCAGACCACTTCAGATAAATAAGGTTTTGTTTGGGTTGAAAAGGAACATCTGAAGACTGCTTTTCTGATGCGTCCTTTTCTTTAAAGCGCTGATCCGAAGCGGGATATGTGGACATTGATTACCTCATAAATCACGAACTTAGTGAGCGGATGAGACTCACACAGAAACTAAACCTTTCAAAAAAGTTATGCAGTTTTCAACCAGGAGCCAGGTTTAAAAGTTAACCTGTAGATCCCGCAATCTAAGTTCCATGCTCAATAAACTGAAACCAGAGATTTCGTTTATGTTGCAGAAGCGCTAAATTGCTAGATTGTTTTTCACTGAAGTATTGACTGCTTAAAAAATAACAGTTTTGGCTCAGTTTAAGTCCCTCCTGCGAGAAGAACTTAGCTCATTCCTAAGTAAGGCTATTTTGCTGAAATTGTAAAAAATAGGTGTACTCAACGATACAATGATATATACGGCTTTCACTATATCTCTTTAGAGGTAAAGGCTCAAAAGCTCTATTGGTAAGGGTTTTAAAAAACTGGGTGTTGCTGCGTAATGGGTTCGTCCCGCTAGTTTTGAAAAAAGCTTCAAACCTTTTAGCGATCGTCTCCTCACATTTCAGCAACCCCAGTTATTGCAGTCGAGCTAGCTGCAGAAGTTAGCTTGCTTTACTAGCACCTGTCATTTCAACATCTGCGCTGCATTCAGAAATACGTCTTTCAAGTGGTGGTATAGCCCTATCAGCAAAAGGGTAGCCTTTAGTCAAGAAAGAAATTGATAGTGAACATAATGATCTAGTAAACGTTCCAATCTGCGACTTTGTAATCGCGGAGAATGGACTCAGCCTGATGAATTTCTTCCTCTGATCCTTCAATCATTACAAGGTAGTTTCCTTGATGGAGTCGATCGCTATATAAGCTAGCTTGAGCATCAGGAATACCCATTTGAGATAATGCTTTAACCAAGTTATTTGCGGCTACTGCTGCAACCCCAGTACTGGCAACCGTTGCTGCTAATGCTGCTGCAAAGCTTCCCGCAGCAAGCACAACGCCAAGACCAGGTAACGCCAAACTTGTTAGCCCTAACATCGTAAAGCCAGTTGCACTTATCGTTGCAGTATTGCTAACAGCGCTTTGGGTCGCATCAACTTTGGTATCGCCAACTTGATTGCTGATCTCAACATTACCTGGTGTTTCAGCTTCTGGGTTTAAGTCTCGACCAACGACAGAGATTTTGTCCATTGGAAAGCCAGAGCTATGCAATGCCTTGAGCGATCCTTCTGTATTTTCGTGACCCGAAAGGATTCCAAGTGCACGTTTCTGCTGAGTATTCACCATTTTTCTCCTGTTTACTTTTCACTTGTCGATAACAAAGCACAGCTATTAATAGCTCTGCCGCAGGCACTTTTGCTGGTTCTACTGCATAAACCATTTCTTAATCCAGCAACGTTTGGATGGCAGCCGCAGTAGAAAGATGTTCATTTCCCAGTTCCATTCCAGAATGCACCTGTAGTTTTATCGCTTGCTGATTAAACTGCCCTGCTGCTTGGATATGAGCCGAGGTAAAGAGTTGCTCTACTTGCCTAAAAAAAGTAGCCGGAATTGCTTCTTTGGGTTCGGCAGGGGTTTTACTACTCTTTGGTGCTTATAAACTTAAAATATAAATCTCGCTGTTCTCACAAACCTCTGTCACTGGACGATCGCAATCTTTATGTAAGACAGAGCTTGTGTTAAAGAAACCAGTATCTCTTGATACAAAAGCTGCTGGTGATTTACTACTTGCAATTAGAAAAGAAAGGAGAATCTATGGGATAGCTGTAGCTAAAAAAGATTCCCTGTTAGTTGCTAACCCTACTCAACAGTAGGTTATGCGAGGTGTGACTAACCTACCCTTCTCCTCTCTGGTGCTTGCTTCCTGCAAGTAGCTTGCTAGCGGTAAACCCTCCTCCGCAAGGAGAAGGGCTTTGAGACCATTCCAGTTCACTTGTCCACCAAGAGAGGGCTAGGCTTATAGCTTGCTTCCCGAAGGATAGGTAGCCTAAGCAGATACTTAAGAAAGGTTGCACATTGCAGGACGTTACACATACTGTCTCTTGAAACAAAAACAACCTCTCTAAAGCACTAGCATCTAACTATCTTTCTTGATTGACATAGGCGGTTTAGATGCCTCATTTGTGGTGTACAGCCTTGGCTCACCTAATGGAGGGACAGGCGCTTCACCTAAGGGTTCGGGGTTTGCAACGTATTCAAATTCTCCTTTGCCATCCATTGAAGGTCCTTTTGCCCAGCGACCTTCGGCGCTTTCTTCACCCTTAGAGTGATTCCAGAACTGATAAGCATGCTGCGACTTCTCTAAGTCTTGAGGGAATGAACTCGGAACAGGCGTTGTTTCAAGCCCAGAAGATTCCAGATCTTCGATCGCAGCCAGCCATTGGTTTTGGTGCATGGTGTCGCGGGCAATCATGAAACTAAGCGTGTCTCGTACCCCAGGATCATCTGTCATTTCATACAGACGCACTGCTTGCAAGCGACCCTGCGACTCTGCATGGAGGTTAGAGCGGAAGTCGGCTAAGAGATTACCGCTTGCTACAATGAATCGCCCGTTCCAGGGGAAGCCAACACTGTCAGATGCTGTAGCCCCTAAACCTGACACAATTGAATGCTGTGGATTCATGCTACTAGCGATGATATTGGTGATCGTATCCCGAGGATTTGAACCACCCATCACAGCACCGATAACTGAATCTTTAGCACCTTCCTCCTGGGTTTTGAGGGGAGCACCATCAAGCAAGTGAGCAATCATGGTTGCCAGCATCTCGATGTGCCCAATTTCCTCAGTCCCAATATCGAGCAGCATATCTCGATACTTCGCCGGACCCCGGCAATTCCAGCCCTGAAAGAGGTACTGCATCATTACCGTCATCTCGCCAAAGGTGCCGCCAATCAGTTCTTGAACTTTTTTAGCGTAAAGCGGATCAGGTCGCTCGGGCGCTGTGTAATATTGCAAACGCTTGTCGTGATAAAACATTCTAATTCTCCTGAATCAAATTTTCATTCAACTTTTTGAAAAGCCAAAACCTGCTCTTTAGAATTACTATCTCAGAGAGCACTGGCAAAAAGAAAATGGCAACGAAATGGCTCTAACTAATAACCGTTTTAACGTCCTTAAAGTTTGAATTAATCAGTCTACGGTTGCATGAGAAGAAGAGAAATTAATTGCCTTTTATAAGGCAAAACACTTAAATATTCTCAGGTTTATCCAGCAACAGAGAGACGAATGAAAATAATTTTGAGATAAAGCAGCTGAATTGATATCCAAACCTCAAAAATGGCTCTGGGCATAGGTTTTGGCTCCAGTCTAGATTTGAAGCTATAAAACTGTGAAACAGCTTAAATCCTTTGCTAACAGTCTCTCAAGCGATTAATCTATTAACTAAAAGTTAGTATAGGCAGAAACAAACAAAGAGAAGAAGCGCTAATCCTTTGCATAGAGAAAGTTGCTTCCTGTCAAGCAAATCTTTACTGCGATCGCTACACTTCTTCTCTTTCCTTTTTTATGCCAATGTCAAAATAGATACTAAGCAATTTGTAGCGGCAGCTAATCCAGTCGCTTAGAGAGTTTGTGGTGTCCAGGTTGGTCCCTTAGAACGAGGACCATCGGGTGTCCAAAAAAGCGGATCAATACACATGCGGCGGGCTTGCATTCCTGTATCCCAAGCGTGGTAAACCAGATACTCGGTTTGATCATCGGGACTAGCCACGATCGAGTTATGACCGGGACCCAACACATAATCTGGCACCGATCGCAGCACCCGGGCACCCGCTTCATTACCAGCATCGGTATAGGGACCCATCACCTGATCGGCAACACCATAATCAACGCCATAGCTTGCAGTTTCCCACCGTCCACCACTGTAAAAGCAATAGTAGCGATCACCATGTTTACGAACACAAGGGCCTTCTAACGTATGCCAATCGTAGATGCCATCATACATAGGGCGATCTGCCAAAAACCGCTGCCAATCGTGACGAGCGCGGAGAACCATGTTTGCTTTGCCCTCTAGCTTCGTCATCGTGGTGAGGCGATCGACCATCAGAGCCGTGCCTGCCCGGACACCATCATCGGTATCCAGAAAGTCTTGGGCGTAAAAGAGATACCATTGCCCATCATTATCTTGAAAGGGACTGGGATCGATCGCAAACGGGCAGGTTTTGGGGTCTAGTAACGGCTCACCTGTATCCTCATACGGTCCCAATGGGTCAGTACTGGTGGCAACTCGCAATTGATGGTGTTTATCCTCATGCCCAATGGAGTAGTAGAGGTAAAAAGTGCCATCACAGTAAGCAACTTCGGGTGCCCAGAAGTTATTGCCCAAAGTAGGATCGGGTCGCAGCAACGCTTTCCCGGCAGAGCGCCAGTTCACCAAATCATCAGACTGAAGCAGTGGAAAGACCCGCTGCTGAGCCTTCTCCTCCACCTGCCCTGCTGCTTCTGCGGGACCAGTGCCGATCGCATAGTAGACACCCTGATGCTTCCAAACAAAGGGGTCAGCGAAATAGTCTTGATAAACCGGATTGGTATAGGTGTTCATAATGACGTATAACGGCACATTTAAGAAAAGACTACCTGAACCAGCCTTTCCTATTCACTTTAAAGAGTAAAAGTATAAAAGCCTCACCACTTCACCCAGGCTGAATGCAAATCTTCTTGGATAACCCCTCGCTTGTTAGAAGCAAGCGCATGATCTACTAATACTTTTAGGGTCGTTGCATAGCTATCGTTTAGCATTCGGCGCCCATAGCCAATTACTTTGCCAATGTTTCCTGTTTTTTGATGCAGTACATACTCGCCAATTTCAAACATAATGCTTATGCTTTCTAAGCAGTTAATTGACGAGTTTTTCTGGGTAGATCAGCTCTTTTTGAAGAGACATATAGCGCTTCTATCTAGATTGTGAGAAAGGATCCCACTAGAACCCCTTCTCACGAAGCCTCTCAATCTCATAACTGATTTAAGGCTGCTATGAATATTAATTACAAGTTAGGTTGAATAGCGTTAAATTCAACACCATCCTTAACTTGTTTGAGTCTTATTAAACTCAACCTAAGCTTCACTCAGGCTTTCAAAAAAATGGTACGAGGCTACATAACGCTAAGTATGATTAATGCCTGAGATAACAACTTCAGCCCTTCAGCCTGTCTTCTCTCACCACTGGGTAGAGGCTGATGTGAAGTATGCTAGTGCTCTCTGTCATAGTGTAACGATCGTGACAGCAGGTTTGCCAACATTTCTATCGTTACCAAACAAATCTGTGAAAGGTGTTCTACTGTAGAGCACCTTTCAGATGCTTAGTGGCTGCATGAATCTGCTTAATACGCGAAGTTGATATAAGTTTCGACTTCACTGTCTGCTAACTGATCTACAACTCTGCATCGAAGTAGCTCTTGTATTTCTGGCGATAGGCTTTCGTAATAAGCCCGTGGCAGTGTGAGATCTACTTTTTGAGTATGAAGCCAGTGCATGACATAACCCATCACAATCATAGGTCGGGGCTGTGGCGTTAAGTTAGGCGTACCCCGATGCAGTGCCAGGGGCGATCGAATCATGACATCACCTGGCTGCATATAAAATTGTTCCATCGGAATTTCACCGGCATGGATCTTAACTAAGCCTTCCTCACGCGACATTACATGAGTACCACGCGCCATCTCAAACGGACCATTTGCCTCTGTTACTTCAACTAGCGAAAAATTCACTGCCAGCGCATACAGTGGGGTCACAATTTGATCGGAAAACAGTGGACGGAAATCGCGATGAATCTCCTGATACTGTGAACCTTGCAAGGGGATGTCAGCCGCTAGCTGCACCAGCTTGTACTCTTGAAAAAAGACGCGATTGAGTACTCCCCGGATGATTGGATTGGAATACACAGCCGGGTCCGCAAACGGTGCTACCCAAGGCAATGTTGCATAACAACGCGCCTGACCACGGGGAGCCAAACCACCAGGTCGCTGTTGCCGCTCTTGAAACAAAGCGTCAAACGCAACTTTCCAGCGATCAATCAGGTCGCGATCGAATAAGCCACGAATGACACAAATACCATCTCGATTCAGCTCTTCTGCAAACCGATCTAGCTCACTCTCGGTAAATACAGTCTCTACACTTTGTACCAACTTACTATCCGCTCCAATCGGGAGTGCGAGGGTTAAATTCATCTCTTTGGCAGAGAAAACGTAACCCTCTATACATTCCTTATTGTCCCCAATTGCAAAAGCAGAATGGCGATCGCACCAGCAATTCTTCAAGAAACTCAATTTCTTTAAGTCAATAGAATTGGAGCATTGCTTTCAGCCGCTCTTAAGCTTTTACCTTAGCTCGAAGGGTTAGCTTGCTCGTCATGACCCTGCTCGCGAAGTTCCAGCAAGTCGGGTTTAGCGAGAAAGCCAAAGTAAGTTGCGATCGCAGCGGTACCTGCATGTAGCCAGAGATCATTACCAAAGAGAGGGACTAAACCTAACATAGACTGAGTTGGTGGAAACAGTCCTAAGATGGTGAGCAGCCCGTAGAAGAGCGCTAATACTCCACTAAAAAGGCGGGCACTACCCAACGAAAGAGAAGCAAAAATACCTAGCAGCCCCACTGTAAGGTGAACAATGTTGTGCAACACATTAATCGGGAATAGCCCCATCAAGTAACCGTACCCCTCTACATAGCTAAGGTTCACTGCATCTGGGTCAGCGATCGGAGGTTTAACCAAGTCTGGAATAAATCCTGCCACACCGATCAACACGAAAATGATGCCAATAGTCAAAGCAAAGTATTGTCCTGCTTTCATGATTAAGCTCCTAAAAATTTGTGTTCTTTGAATACTCCACTTTTGTCATTCGTACCTGTTAGATTGATGCCAACAGAGATGCCAACTGCGATCGAACGGTTGCCAAGTAAAAACTGGAAGGCAAATGCCATAGCAATACCTGCAATCAAAGCAGTAAAAAAAGTAATCCTGCAAGAAATGTCAGTGCTAATTAATTGCTGCTAGCTACTTGAACCAACGGCAGATAATGCAGCTAATGCATTACTTCAGGCCGGTATTAAGCTGCTAGCAGCGTTGTTGCAAAATGCTGAATCATACGTTTTCCTTACTGAGTTCTGTGAGGCGAACGAAGCACGCTCGTAGAAGTCTCAACTTGTGCTTAAGCAAGTCCTTCTACTAACATATTCGTTGCGCTTTAATCCACCCTCTATAAAAAGATCAGGGACACTGCATTTCTCAAGGGAGAGCTTAAACTAACTTCACAATGTACATACAATACATGGCGCAGCAGAAAGGGGCGCAGCAATGCTACACCCCACAAGTTCTTTAATTCAAGAAATCTGCTGAACGTAATGTGCTGAAAGCAATTACATAGCTACCATTTGCTGCTGAATTTTGCTCTTGGCAGCCTTAAATTCAGTTGCCATTTGTTCTTTTTGTTCACTACTGCAATTTTTATCAATGGCAGCAAACAGAGTGCTTTCTTCTTGGCGAATATGATCACCGACAGCATCCATTAACGTTTTAATCTTTGAGCGGAACTCGTCGGCTGCATGAGGATCACTCGCTTTGATTTCATCCAGCATACGCTTCATTTCAGCCTGTTCATCGTATAGTTCCTGCGTGTCGCCATCGCCGTAGAACGATCGCACGTTAGGGTAAACTACTTCTTCTTCAGCTTGTGCATGGGTCAAAAGGTCTTTGTAGAGCTGCCCAAAATACTCTTGCAGCTTTTGGGGATCTTTTGTGGCTCCAATTTCAGTGAAAATGGTGTTTGTCTTGTTGTGATCCAGCCGAATCAACGTCTGGATGTTCATATCCTCCTTATTAGAGTTTTGGGTAAGTATGCTCCCAGCAATACCCGACAAAGCCGCAGTTGCATCTTGTACGCGTGCCCACAACCCTTGTTTAGCCTCTTTGCCCGTCATTTCCCGAACGCCTACCTGCTCCAGCATCCCTTTAAGCTGCTCTTGGTGGGCACGGCTCTCGAAGTTAACGGTGTTTAAAGGAGTAATTGCTACTTCAATATCAGCCCCTACCACCTGAGCAGCCTTATGGATCATGATGCCACTCATGGTTTGACCATGCTTCATCAATTCGTGGTGGAGCAGTTTTTGGTAGAGCGTAAACTCATCGCCTGCCATCGTCTGCTCAGACTGCTGCGTAAAGGTTTTGGTTGCGGCACTTGGCTCGGATGGAATGCCATACTGGACAATCACTGTTTCAATAATGCCCAAGTTCTTTTGGTCATCCTGAAGCATATTCTGAAGACGATCGCGAATATCGGCATCATGACAAGCCGCCAGAAGCTTTTGATCATTGGCGATAATCAAATTTTGAACCGCTTTCAAATCTGCTAGCCGTTCACCGATCGCTGTTCGCTTTGTATCGTCTAACGTTGCAACCATGCGTGTTCTCCTATTAAAAGTAGATGATGGAAAAATCGAACCTTATCTAACTGAATCTGCACTCACTAATCACACTTCTCTAAAGCCACTCAACTCATCAGCTTGGAAGTAGCCATCGTCTAAAAAGGGCAACTGAGCTGCTGAACAGATCATGTCGATTGGCTCCAGCTTTAGTGGCTCAATTAAAAGCCCTAACTTGCTCTGTGCTTCTAAAGTAGAAAATAGCTCACGAAGTTCATTTAATGACTGGTGAACCATTGCGACGTTACTCTGTTGGTCGTCTAAATTACTGTTCATACGTTGTTTGCCTGATAATTGCAGCCTTAAGCGCTAATAGGGACAGCCACTTTCTGAGAGCGCCGTAGCAAGACTGGTTTTTTCGGTCGGTTTAGATGATCAAAGCGATCGCTCAGCCAGTCAAACCCTTTGCTTAAACACTGAGAACAAACCTCTCCATAGCAATTGCCTTGGTCATCGCAAGCAATAACTTTTGCGGGTGCAACCTCAAACGATTGCTTACAAAGCCAACAAGTTTGCTGCTGGAGCAGACTGTTGTTGCATTCAATTTGAAGTTTCATAACCCCTCACATTTATAGCTGTTAAAAAAATGGTTTTAGGGCATCACTGGTTAGCTGGCTAATTACCTGTATGGCAAAGACGCAATTAGTGCATCCTTATCCCTGTCGCGTAGCTTGCTTCCCGCAGGGTCTACCCTTTGAGCCATACCTTTTTCTTTAAGGAGAAAGGTAGAACATTTCTTACCCCCTTTTCCATTAGGAGGGGGCTAGAGTTAAGGCAGCCTTACAGACGGTTCAGGATTGCAAATCATGTTGCATGATCTGCCCCCTTACCTAAATTCAGCAGAACCACTTTTGCAAAACTAAAACCTTGTTATGGTTTCAGCATATAAACTTACTTGTGCAATCGCCTCTGGCTTGGGAATGAATGCAGCGATGTTTACCTGTGATGTTCCATACACGAACCAAGGTAAACAGCCCTCAGTCAACCAAAATTTGACCGTTGTACCCAGCGGCGTTATAGCGATCGAGCACCGTTTGAGCGATTGTGTGTGCCTCTCCCAGGGTGACTAATGCAACACATGCGCCTCCAAAGCCTGCTCCTGTCAGACGTGCGCCAAAGACGCCAGGAGTGCCCTGCAAAAGCTCTACTAGCGTGTCTAACGCGGGTACAGAGACTTCATAATCATCTCGCAGGCTAACGTGGGATGCATTCATTAATTCACCAAACACTGGAGCCGAAACACCATCTAAAGCCTTCAAAACCCGGTTGTCTTCAGTGACTACATGACGGGCACGTTTACGGATAGGTTCAGGTAAGGCTTCTACTGCCTGAGGATCGCTAATGTCTCGTAATGCCTTCACGCCCAATTGACGGGCGGCTGCTTCACACTCCGATCGACGTTGGTTATAACCGCTGCTCGCCAGCGATCGCGCTACACCACTATCAATCACTACAATCTCTGCCCCAGCAGGAAACGGTAGAATTTGGCGATCAAGTGTGCGGGTATCCAGAAACAGCATATGTTCTGTATCGGCAAGGCTGGATGCCATTTGATCAAGAATGCCACAGCTTACGCCTGCATATTGAATTTCTGCCTGTTGCCCCAATTGAGCAATCTGTACATCATCAAGGTCAAGCTTGAGGAGCGATCGCAACGCCCGCAGCGTTGCCACTTCTAATGCCGCGCTGCTAGACAAGCCTGAACCGATCGGCACTGATGAGGTGACAAAAACATTAACAGGAGGGCTTTCATAGCCTGCTTGTTTCAATACTTGAATGCAGCCGTTGACATAGCTGGCAAAGCCTTCGAGGGTTGTTGCCGTTGGCTCAACATCAATCCGTTCCTCTAATTCAGCAGAATAGAAATGATGGTGATCGTCGGGGCTGTATCCAATTGAAACGTTTGTTTGTTGTGGAATTGCCGTTGGCAGCACAAAACCATCGTTGTAGTCAGTGTGTTCGCCTAACAAATTCACGCGACCCGGCGCACTTGCTTCAATATCAGGTTTTGTCTGAAAGATTTGTTGAAAGTCCATCATCGTTCAAGGGGTACAGGACGCAGCCAACCTTCAATTTCAACATGGGGAAAGTGAGTGTCAAAACTTAAATTCTCCAGGCTGTGATCCGCATTTAAGACAAATGTATCTTCAATCTTTGCACCCGGAATGCTGGGGTTCCAGGCAAGGATCATGTTTGCAGCCAGACGATCGCTGGTTTCCGGCGTTGCCACAATTTCGCGTGCCCCATAGCCTGCTGTACCACCCTGATGATGCTCTTGAATAGCGTGTGGGTAGCCCTGCTGTTCATAGGCTGTCGCTAGTGCGTTATACACCTCATTTAAGGGCGCTTCTACTTGAGAATGCTTGAGCGCCACTGCCTCAATTTCCGCAATGGTACGATGCAACTGCTTGTCTTCTGCCGTGAAGCCACCAAAACAAACGAAGCGAGTTAAGCTCACGATCAACCCGCTACCGCGAGCGCAAAAGACCAGCATTGCCTGCCGTCCGATCGTCTCTCCACTGGGTAAGGGATGGCGGTAAAGCGGTAAACGTTGATCGCCTGCTGCCAGTGTCAAGGCAGGGTGTAGACCACGTGCCCATAGCGCTTCTGCCCCCGCTCCAGCAAGCTGATATTCTGTCCAGGTTGGCTGAGCCTGCGTTAGCACCTCTGTCATTGCTTCGCTAGCAAGTCGCCCGACCTGCCGATAGCGTTCCAGTTCTCCGGGTAACATGATGCGCCTATGGTGCAGCAACGATCGAGGTAACGCTGCTTCTGCTTGAGTGGGACGATCGCTTAAAACCTTGCCATTACTGGTAGTCTCACGCACAAAGGCTTCGCGATCGCGACTCTGTGCCCACGGGCTAACGTGACACTGATAGCCAGCATCCGCTGGAACCTGTTCATCTTTTAACCGTTGCGCTTCAATTTCATCAGTGAGTATCCAGGCAGCTTCGTCCGTCACCAGCACTTCAGCGACTCCTGTTTCTGCCGCCAGTAGCACTGTATTAGAACCACCCGCCGTTGCCCAAGCAAACCAATCTGTTCCACGCAGACGGATGCCAGCGGCTCCAGTTTCGTGCAGTGCGTCCCGCATTAACTCTAGCTTGCGGGCGATTTCTTCAGATACATTCATAGTGTTGGCGCTCATGGCGTTAAAGTACCAGATTCTTTCATCGTTGCCTGGATTAAGAGTACTCCAATGCTTATCAGTAGAACGCCAGAGCCAAGAAAGCCAAGATCCCATAAAAGTTCATGGGCACCTGGTTTCAGGTGATGAATGCCTAGAAGGTGGTGATCGAGAATGCCCTCAACCAGGTTAAAGAGCCCTGCACCTAGCAGTAACGCTCCCAGAAACACCCGACCCGACCAGGCATCCTTTGCTTGCTGTCCAGCACGCCAAAGTAGAAAAATGCCAACCAACGTAAGCAACCAATCAAAGAGGTGGAATAAACCATCGCCAAAGGTGTTTAGTTCCATGCCAGCGATCGTCATATCGGTTTCAATGCTGGAAAACATATGGTGCCATTGCAGCAATTGATGAAAAACAATGCCATCAAAAAAACCGCCCTGTCCTAGCCCCAGAACAAGTCCGGCTAGGATTAAGGGGCGGTAACTGAGAGGATTTTCCCGTGCTTGAGCCTGGCTGCTGACGCTTGCTGGGTTGGTTGTTTCCATCATTTCCTTACTTCACTGCTTTCTTGCTTCACTACCGTCTTATGTTGTTATTGACATTGTGAAAGCAGACGGCATGAAGAAGACCCAATCAACCTGTTTACGCCCATAATCACGCGTTGGATTGCCCGCTCTGCTGAGACTCTGCCGAGGATTCTTGAGGACGTTCTGTAGCAGCAGGGTTAACCTCTGTGCCCTGCGCGTTGAAAGGATAGCCTTCCCCTTCGCCCAGTAGATCTTCTGGATTGGCGACTGGCGTAGTAGCAGCAGAATCAAGTTGTCCATTGTCGTGACTTTGTTTGATTCCACCACCTTTATGACTGGCATGACCACTGCTCATAAGGGTTGCTCCATTTTTGTTCTAGTACATACCAGTTCTTTTTGAAGAGACATAGAATTGTTGATTAATTGGGTTAAGCACATGAAAACCAACAATAGTCTTTGCTCTGCTGGGTTCCATTCAGCTTCACTCCGCTTTTATTCTAAGTAGCTTCATCCGAAGTTGGTATGAGTTACTTCCTTATTAGAAAACACCTTTAGCCATTGCACTTCATTCTTAACGCTGACTCTGCTCAAGCAAAATGGGTATCCGGCGTTACATAGAATTGTGCTCAGGTACACAACTGATGAGAGCATATTTTTGCGATCGTCCCCTTCAAACCGGCACGACCTGTTCTAGCTCAACAGTTACTGCTTGTAGCTCTTTTGCTTTTGCCTCGGGCAACGCATCATTCGCAAACATTCCGGCAGCAAGTTCTGTTCCTGCCAGGTACTTGAGTCTGTCTGACGTGCGGTAGGGTGGGTAAAACTCCGCGTGTAGATGCCATTCGGGATGAGGTTGTCCATCGAGTGGAGCCTGAAACCATGCCATCAAATAAGGGAAGGGACGATTCCACAAGCCGTCATATTTCAGCGTCACGGTTTTGAGGGCTTTGGCAAGGCTCGATCGCTGCTCTGCGGTCAAATCCATAAACGTAGCAACGGGTTTAATCGGCGCAATCCAGACTTCGTATGGATAACGGGCGCACACGGGGACGAAAGCGATCGCCCACTCATCTTGATACAGCACCCGTTGCTGATCAGAAATTTCGTTTTGAATTAAGCCTTGCAATAAGCCCTGTTGATGCTGCTGGTAATAGTCAAGTTGGCACTCGCCCAACCGCGCCGGAACTGGTGGCACAAAGGGATAAGCGTAGATTTGTCCGTGAGGATGATGTAGCGTTACACCGACTTCAACGCCTTTGTTTTCAAACGGCAGGACGTACTGAATTTGGGGGTGCTCGCTAATGGCACGAGTACGATCGCTCCACACTTGAAACAGTAGTTCCAAATGATCTAGCGGCAACGAACTCAATGATGCCTCTGGGTCTTGGGTAAACACAACGACTTCACAAGCGCCATTGGCAGGCAGCGTCTCCACAATGGTTGAGGGCGCATCTGCTGCTGAGGGCGTTAGCGAGGGAAAGCGATTAGGGAAAACGGCAATGTCATAGTTTCCCTGTGGCAGTTCGGTCGGGAACTGAGGGTCTTTAGTTGGAGCCAGCGGATTATATTCAGGGGGCGGCATAAACGTCCGCCCCTGTCGATGGCTAGCATAGGCAACCCACTCACCGCGCAGGGGATGCCAGCGCAGGTGAGGATTCGCTTGAACGGGGTCGTTGCTTGGACTAGGGGCAATAATCCCCGCCGCAATGGGTTGGCGACTGTACAGGATGAGGTTGCGTCCGTCTGGCTTTAAGAGCGTCTGAAAATACATCTTCCATTTGTGACCATGCCACTTTGACAGATTCCAGAAGGATAGTATCGTCCTCGTTGTTAATGCCCCTTCCCAAAGTGGCAGATGCGATCGCCTCTAACGGAAACTTAGGGGTGCGATCGATATAAAGCAGTCCATTTGCCTCCTGGAATGTGTCGGTCAACTGGGTGTAACAGAAGCCACTAAACATTTCCACTTTGTTCACCGTTTGTAACAGCGCAGTGTATTGCAGTTGCAGCTCCGGAGCATTGTGGGAGCGAGTGTAACCCCAAGTGTGAGGATTTTCTTCGGGCTTTGTGAAGGCAATGCCACCAAACTCCGTCAGCATAATCGGCTGCCCCTGATGTGGGTAGCCATCCAGCGTGAGCACGCGACCACCCGGACGCTGGCGATCGAACAAATCTGATAGCTTCACTTCAGGACCATAGCGTTTAGCTAAGCGCAACGGCTTGGTGTCGTAGTCGTGAATTGCCAGGATATCGGTAGCTGTACTTTCCCAACCATCGTTGCCAATGACAGGTCGAGTGGGATCGAGCGTTTTGGTGAGATGGTAGAGCGCCTGCACACAGTGTTGGTGTGCCGGAGTTGCCGTTAGATCGGGCACACCCCAGGATTCATTAAACGGCACCCAGACAACAATACAAGGATGGCTGGCATCTCGCTCGATCGTCTCTGTCCATTCTTTCATCAGCCGTTCGACCGCTTTAGGCGTAAAGCGATAGGCACTGGGCATTTCTTCCCAAACCATCAGCCCTAGCACATCTGCCCAATAGAGAAAGCGAGGATCTTCAATCTTCTGGTGCTTCCGCACGCCATTAAAGCCCATCTGCTTGGCAAGCTCGACATCACGCCGCAGTGCCTCATCTGAGGGAGCCGTCATCAGCGTCTCTTCCCAGTAGCCCTGATCTAGCACCAGACGTAGATAGTATGGGTGCCCGTTCAGCATGAAGCGATCGCGCTGGATGCTAACCGTCCGCATTGCCGTGTAGGATTGCACTACGTCAACGAGCTGCCCCTGACACCAAAGCTGAATGTCAGCATCAATAAGGGTTGGCTTTTCTGGACTCCACAGCAACTCGTTGCGGTAGTCGTCAATGCCTGGGTCAGACAAGGCAATGCGGCGATGAATTTCACCGTTTAGCACTTCATAGGTATCGTTAACCAGCAGTTGGTTGCCCACGGTTAGCCGCACCTTTAGCTGCATTTCTTTCTGAGTTTTGCCCGCCACAAATGCCTCAAAGCCAATCTCCCAACGGTCAAAGTGGGGTGTCCACTTGAGGCGATCGATGTAGGTCTGTGGTACTTGCTCTAGCCATACTGTTTGCCAAATGCCACTGGTGCGGGGATACCAAATGCTATGCGGTTCTCGCTGCCAGTCTTGCTTGCCTCTGGGTTTTGCCAGGTCATGCGGGTCGTCTTCTGCCCAGACCGTCACCGTTTGGCGTCCTTCTGGGTGCAAAACCGCCGTAATATCCATTGAAAAAGGAGTATGCCCGCCTTCGTGGTCAGCCATAAACTGCCCATTGACCCAAACCCGCGCCCGGTAATCGACGGCACCAAAGTGCAGCAAAACGCGATCGTCCCCAGGCATTACATCAAATTCGCGCTCATACCAGCAATTAGTATGAAACCCAGTGTTGTGAATACCACTACGGATAGATTCGGGAGCGAAGGGAACTTCTATAGACTGATCCCAAAGCGGAATGTTACTGGGGCGCGTATACTGCCCTTCATCATCGTAAGTGAACTTCCATGTACCGTTAAGGGAAGTCCACTGAGAGCGTTGAAGTTGGGGGCGGGGATACGCTAAATCGGTCTGCAATCTGGTTGTGCTCGCCAGATCGCACGGATATTGTTCTTCGAGACATTTACCGAAGGTTTTCATGAGGGACTCAACCAAACTGCATCTGCTAAGGATGCCCTGTTAGGCACCCACATATACTATTTTCGCAGCTATTTAGGATTCATTACTCAGAATTTAATTGTTATTGCATGATCTGAACCGATGTTGCTGGTTCAGCCGATTCAGTGATCTGTTTCTGAAAGCGAGCGCTTCACTTCAGGCGATTGCTCAATCTCGATCTAAGTTCTGAACCTTAAAAGTCATAGTGCGTAGTTCTGGTTGCTGTTCTCACGCTACTATGTCGCTGCGCTAAAAATAAGAGAGGTACAAGGGTAGCTTTTATATACTTAGGTAGGAGGGCTAAATTAAGCATTCCTGAGAAACTGAGTTTCGGCTGCGCTCAACCTATTGGCACACAGAACTAGGAGCATTGAGACCTCGGCATAAGCGCTCAGTCGATCGCGAAATCGAGATGCGTCCTATAGACAGTTGCACCTAGCTACTTAGCCATTTATATGTAGTGACCGCACTAATAGTCATTTCTTGGATTGCAGTCACTTTTATTTGCGTAAACTACATCTTGATTGATTCACAAAGCTGTAGCTTACTTATCTAAAACTTACCGTAATTTTCTCTCTTTATCGAAAGGTTGTATATGGCACCTCAAAACCACTTACTTAATGCCTTGCCCCGTACGCTATATGAGAAGCTTGATCCTCATTTGAAGCTGGTGCGTCTGGAACGGGGGCAGCGTATCCACGAACCGGGTGCGCCGATCGTTGACCTTTATTTTCCTCTGGATTGTGCGCTCTCGATCACCCTGAGTATGCTGAATGGGGATACGGCTGAAACGGGTATTATCGGCAAGCGAGAAGTACTCGGCATCAATGCCTTTATGGGTGGTAGAGAGACGACGCAGACTACTTATATTGTGCAGGTTGCAGGTAGTGCTCTAAGACTAGATGCAAAGGTGCTGCTAGATGAATTTGATACCAATAAGGAAATGCGCGATGTAATGCTGCTCTATACTCAAGCATTCATTGCCCAGATTTCGCAGACAACTGCCTGTAACACTCTCCACAGTATGGAGCAACGTTTTGCACGTTGGTTGCTAGAGGTTCAAGACCGTATGGAACAGCCTACTCTCAGGCTAACCCAGGAATTTATCGCAGAAATGATTGGTGTACGTCGTGCAGGTGTTACCCAAACAGCCCAAAGATTTCAGGAGGCTGGTCTTATTCGTTACCATCGTGGTACTGTTGAAATCCTTGATTTGCCAGGGTTAGAAGCTTCTGCCTGTGAGTGTTTCAGGATGGTTAAAGACGAATACGATCGCTTACTTGGGGAAATACCAAGCCTTTCTGCATAAGGATAAGACTGCTGCCTGCTGCTCAAAGCCTTCTTACCCAATACCCCAATTATTTATATATATATGCAAATGACGCTCAGTGTTTAATGTAGATGATGCGTAAGCTTCGTAAAACGCTCTTTAGCTGCTTCTACTCTAGCGATCGATTAATCGTAAAAGTTAAACCAGAATAAAGCTCAAACCTTTTCTCTTTGGGAAAGCACATATGAATATGAGTCCATACATCTGGTGTTAAATTGCTACAGTACAAAGTCGTATTGAGAGCAGGCTCTATAGCAACATGATGAATGGAAACCCTTGCTTAAAGGAGATTCAAGGTGGATATCTGTCCTAAAGTTTTCTTCGACTGCTATAGATCCTTGGCTGATGATTCTTTAGGATGAGCTAGTACAAGATGAGTACCGATCAACAGCCTCCAGTTATCCTGATTGTTGAATCAGATGACGAGGTACGACCAGCCCTAGTGCATAATGTGCAGCGATGGGGTTACCGTGTCATCGTGTCACTGGATGTTAAAGATGCAATCGAGCGGGTTAGAGAAGGGGCACTAAAGATTGAGCTTATTTTGATTAACCAGGTAGGGCAGTCGGTCGACCAGCTACTTGATGGCGGTCGAGCAATTCGTCAGCAGAGTGCAGAACATTCTATCAATGCCTTTATTGTGGTGCTGGCAGAAAAGTATGGGGAAGATCTGGAAGGTCAAGATGTTCAACTTGGTGCCTATGAATACATCACCTACCTCGAACATGGTGACCAGTTGATGGAACTTCTGTATCGTCTATGTCCTGTTTAGGGCATTTAGTTCTCATTCCTTGGCAGAAGTGGTATAAGGGTGTTTTTTAGTCGCCATCAAGTGGTTGATTTAACTGTTGTTGAATAATCTGAATCAAGGTTTCTGGTTCGACTGGCTTGGTCACGTGTTCCTGAAACCCTGCCGCGATCGCCTGCTGTCGATCGACTTCTCCAGCGTAGGCAGTCAGCGCGATCGCCAGCACTTGCTTGCCTTCCACCATTGACCGAATTTGCCTGATGAGGTCGTAACCATCCATTTCAGGCATACCGATATCGCTGATTAGCACGTCTGGTTTTGTTTGGGCGATCGCTTGCAGTGCATCGCTTGCAGATGGCACCGAGGTCACAATGGCACCATTTTGCTCCAGCATGAAGGTGATAAAGTCTCTTGCGTCTGGCTCATCGTCAACCACCAGCACTTGCATACCGGTCAGGCATGAGGCATGAGGCATAAAGCACACAGGATTGTCTTCAACTTTCGTCCTGTCATTCTCTCTTAGCAGTGGTAGCCTGACAGTAAACACGGCTCCCTGCTCTTCACCGGAGCTATCTGCATACACTGAGCCGCCATGCAGTTCGACCAATTGACGGACGATCGCTAACCCTAACCCTAACCCGCCAAACGAACGGGTTGTCGTGCTGTCGGCTTGCCGAAACGACTCAAACACATACGGCAGGAAAGCGGTTGGAATCCCCCTACCAGTATCGCTGACAGTGATTTGAGCAAAGGCGGGGGAGTATGCAGAAGAGAGTGATGCTTGAGACGAGCGATCGCCGCTTAGCGCTTCTGCTTTCTGACCCCCAACTTGCTCCAACCGGATTTCTACTTGACCGCCCTCAGGCGTGAACTTAACGCCGTTAGACAGCAAATTCCACATTACTTGCTGAAGGCGTACAGAATCTCCTAAAACCTTGATGGACGGACGGTTAGAGGAGCGAGAAGAGAAAGACGTTTGCGCTCTAGCAGGTTGCGACTCATGGTTCCTTTCGCTCTCAGTCGCAAGTACAAAGTTCAAGGCAACGCCTTTAGCCTCTGCTGCCAGCCGCACGGTTTCCATAGCCGCTTCAATAGTGGTGATTAGATTGATGGGAACCTGATTTAAGGTGAGTTTGCCGCGCAGAATTCGAGAGATGTCTAACAAATCTTCAATAAGCTGCACCTGTAATCTGGCGTTACGCTCGATCGTTTCTAGTGCCTGAGACGACTGCACTGCGTCGAGCCTACCATTACGAAGTAAGCCAACCCAGCCCAAGATGGGATTGAGGGGCGATCGTAGCTCATGCGATAACACTGCCAAAAACTCATCCTTAATCCGATTAGCGGTTTCGGCTGCCTCCCGTGCTGCCTGCTCATTGGCAAGTAATTGCTCTCGTTCGTGCTCTACCTGCTTGCGATCGGAAATGTCGATAATGATGCCGATCATACGAGTCGGCTGCCCATCACTAGCGTAGGAATATTGCCCTCTCGCTTCTAGCCAGTGCACTGAGCCATCGCGCCACCTACAGCGGTACTGGTGGTGATACTCTACCTTTGCCTCCAATGTCTGGTGCAAGGCTGCTTCGGTTACCGCTAAGTCCTCTGGGTGAATACTGTTCTGCCAGGCGGTGTAGCTAGGTTCAACCTCACCTGGCTGTAAGCCTAGTAGGGTAAAGTGCCCTTCTGACCATCTAACAACGTTGGTTTGCAGATTCCAATCCCAACTGCCCATGCGCCCAACGCTAAGAGCAAGCTGGAGCCGAGCTTCACTTCGGCGCAGGTCTTCTGCCGCCTGTCGCTGAGTTGTTTTGTCCTGCAAAATTTTGACGAAGCCTCGAACTTCACCGTCTTCATCATTCAAGGGCATGACAATCCCACTACCCCAAAAACGGCTTCGATCGCGTCGCAGATGCCACCGCTCGTTTTCTTTTCGCCCTTGAGTCAGGGCAATATGCAGTTCTCTTTCATGCTCTCCTAGCGCGGCATCTTCAGGCGTAAAGATAATGCGTCCAGTTTGTCCTACAATCTCGGCTTCTTCGTAGCCCAGTATGCGTTGTGCGCCTGAGTTCCAACTGGTTATGTTTCCTTGGAGATCGAGAGTAAAGATGGCATAGTCTTTAGCACTCTCAATGATCAAACGCAGACGCGCCTTTTGCTCACGCAGCGCGTTTTCTGACTGTTGACGATGGGCTTCACCCCGTTTGCGATCGCTAATATCAATCAAAAAGCCATCCCAAACTAGCCCCTCATTGCTGCTTTCTGGGCGAGAACTACCCTGAATCCACTTCAACTGACCTGATGGCGTTGTCACCCGTCCTTCCCACTGCCAGGGTAATGAATTTTGAACGGCGCTAGTAATAGAAGTTCGTAAAGTCAGTGCATCGTCTGGGTGAAACAATGACCAAAGAGCGTTTGCATCTTGAAGGATCACTTCTGGCTCTAATTCAAAAAGCTCACGGGATGCAGAACTAATGTAGCTAAAGATGCCAGTATCACCGTGATAGCGATACACCATTCCAGGCATATTTCTAACTAGCGTTTGCACCCGAGATTCACTTTCATGTAAAGCTCTTTGTCGCTCTTCAGCAATTTGTCGGGTCTGAGCGCTGGACAACGCCACGGCAAGAAACGCCGCCAGATTGGTTAAAACCTGCGCATCTTCATGATCGAACTGTCGCTGCCCATCGTGGGTCACAATCCAGATCGTGCCAACTGGTTTCTCTTCTAGTAGAAGTGGCACTACTAACTCTTCAACTGCCCACGGTGTAATCGCTTGTCTGGCAGTGAAATAGCGTTCTGGATGGGAAAATAGTTGGGCGCTCCTTAGCTCTAGACAAATACCGCAAGTGCTGTCATCAAGGGGAAAGGTAGATCCTTCAAACCGATCGTAGGCTCCAGCAAGGGCAGCCCAGCGGACAACTTGTCCCTCTAGGGTTGCTTCTAGCAGGCTCACTCCGGCTGTTCCTGCTTGACACAGATCTTTTGCAATCTCAGCAAAGTGATTCAGGAGTATATGAGGTGGCTGTGTAAGATGTTGCCCCAGCGATCGCAGTATTTGAATCTCAGCCTGTAAGTTTAGTTCGTGGGGCGATCGTGAGGACAACGCCTCTGTCAGCAAAACATCGCTTAGAGAAATACCTTCATCACTCATGTTTCTACTTCCACTCCCTTAATAAAGAAGGGAAGTCTCCCTGATGTAGTCGAATAGTTAGCAGTTGAATGACAGTTAAAGAAAACGTGCTTAATTTAGCAGCTTTACCCTGAATTTTTTTCACTTATCTACAAAAAAACAGCTTTCTCTATTCATTACTCTACCAAACGTACTCCTTACCTGAGAGATCAGGAATTAGTAGCTATAAAAAATCTCTGTGTAACATTTATACAGGAAGCAATCTTTTAGTGTGTAAAAAGGTGTCTGCCGCTTTCATCTGTTTTGCGACAGAACGTTTATCAAGAGTAAAAGTAGCGAAAAGCACATCTCTTAGTAAAAATAGTAGGAAAGGAATTTAATGACGATCGTTGCCTCTTAAATTATTGCTCTGTAGGCTAAAAAGACTAACGACGAAAAGCTCAGTTGTGTTGACAGAAATACACTGTATTTACAGCTTAATAGTTTTGAAGAGTGATTAAGCTTAAATATGGCGTAAGACGAAGCACAGTTGCCATCAAGCTTGGTCACGGTTGATCCAGTCGCAGAGCAAACTAGGCGTTTCCAGCCCTAAACCGTAACCAATCGCTTGTATTACAGTTGCTACAAGCATAAGGACGTTGGATTGAAACGTTCCCTTCTTCGGTTAAACGCTTGTGCTGAAGCCCTCGTACTCTGTTATTACCAATCTGACTACTGCGGGCGTTGTAATCTTGCTTACCACCAAGCTCTATACCAAATTACGACCAAGGACATAATTATTTTTAACAGATCTTCACTATAGGGAAGACGTTAAGAAACTAAACCTGCACTTGAATAGGAGCATGGAAGCAAGGCGAATGTTTAGACAACGCTCGATCGCTTGCCCATTGAAATCCATTAACGCTTTAACCCGTCTGCACCATTCGTTCTATGCCTTCAATCCAGGCTTGATGGCTGCTGGTTAAACGTTTGCCAATACTTAGAAAGAACTACTGTCAGGAGTTAAAGACGCTATGCAAACCCCCTCTACTGAAGGACCAATCCGTACTACTGCCCTCGTCCTAGGCGTTATGTTTCTGCTCATGGGCGTGATTGGCTTTCTACCCAATTTTGTTTCTGTGCCTGAAGATGCGGTCTCCACAATGGGCTTCGGCTATCTCTTAGGGCTGTTTCCCACCAACTACCTCCATAACGCTATCAGAATTTTGGTTGGTCTTTGGGGCATTGCTGCTTCTACCAGCTTGGTTGGCTCCATTACTTTCAACCAAATTTTTGCAGTGCTTTATTTTGGAGAAGCGCTTTTGGGTCTCTTCCCTGGTGCAAATACTCTCTTTGGCACGATGCCGATCTATGGCAACAACGTCTGGTTGAATGCTCTGACTGCGGCAGCAGCAGCTTACTTTGGGTTCGTTAAGCCAGCGGCAATGAACAAAAGTGCAGGAACACCCACCGCATAGTTGAACACCAGTTCGTTTGACTGCGTTTCTAACGCTTGCATCACGCAATTCCACTTCCACAACTGAATTTCATCACTGAAGCCCACTTACTGAGGAAAAAAGAATGGTAGCTCCTAATACAACCAAACCCAGCACTCTACCCCTAGAGTCGCCTGAATATAACGGGGTCGATCGTAACGCCTGGTTCTTTGGCTGGAATGCACAGCAAGAACTATGGAATGGACGGTTGGCGATGATTGGCTTCACTGCTTACCTGCTTTGGGACTGGGCTGGCTATAGCGTCGTCCGCAACGTTTTGCATCTAGTTAAATAGGCGATGCTGCAATGGCTTTTGTAGTCGGACATTAAATGATAGGTGTTTCTAACTACAGTCTGCCTTGCTCAGAAGTCTACACTTCAACCTGTTTAATCTGCCTACTTTGCTAGAGGTAGACGCGACTCCACAACACTATTCTCTTAAAGGATAGTTCGCTGAGCGATCGTGCGTTCCAGAGCTTTTTGCTCATAATGCGATCGCTCGTATAAGTCGACCGTCCACACGAATAAACGCATAACAAGGAATCGAAATCATGAAACTTTCAGACTTAACTAAAGCCGCTTTGGTCGGTGCTGTAACCCTTAGCCTGGGTACGCTTCCCCTTGCATTCTCTGCTTCTGCTCAATCAGGTGGTACTTCACCTGGCAGCGCTGGCACCACAACTACACCTGGTGGCAGCGGCACAACAACGACTGATCCTACTGGCACTGGCACCACAACCTCACCTGGTGGCACGACAGGCACCACAACTGCACCAAGTGACACTGGCACCACAACCTCGCCTGGTGGCACGACAGGCACCACAACTGCACCTGGCGGCACTGGTACCACGACTGCACCTGGCGCTAGCGGCATGGATACTGCTCCTGGTGGTACTGGCACCACAACCGCACCTAATAGCACGACTGGCACAAGCGCTAGCCCCTATGGTACAAACTCTGGCGCTACCACTAATCAGGGTGTGCAGACTGCAGAAGACGACAATGATGGTTTTGATTGGGGTTGGTTAGGTTTATTAGGTCTAGCAGGTCTAGCTGGCTTGCGTGGCAAGCAGCACGAGCCTACCGCTTACCGCGAACCCGATCCCAGCACCCGCACTGGTATCCGTTAATCGCTGACCTTTAATTACATTAATAGTAGGTGACAGTAAGCAGGTAGGGCTAGATGCCCTACCTGCTTATTTCGGTGTATGTAGAAGGGCTAAATTGAGCACTACTTAGAGGCTAGGTTTTGACGTTGACCTTTCTATCAAAATTCCTCTACGTAATTAAACGCCTGCACGAAATTCCGTGCGCCCAGTGTCAATACTTTACGTATAACCACAGCTTGAAATGTACTGTTCATCCTTATACTGCTTTGACCAAATCAGCGATCGGCTGCCGTGACCAAGAGTATTGATGGAGCATGATCGCTCCTGTCCCACCTACAGCCAAAAAACTAGCCTTGCTTCAGTACGTTTTATACTTAGGCAAGACTAGTTTTGCGTTTGTAAATGGAAGTTTTATCTGCTAGGCACTTATAGGCTCTAGGCAGTAAGATAACGGTGCTTGCTCAACTGCGGTGTATATTGGCAAGTATTCAGGCAGCAGGAATCAGAAATTGATCCACTGCTGCCGCATTCTGAGTGCTGGCTCTCGATGCTTCCTAAATTGCTTATACTACTCCTTTAGGAATCGCTATAGCCACGCACGATTTATTTAATGGCTACCTGACCCGGACTCTAAGCTTTCCAACTTTTTTCTCTTTTACAAAGCCGTTAATACTTGCATTAACTCAGGTGCTAAATTTGTCTTGGAAAGGCTTTGTTTTCTAAACAAAACGCCCGCTAGAAGATAAATCTTGCTGGAATAGAATGCTTGACGTTTTTGACGTAGAGCCGCAATGCAATTCTTCACTTTTGGTTCAGAGCTATAGTAGCCGAACTGCAAGGAAGTTATCATAAAGTCGGCAACAGCGTAGCCATTTTCTGAAGCGGCAGCGATCGTCCCCACAGGGTTAGAGTAGCTGGAGACCAACTGCATCACATTTGGATAGCCCAACGTTAACAAATGGTTTGTAATAGTGGCTCCATCAACGCCCCCATGCAGCAAGGGCATACAGATATCATTATCTGGCGCAGGCAAGTAGGGGGGATTAGCAACTAAGTAGGTTGCCTCTGGCTTTTTAGAGTCAAAAAATGATTCATTATGAACAACATATTTGTGGTTAAGTCCACACTGCTGGATACGAGAGTGAGCAACTTTGTGCGCTGAAGCGTTTAACTCATAGCCATGAATAATGCCGTTAAACTGCGTTCTCAATAGAGAATTAATGATGGGGCTACCATCACCAGAGCCAAACTCGATCACAACGTCAGAGCTTTTACAGTGGTTAAAAACCAAACGTTCTAAACAATGGGAATAAAAGTGAGATTCTTCAGGGCAGGAAAAGACCTCATTGTGAGTAAAAGCATTTTGAGCCACTGTCTCGCGTGCTTGCCCAGCATGAGCCACTGCCTCACTTGCTTGCTCAGAACGTAGTAAGATTCCAGTCAATGTAATGTCCTCGAAGTATAAAAGTCCAAGAGTCAGGTTTTACCCATATACTCATAGTGATCTATACTTCCTGCCAAATTTACTGGCTAGGGGGAGGTTTTTACGTAGCCAAAAGAGGTAGCTTTTCACAGCTTAAAACTGTAGCCTCACTTACATATTTTTATGCCTGTAGGCTTTATAGCCAGTTAATGACGTTCTTCAAAAAAGAACAAAGCAGACATAGAGTAGAACCCATATTTTCAAGATTAAAGCCTCTGTCTTTTGACCTGATGCTAAAAGATTCTAATCTGCCATAGTGTATATTTCCCGGCGAGAGAAACTATAAGTGCTATGGATCTTTGGAACTAACCGAGCGATCCAACCGCTCCTTACTTAAGGAAGATGGCAGAAGTTGGGGGTTACTATGTACTGCATCCACTAATTAAAGAAGTGCTAGGTTCACTAAGCAAATCAGTATCGCTTTCTAAAACGGTTCTTAGTATTCATCTGCACAGTTAGCTTTAATTACTACTCCTTCTCGTGATAGAAGGCTAAGTTAAGAGCAAATCGTTAGCGTTTGAGAACCATCGTAAGCTGTGCGGAAATTGTTATGACTCTCAGCGATCGCCCGTCCGATTTTGTTTCTGCCGACGACATTATTAGCCCTGCTAGCTATCCTCCGATCACACAGCAATTGTCTGAAAACGTGATTCTGACAACGCTGGATGATGTTTATACTTGGGCGCGGCTTTCTAGCTTATGGCCGCTTTTATACGGTACCGCCTGCTGCTTCATTGAGTTCGCAGCGTTGATTGGCTCCCGGTTTGATTTCGATCGCTTTGGGTTGATTCCCCGTGCCAGTCCTCGTCAAGCAGACCTAATTATTCTGGCAGGCACACTCAACATGAAGATGTCAGCGCCAACGCTGCGGTTGTATGAGCAAATGCCAGAGCCTAAGTATGTCATTGCGATGGGAGCCTGCATGATCTCAGGTGGTATGTTCAGTGCTGATTCTCCGACCGCTATCCGTGGTGCTGACAAAATTCTGCCGATCGATGTCTATATTCCCGGTTGCCCACCACGACCCGAAGCTATTCTCAACGCCATTATCAAGCTGCGTAAAAAGATTGCTAATGAGTCGTTAGAAGAACGAGGCATCACTCGGCAAACCCATCGGTACTATACGATTCCACACCACATGAAGCCGTTAGCCCAAGCTCATGACAGTCTCTATTTGCGATCGCCAACTCGTGAAAAACCACCCGCCGAGTTAGCAGCAGAGGCTGGCATACCTTTGCCAGAACTTCTTCAACAGTGGCAGCCTCAAAAAACTGGTGACGGCTCAGGAGCTTAAAGACGTGTTCAACTTTCTCAGACAGGTTAGCAATTACACCAAAGAAACGATTCAAGCGGCTCGGTATATTGGGCAAGGGCTTTCAGTCACATTCGATCATCTCAATCGGCGTCCGGTTACGGTTCAATATCCTTACGAAAAGCTGATTCCCTCAGAACGTTTTCGAGGGCGAATTCACTTTGAATATGACAAGTGCATTGCTTGTGAAGTATGTGTGCGAGTCTGCCCTATCAATTTGCCTGTAGTGGATTGGGAATACAATGCAAAGACAAAGAAGAAGCAGCTAAATCACTACAGCATCGACTTCGGTGTTTGCATTTTCTGTGGCAACTGCGTTGAGTTTTGTCCCACAAACTGCCTCTCGTTCACAGAAGAGTATGAAATGGCTGTGTACGATCGCCACGAACTGAATATGGATAACGTGGCACTGGGTCGGCTGCCTTACAAAGTTACTGAAGACCCAATGGTTACACCTCTGCGAGAATTAGCTTACTTACCAAAAGGGGTAATGGATCCGCATGATCTGCCTGCCTCGGCACGCCGCGCTGGTAAGTTTCCTAGCGAAATCCTAGCAGAGCAGAAGGTAGAGGAAAAGCAAGAGCGATCGCCATCAGCCTAACTGTTAATTGAATTGTGACTGAGATAGCCTGCGATTAACAGATTGCAGGCTTAAATAAATTTGACTTTGGAGCACTACACGTATCGCTGATTGTTGTATTTAGCTTAAGCCAGCTTAAATTTCTAAGCAGATTTATACAAAGTTGGTCTAAAGCCAAAGTTAACTGCTCTTTTTAACTTTAATTTCAGTTCAGGCGAATTAAGTCCAACCAAAGAGCTTACTCAGGTAAACTTATGGCGCACTAAAGCCCCTAGATCTGGCTCCATGTTCGTTTGCTATAGGCGAGTCTGACAAGGATAAGCCTATTGTGTTTAGGTATACCTGCTGCAATTACTTTTGCTTTAACTGCTTCTTGATTTAGTTGCACAAACAGTTACCTCCAAGGGTATAAAGCTCGCAAAAAGCTAAAAACTAGTGTAATAGAACAACCTATTTATGAGTACAGAATAATGGCAACAAATAGCCCTCCAGACGATCGACCAGAAGAGGGGAAATATGACCCTCAAGATAATCCCGGTACTCAAACTCATACCCCAACTACAGAGGAGGGTAATACCCCACTTGATGAACGTTATCGTATGACGGGGCAAGAAGCTGATACCGAAACACGCTCCGGTGCCGAACCCGAAGCTGCCGGAGGCGACGTTAAAGTTGTTGGCGGTCCCAATCAGGGTACTGATTCTCGCTAAAGTGATTCCTTTCAACTGTCAGTTATACCAGTCCCTCTTCAAACGCTACAAACAACAACTCCTCTGTCTATCGTTTCCCTTTCATAAAGGGGCATAAGGGTGCTTAATCAAAGAATGTGTAGCTAGCACTTTTTGCATTAGTATTAAGCCTTGACAAAGAGGACTTTTTTTGAAGTTGCTCTATGTTTTCTGTCTATTAAGGCTGGATGTAAGTAGACGCACCTCACTTTAAAGAGCTCCAGAAAGTATTTTCATAGCTTCAATATGGCGACAGACTAAATCTGCTGTCGTTTAAGCTGTCATAAAATAGTATAGATCGAGTTAGAATAGCTGTTTCTAATTAAGCTAGATCACATTGTTTAAAGACAATTAGCTGTTTCTCTTGATATACAGTTCTAATCACAGCGTGAAACCACAGGTAGAGCAATAACAATTTCCATCCAGTTATAAGAGACAGTAGAAATAGCAGGGTTGAGAAACAATGATTCTGCTCTATAAAACAGAGATGCAATGGCATGAGCCAGAGATGGAATAAGCGCTCGCTTAATAACGAGCTTAAGATAACCTGTTAAACAAGCAAATCGCTTTGTAAAAGTAAGCCTCGTAAAAAGTAATTAAAGCTATATGGCAATAATAAATTGCCAGGCAGCGAATTATGATCAGAAATGATTTGGAATACTACGACCGACATGCTAGTACCTGGTGGGAAGAAGGTCAAGTTTTGCACCTTTCCAACCACTTTAATAAAACTCGTTTTGAATTTACAGCAGCGTATATTTCTAGCTGGAAAAACTTGAACGTTCTGGATGTTGGCTGTGGTGGCGGACTGGCGTGTGAAACACTGGCTCGTGCAGGCGCGATCATGTCAGGGCTTGATCAATCAGCGCAATCGATCGCGGCCGCCCAAGCTCATGCAAACCAGAATCACCTAGCGATCAACTATCGCGCAGGAAACGCAGAGCACTTACCCTATCCAGATAATACGTTTGATTGTGTACTTTGCTTTGATGTCTTAGAGCATCTTTCTAATGTCAGCAAGGTGATTGCACAGATTCATCATGTTTTAAAGCCAGGCGGTTTTTTCTTCTTTGACACTATTAATCGAACTCTAAAATCGAAAGTAATCATGATTTGGCTGCTAGAAAATATTCTTAAGCAGCTTCCTCAAGGATTTCATGACTGGAATAAATTCATACCACCTCAGGAACTGACAGAAGTGTTGGCAAAAAATGGCTTTAGTCAGGCTGAAATAAGAGGGTTTGATGTCACCAATCAGGCTGATTTTAGGATGTTTCAAAAGATCTTGAGCAAAGGTCTGAAAGAGTATCAAAGAGACGGCTTGTTTCCAATACAACTAAATAATGACGTTTCTGTCTGCTATATCGGCAAAGCAATTAAACAATAAGCCATCTGGAACGATAGCTAAGTTTGTAGAAAAAAGCTGTAGCGGCAAACCTTGTGAAGTGAATTTGGTCAAACTTAGTAAAACCTAGCGCTGCTATATAGCGCTTCTATTTAGATAATGAGAATTACACTGATATGAGCAATCAGCAGTCAGCGGTTAGCAGCCAGCAAAAAGATGGATCGCTGACCGCTAAATGATTCAGTCTTGCTCACAAATGATTTAGGGGTGCTATAGCTTCCGTTAATTTTGCTCTGCTCAATGTCAACCTACGGAAAAGCAGAGGTTTTAGGCATTTTGTTAGTTAATTAAGCGGAAAAACAGATTTAGAACTTTAGCTATAGTGATACAACTAGACAAAAGATATACAAAAGTTAACAAATAAGCCGCTAGGATTCAAATAGAAAATCAATAAGCGTTCCATCGGTTGTTTTTTCTGCGATCGCTAGAAGCTTATTCTCTGGTACTAAGGAATTATTAGGCGTGGTTCAGTCAACATCTTTTCAGGCAAAAGCAAAGCAAACGCTATCGTTTAGAGCTAAACAGTTAGAATCTCCCATTCGAGAGCTAAATCCTCAACCCTGGAAAGGGCTTGTTATTTCAGGGGTGATTTTAACTACGTGGCTAGTTAGCTTCTCATGGCTGCTTTCAATCAATGTTTCTACCATGAACCTTTGGATGCTTGCTGCTGCTTTTATCTGGCAAACCTTTTTATATACTGGTTTGTTCATTACTGCTCATGATGCAATGCATGGGACCGTTTTTCCTACCAATATCAGAATCAATCACGCTATTGGTGCTTTAGCAGTAATGTGTTACGGTCTATTTTCCTACCAAGATCTTTTGAAAAAGCATTGGCTACACCATAAGCACCCTGGTACCGAGCATGATCCCGATTTTCATCGTGGTAATAGCTTTAGCCTGATCTGGTATCTGCAATTTATGAAGCACTACTGGAGCTGGCGTAGGATGGCAGCATTAGTACTGCTATTTAACGGAATTCACTTTTTTCTCCATGTTCCTGAACTGAACATGCTGCTGTTTTGGGTTCTTCCTTCTATCTTAAGCTCGGTGCAGCTGTTTTATTTTGGTACGTATTTAACTCATCGTGAGCCAGAGGGAGGGTATACCAATGCTCACCGCGCTAAAAGTACCAATTTTTCTATCCTTTGGTCGTTTCTTACCTGCTATCACTTTGGCTACCACCAAGAACATCATGAATATCCTCAAGCTCCTTGGTGGCAACTGCCTAAAATTTATCAGCTAAGGAAGAAGCTCTCTTCTCAATACGGGTAGCTTTTCTTCCACTCGCCATAATATTGCTCTATGGATTGCGCTTGTGAACATCACCGCTGTCTTGCAGAGCTTTTATATTTTGTTCCGGCAGTTTAAAGATGGCGATCGTGTCCCTTGAAGCAACATCTTTACATCACAATTTAATAAGCGAACACGTCTCCAGAGAGAGGGATTCCCATTTAAGCAAACCACTATTGAAGAAGTGACCTTTTTATAGTAATTGCGGTCACCGAGCCAAGCGCTGCTCAGCCAAAACATGACTAACGGTTACACAAGCAGCAGAGCAGCATTGAGAGTTGAGAGCAAAATGTTTTTCAAGATGCCTGAGTAGTGCTGCTAGCTCCTGACCGCCTTAACTATAAATTGCACGTTAGCAAATCTCAGTAGCATTGGAACGTTTTCATCATGATTAAACGATTTCTCCTTACGATCGCTTTTATTGCAATCGGGTTGTTGACATCCTTAGGAGTCAACGCAATCTTTCAAGGAAATCAAGCTGTCAATGCCCAAACTGCCCCTGGTACGCAAACTGTCCCTGGTGCCCAAACGTCGCCTGGTAGACAAACTGCACCGGGTCAGCAAACTGCCCCTGGTCGGCAAACTGCGCCGAGTCAGCAAACTGCCCCTGGTCAGCAAACTATCCCTGGTGCCCAAACTGCCCCTGCACGCAGCAATGCTCAATCGAATGCTATTGACCGAGCCTTTGTGATGGACGCAGCTCAAGCTGGGGTTGGTAACATTCAATTGGGTCAACTGGCGCTACAGCGAGCCTCTGCTCCTCAGGTAAAGCAGTTTGCTCAAGCTGAAATTAATGAACAAACACAAGCGAAGACCGAATTAGCGCGCATTGGTCCACAGATTGGCATTACGCCTCCTACCACTCCTGCACCTCGTCATCAGGCTGCTTTAGCACGGTTATCCCAGCTTTCTGGTCAAGAGTTCGATCGTGCCTATCTAGATGAAGGCGGCGTTAATGCTCACTTAGAAAATGCGTCTATTTATCAACGCGAAGCTGCCTTTGGTCAAAACCCAGACCTGCTAACACTTGTTAACAAAGGACTGCCTACTATTCGGCAACACTTTGAAACTGCAAGCACTTTGACTAACTATAAGTTTGCTCAAGTGCCTCGCAAATATAACAATACCCAAGGCGGCTCAGGTGCCTCACTACCGCAGGCTAGTCCTGCACCTGCAAGAGCACAATAGTAGCCTTGCGCTAAAGCATCGCAATACTTTGTAAAGAGCAAAACTGCCCCCATTCTGTTAGCCATCGCTAACAGAATGGGGGCAGCGTTGTGAACTGGTAGCACGCAGATTAATAAATAGGCTCTGATATTGGCTTATCTGCTTAAGCAGCTTTCCATCAAACCATGCGCCATGAACTACGAAGTTTCGAGCAGCCTCATGAAGGCAATCGAGAACACAGCGTAACCATGGCGATCGAAGTGACAAAAGTATCTATGGATAAGCATCACAGGATTAACGATCACCTGATGCACCCAATTGACTTCTCATCGTGTCAGCGCCTAAGCATTGACAACTTCACCCCCGTTGGGATGTAGGATTTGACCTGACATATAAGAGGAGTCATTCGCTGCTAAAAACACAAAGCTAGGCGCAACTTCTTCTGGCTGTCCGGCTCGTTGCATTGGCACTTGAGCACCAAAGCTTTCAACTTTATCTTCTGGAAAAGTTGATGGAATTAGCGGTGTCCAAATGGGTCCAGGAGCCACTCCATTGACACGAATGCCTTTCTTCACCAATGATTGCGATAGCGATCGGGTAAACGATACGATCGCTCCTTTGGTCGATGAATAGTCTAACAACTGAGGGTTACCTTTGTACGCTGTAACAGAGGTTGTATTGATAATGGCGCTACCTTCCTTCAACTGCGGCAGTGCAGCTTTGGTCAGAAAAAACATACCAAAAATATTAGTACGGAACGTGCGTTCTAGCTGTTCAGCCGTTATATCTTCGATGCTCTCTTGAGGATGTTGTTCAGCCGCATTGTTGACCAAAATATCAAGCTGCCCTAACTCACTTGTAGTTTGTTGCACCGCCTGCTGGCAAAACTCCTCACTACCCACATCACCCATCAGCAGAAGACACTTTTTGCCTTCGGCTTCTACCAGGCGTTTCGTTTCTTCAGCATCTTGCTGTTCGTTAAGGTAAACGATCGCCACATCCGCCCCTTCTCTCGCATACAGAATGGCAACAGAGCGACCAATGCCGCTATCGCCGCCTGTAATTAACGCAACCTTACCTTCAAGCTTGCCGCTCCCCCGATAGTAAGAGCCTTGTGCTTGAGGCTTTGGTGTCATTTCCGCTTCGCTACCGGGTGGGTTCTGCTGTTGCGCTGGTTGTAATTCTTGTGTTTGAGACATCGTTTTAATCCTTCCTTTCTATCGCTTGTAAAATGCTTTTTCTGAGTCTTACCGCCTTCATGGTGCAATCCTTTAAGCTTTGCAGCTAGGGTAATCGCTACCAGCAGTGGGAGATTTCACTTTAGGAAAAGCCGATCGTTAATTGCTCTTACTAATGGCAGAGTCAATCAGTCTGCCGACGGGGCAATCCGGGAGCAACAAAACTTGTAGCCTAAAACACTGCTCAAGGCATAAGCTCAGGCTTTAATTGGTAAGCCGTTAATAAGACTGTTTTGACAAGAAAAGTTGCTGTGTGAAGCCAAACTAGCTCAAGCCATCCAACAGCTTTGAGTCCATAATTAGGTCAATTTTCTCGATTACGCTCTATTTGTAATCAGATAGTTTGTTCGACGCTTTATTTAACGCAACGCTTACAACAGATTGTAGGGAGAGACTATTAAGACAAAATCCTCTATTGTTTTCTCAGGCTCTACACAACAGCATAGAAACGGAGGTAGTTCAAGGATTTATTTATACACCTAACGAAAATCGGGATGACTGGATTCGAACCAGCGGCCCCTTCGTCCCGAACGAAGTGCGCTACCAAGCTGCGCCACATCCCGCGAAAGCAAAAAGCTTTTACTGCTTTGCTCTAGTTTAGGATATCATATCTGCTCAGCGCGAACGTGAACCATTAGCGGCATTGGCGATCGATGATCTCAATGTCTCTAGCTAACGCACTACCCAAATCTGGGGGATTATGGGGGGACGTGGTTTTAAGACTGATTAGGCTACTAGTTACCAGGTACCTGGTCATCTTCTTACTTGCTACTCTTGCTTTTTTTTACTAATCTCATCGAAAAAGTGATCGCAGTCTGCACTATTTACATAAACATTTGTAAACTTATAGCTAGCGGTTTTTCAGTACC
Organism: Phormidium sp. FACHB-592; assembly: GCF_014695795.1. NCBI lineage: Bacteria > Bacillati > Cyanobacteriota > Cyanophyceae > Oscillatoriales > Oscillatoriaceae > Phormidium > Phormidium sp. FACHB-592. Next base: position 181,857 of record NZ_JACJOZ010000034.1, read on the forward strand.
CTGTGTTTTGAGGAGTCTCCATGAGACAGCTGGTTGCGATCGAGCGTTTTTGCCTGACGGGTCATATTCTATCGTTGGTGTTTGGGCTGGCAGGGCTGTTGTTGGTTTTGCCAAACCCTGAGTTTATTGCTACTTTGCCTGCTTTTGGTCAAGGTCTCTTTGGCTGGAGCATGGCAGGGGGTGGCGTTGTCTATATTCTTTTAGGAGCGGTGACAGTCGCTCTGTATGCGTCGCGCACCTTGGGATGGCGTGCCTGTTTACTATTTATGCTGCCGTCGATGGGGCTATCGCTAAGCAGCGAGTTGCTAGGCACCAGCACAGGTTTTCCGTTTGGACACTATGGCTATCTCAATGGCTTAGGCTACAAGATTGCTGGGTTAGTACCATTTACGATTCCCCTTTCCTGGTTCTACGTCGGTTTATCTACCTATCTGCTGGCATGGGTTGGGCTAGAGGCGATCGGTTTCAAAGGTTGGGTGAAGCAAGTGGGTGCAATCGCCCTTGGCTCTCTGCTTCTCACCGCCTGGGACTTCGTGCTTGATCCTGCTATGAGCCAGACAGCGTATCCCTTTTGGGAGTTCCGTGATCCGGGTCAGTTTTTTGGGATGCCGTACCGCAACTTGACGGGTTGGCTGGGCACAGGGGCACTGTTTATGTCTGTTGGAGCGTTCTTTTGGCGCAATACGACAATCGCCCTTACGCGCGCTCAATTAACGGTGCCGCTTGTCATTTATCTGGTGAATTTTGCTTTTGGAGCCGTTATCACGCTCAACCAGTTGGATATACGGTTTTGGATTCCCACTGCGATCGGTGCTCTGTTGGGCGTGTTCCCTGCGATCGGGCTTTGGTGGATAGCTAAACCTGCTGCCGCGCCCGAGCCAACAATCCTCATTATCCCATCCGATGCGACTGCCCGCAGTGAGACAAGCAAGGCAACCGCTTCACAGAGTGATGTATCAACAGTGCCGATCGCGGTTGTATCAAAATCATCCTCGTGATCAGAGACGCATTATTGCTAGTGCTGCTGCTAGCGCAACTACCAGCCACAGCCCTTTTGCTATCCCGTTTGCTGCGCGGTCCTAGTCGCTATCCGCCTTTGCAGCCTAAGACACCAACGCCAGAGCAGTTAGGCGCAGTGAGCGTCGTTGTGCCAACGTTAAATGAGGCAGAGCGTCTTACGCCCTGTCTTGATGGACTAAGTCGTCAAAGCTACGAGGTGCGGGAGATTCTGGTTGTAGACAGTTACTCCACTGACCGCACTCCAGAGCTGGTAAAGACAGCCCAGGAAGCTGATCCACGCTTTCGTCTCCTAAATGATGATCCACTGCCCAAGGATTGGGTGGGTCGTCCGTGGGCGCTGCATCACGGCTTTTTGTCGAGCGCCGAGAAGAGTGATTGGGTATTGGGCATTGATGCAGACACGCAGCCTCAGCCGGGATTGGTCGCTAGCCTACTTGAAACCGCACAACGTGAGGGCTACGACCTGATCTCGTTGGCACCACAGTTTCTCCTGAAGTATCCAGGTGAATTGCTGCTGCACCCGGCGCTACTGCTGACGCTGGTCTATCGCTTTGGTCCGGCTGGCGAAACAGGAAATCGTCCTGATCGCGTGATGGCAAATGGGCAATGCTTTTTTTGCCGTCGATCGCAGCTTGCTCAGGTGGGTGGCTACACGGTTGCCCGTCGTTCCTTTTGTGATGATGTGACGCTGGCACGCGCGATCGCGGCTCAGGGTGCTAAGGTCGCTTTTTTGGATGGCGCAAACCTGCTGAAAGTGCGGATGTATGAAGGTGCCGCCGAAACCTGGCGCGAATGGGGACGATCGCTCGACCTCAAAGATGCCGCTTCGCCTGGTCAAGTTTGGGGCGATTGGTTGCTGCTGCTGGCAGTACAAGGACTCCCGATCCCGATCGTGCTGCTGCTGCTACGTGACGTAATCAGCGGTGGCAGTGCACCTGTGGTGCTAGCGGCGTTTAGCTTGAATGTATTGCTGGTACTTATCCGTGTGGGGTTGACGTTTGCAATCTCGCCTTCCTGCGATCTCACCCACGCTAGTTCCGCCTGGCTCTTCTGGCTGTCACCCCTCGCTGACCCAATTGCCGTTCTGCGGCTCTTTCTATCTTCCTTGCAAACGCCGACCCAGTGGAGAGGGCGAAGCTATGAGAAGGGGTAAGGAAGGAGCCGTTTTGAGTTTTGCTTTCGACCTAAGCTCGTTTCGGCTACGCTGAACGTCGAAGCCAAGCCGAAGGGCGCTTCGAGTTATTTAAGCCTTCAGCCTTTACCAGCTCCCTCCCTTGCCTTCTCACCCTCCAAATATTTCAGATTGTTTCAACCACTGATGCTCACGCTGAATGTGCCTTCGGTTCGTAGTAGAGTTAAGGGCAATAAAGCTGTATGAGTTGAAGCTTAACAATCAAGAGGGAAAAACACTCATGGTTCAGCGCGGTTCTAAAGTCAAAATTCTTCGTAAAGAGTCTTACTGGTTCCAGGACTATGGAACAGTTGCATCGATCGATCAGAGCGGCATCAAATACTCCGTGATTGTGCGGTTTGATAAAGTTAATTACGCGGGCGTGAACACCAACAACTTTGCTGCCAATGAAGTAGTTGAAGTAGCACCGCCATCGAAGAAAACAGGTAAAGCAAAAACGACCGGCGGACAAACCCCGATCGACGCTTCCATCCGTAAAACAAGTAGCGATGGTGAGGTCGGCAGACCTGGCGTTTCACCAGACGGCTCAGCCGTCAACAAGCCTACGACCAAGGCAGAAACGCCTGGCGGCAATACCGTTGTCGAAGGCGATCCTAACCAAGGGACAGAAGCCCGTTAGGGATCGCTAACTCTGGACTTAAGGCTGTAGACGTTAGACTAAAGTTCAATGTCCAGCGCTGCACATCTTTAGTTTAGGGTTTCGTGTTCTGTGCCTGAATTGCCTGAAGTAGAAACAGTTCGGCGGGGGTTAAACGATGTAACCCTGCACCAAACAATTCAGGGTGGGGATGTGTTGCTCGATCGCACCATTGCCCACCCTTTTTCAGTGCCAGACTTTTTAACAGCGTTGAAAGGAACTGCGATCGTGCAGTGGCATCGACGCGGTAAGTATTTATTGGCTGAATTAGAGCCGTCAGCCGTCAGCCGTCAGCCGTCAGCCGTCAGCCGATCTGAAATTTCTGCACTACCGTATCGCCCGATCGCTGCCTCTCCCTCTGCTACCTATTCAACCTCCCACTCCCCACTTCCCACTCCCCATTCCCCCTCTAGCTGGCTCGGTGTCCACCTTCGCATGACAGGGCAGCTCCTCTGGGTAGACCAAACTGAACCGCTGGAAAAACATACTAGAGTTCGATTATTTTTTGGAGGTGGGAAAGAATTACGCTTTGTGGATCAGCGCACATTTGGGCAAATGTGGTGGGTGCCGCCAGAGAACGAACCAGAACAGATCATCACAGGCTTGCAACAGCTAGGACCCGAACCGTTTTCAGAAGAGTTTTCGGTTCCCTATTTTACTCAGAAACTCCAGCGCCGCCGTCCCATCAAAAATGCGCTGCTGGATCAGTCGATCGTTGCTGGCATTGGTAATATCTACGCGGATGAAGCGCTCTTTCTCAGCGGCGTTCATCCCCAAACGCTTTGCATTGATCTTCAGCCATCGCAAATTGAGCGACTACGATCGCACATTATTCAAGTCCTTGAAGCAAGCATTGAGGCAAAAGGCACCACGTTTCGCACGTTTCGTAGTGTGGCAGGAGTCAACGGTAACTATGGCGGTTCTGCTTGGGTGTATGGGCGGGATGGCGATGTTTGCCGCAATTGTACAACCGAAATCGAGCGTCTTAGAATGGCAGGACGATCGGCGCACTTTTGCCCAACGTGTCAGAGTCTGAAGAAAGGCTAAAAGATGAAGGATAAAGTATAAAAGCTTGAGTTTTGAGTGGAAGCCTATGGCTGACTGCTAACTGCTGAGGAATGAGGGATGAAAGGATTAGTAGTTGCAGGGGTATTGGTGAGCGCTAGTCTGCTACTAGGTACTCCTGTATCGGCAACAACGGCAGAAACATATCGGCAGCAAGGCTTGAGCTATCGGGAGCAAGAACGCTACCCAGAGGCGATCGCTGCTTTTGAGCAAGCAGTTGCCCTTGAACCAGCGAATCTTTCTGGCAAGGTTTTACTGGGCTGGACGCAACATAAGGCAAAGCAGAATGCTGCTGCTGCCAAAACGCTCTTGCAAGCCTTGCAGCTAAACCCTTTCAATGTGCAGACCCTGAATGCGCTAGGCATTGTTTACCTTGTGGAGGGACGCTTGACGGCAGCGATCGCCGCTCACGCTTGGGCAGCGACACTGCAACCCACAAACGAAATTCCGTCCTATAATCTCAGTCTTGCCTTTGAGCGAGTTAGACAATACAACTTCGCGATCGCCACTGCCAAAACAGCCGCCCGTTTAGAACCCACGAATCCGCATCCTTTTGTAGCGCTGGCGATCGCACATTGGGGCAATGGTGAGAACGCTCAGGCGCAACAGGCATATCGTCAAGCACTCAGCGTTGATCCACGCTACAGCGATGCTGCCTTCCTCAACTATTTGGATGAAGCAGGTTTTAGCCAGGATCAGATTGAGCGATCGAAACTAGTGCTTCAAACCGTGCACTAGGCAGCCTAACGGTGAGTTGTTGAGTTGCTCGTGAACAACGAATGAAGGTAGCAGAACAAGCTAAGCGTCGGAGCGATCGCTAAAAGCTTGATATCTACACAAAAAATGCAGATAAAGCAGCGATTGTAGAGCATCTATCAAACTTTTCCTGACGCAAAAAGCGCACTGTGCGTGAACACAATGCGCTGTTGTTTGAAAGCTCCGTAAACTAATGTCCGAGCGAGAAATCGCTTTGCGGTACGCTGACGAAACTCTGTGGAGTTCCGGTAAACGATGTAGGTGGTCTACGGGGCGGTGGATCACGCGGAGGCGTGTAAGACGGTAAAACCACTGTCGTCAACACTAGTAAGGAACAGAGAGCCTGTCCACCTTGAAGCAGTGGTAAGGCTGGAGGAAGCAAGCCTCTGAATCCAGAGGCTTTAATAACGTGTAATGGGTTTCGTGTCATGGTTCTGAAGGCGATGTACGTACATGATTTATGGGTTGGTAGATTACCTCGCCTCAAACATGCACTCTCAAAAAAGGGGTGAGAATGCAAACCTGGAACAATTGTGCTCAAACCTGGCTAAGAGACCGCTCTGAGACGATTTCAGGAATCCAGGTAAAACTTTTGCAAGTGCTTGCTGGAACTGTCTTGGTAGATGTCCCCACGTGCACCACTGAAGGCAGAGACGGTCAGCCAAGTGTGTGAAACGGTCCAGGCAACTATAGGCGTAAGGGAAATGCGCCCTATACCTAGAGCTTAGGTCAGTTTTTTTGCATCAGGCTTGCAGAAAAGTGCCAACTTGATGACCGTATTGAGTACCAAACGTGCTTACTGAAACCAGAGTTTAGTGAGAGGAAAAGCAAGCTCGCAAAGGGTTCCTTGAGGGGAGGAGGTTTCGCGCTTAAACTTTCCGCCCAACCTGAAAGCAAGCTTACGAGCATGTTTTGTACCTTCGCCAGGAGCAGCTGTAGCGATGCCCTTGCCGTTATCAAAGACTCGCAAGCAGTACCATTTTTGACTCTGTGTACCTGTGACATCGAGGTGGGTTGCGTCTTCAGCGTGTTTGCCTACATTGCACAAGGCTTCTTCGATGAAACGGCACAAGTCTCGCTTTTGATCGATCGTCAACGGTCGTTTTTCTAGCGGTTCAAAGTAGCAAGATGTTTTGAGGGTGGCAAACTGGGAGAAATCCGATCGCTCTAGAGTGTTGGTGTAGACCTCATAGAGGAGTTCATGCAGGGGAAGTTTGAGGTCGAGCTTGAGTCCACTTCTAAGGTGCAGGCTCTCCTCTTGCGTCAAGGCTTCTTGCTTGAGATGCTCACCTACCCCCCGAATTTCAGCATTGAGATTCTCCAGCGTTAAAAACAGTTGCTCTTGTGGCAGCTTGTTGTCGCGCCCTTGTCTAAGCAGACTGGCTAACGTTTGTAGTGGACCATTGTGAAGGGTGTTAAAGGTTTGCTCGATCGTGCGTTGGCGTTCATCCAGCCGGGTTTTGAGTGTTTTCTCATGCTCATAGACGTAGCTGTAGACGGCGGGGAGAACTACACTTAGATTGAGGACAATTAAGGCTGGCAGCACTGGCAACCATAAACCTTGCAGCAGTAGAAGAGCATAGCTTCCCCCGACCAGGAGTAGATTAGCGATGCCAGCAGCAAAAAGAGTGCGTATCAGCCCGCGAGTTCGACGATCGATATAAACGCCAAGAACCCCCCAGCCTAAGATCCAGCCATATTCCCAGCCCTCTGTCCAGGTCGTCAAGAGCAGGCGTTTATCCAACACGGCGCTGATAATTTGGCTAACGGTGTGTGCCTGAATATCGAGCGAATTGGTTGGAGCGATTGCCGCTGTTGGGATGATGGGTCGAATTTTGGGGTCTGTAATGCCGACGATGACGATGCGATCGCGCAACCAGTTTGGGTCAACCTTGCCTGCTCTGATTTCGTTTGAAGAAAGCACGCGAAACGGCTGGTGATGCTGTCGAAAATTGAGCAAAATCTGCGGGCTACCTGTTTTTACCCCAGCATATGCCCCTGAGGGCTTCAAGCGAGGCAGTTCAGTCGAGCCAAACCGCATGGCTTCCTTGTCACGCAGCCCATTTTTAAGGGTAAGACTCTTGTCTTGAGCGCTTAAATAGGCTTCAACTAAGCGGATCGTGAGAGAAAGCTTGTAGACTTCAGCATTAAGCGGATCGAATGTGCCAAGAATAGTACGTCTTACATGGCTATCCTCACGGTTATCCCCGTCAAGAATCAGGTCTATCAAACCAATCTTGTTGGCAGGAAACCCTGGCGGTAGTGGAATTTGGTCGGTAGTTGATAAAACTGTCTCAGAGATAATCAGATTTTGGCGCTGTTTCAAGGTGGCAAAGAGTGTGGCGTTGTCCAACTTCGCAATTTGGTTTTGAAGAATGTGCAGACCAATGACTGTCGGCTTGTAAGTTTGCAGTCTGTTCAACAGGTCTACCAGATCACGCTCTGGAATGGGATAGCCTGTCTGTTGAATGGCAGTAGCGTCGATGCCAACTAACACAATGCGATCGTCTTTCGATTCAGTCGGACGATGACGCAAAAACGTATCTAGCGTCAGCAATTCCAAACTTTGCAGAGAGCCTGTGAGCCGAGCCGCTATCACTAGCCCAATGACAACCATACCTGGCAGTGCCCAGCGCCAAAGTAAAGCGGTTGCTTTCAGGCTATTCCAGAGGTTGCGCTGCATCGTCTTCGACTCCAGGTTGTGAAAGCTATGGAGACTTACGTGTCACGTTTTTAAGCGCTAACAACTAACAACTAACAACGGACAACCAATTAGTCAATCAGTCCTTCTTCCCTGGCACGGATTTCGGTTTGAATGCGGATATTTTTGCCGTCTTGCTTGTCTTCATCGGGGTAGACTTCTAGCACATCTTGGATCTTTGTCCAGTAGTGCCGCACTGTGCGTTCAGAAACTTGCATGCGTTTGGCGATCGACCGATCTTGCAACCCTTCATGAAACGCAAGCTTGAGTACGGTGATCCAGTCAGGTTTCACCTCTAGCGTACGTCCCCGTCGAATATCTTTGGTGTGAGTAATGCCTTTGAGTGCCCAATCTACTCGCGTCAGCATTTCGCGGCTGGAAAGGCTTTTATCAGCGACGGTAAAGCCAGCCTTATGGCGATCGATTTCGGGTCTGATGCGTACCAACGCTCTGACGTGCGTACTTTGAACGGTCAAATTGAGCGTGGGGTAGTTTTGCATCAAGGTTTTCAGCAATTGCACGCCCGACTCAGCCTGGGCTGCACTGCCGCTTGCTTCGGGTAAGGAAAGGTCTAGCACAATCAGGTCAGGCATCTGTAACTTTACCTGGCTCAACGTACTCGCGACAGTTTGAGCCGTCAGAATTTCTGCGTGTGGGTATTGTTGCTTAAGTAGATCGATCGTGCCACCCAGAACGATTTCGTGATCATCAACCACTAAAAGACGAAGCTTGGCTGGTTCTGAGGGGTTTTGGCTCATTGCCGACAACATAAAACGGAAAGAGCGATTGTATAAAGATACCTTCAACTTTGCCGAAAACTACAGAGAAAGGCAAGCAGTTTGCATGAAGCTGCTTACAGAAAACTGCAAGGCTTGCCAACATTCTCGGCAATGAACTTGGCAGAGAGGGCTAATGTAACGCAACAAGCATTTTCATACAATCTGAGTTAATTCACCCAAACTTCAAATAATCCGGGAAAAAACGGTTGTCTTGGTGAGAAACCTGGACGTGATGTTTGGATGAAGCTTCGGTTAGTCATATTCACGTAAATTGCTCTGAATCACTGAAGCACAACTACAGACCCAGTCATCAGCTTGAAAGCAGCTTTGTACCCTTCTCTAGCCCCGGAGAACTATGCTAAGTCAACTAGAACAAACGAAATCATTCGCTCAAGACAGCACCCTGCTAAAAGGTGTACTTGAAGGTATTACTGATGGCATTTTAATTTTGTCAGATCGCGGCGAGTGGATCTATCACAACTACTACGCTCATTGCATTTGTCAACAGCTTAACCAGCACAACAATCAGGATCATGCAGGTGTGCCCACGGTGCCCGAAGCAATTTGGCAGACCTGTAAGGCATTGATTGAAAGCCGTGAGTTGTATGCTGATCAGCCGATTGTCATGGAGTCAGAGATTGCTTCCACTCGATCGCACACTTATCGGATTCGGGTCCGGTGGCTGACCTTAGATGACCTCAAACGCCCATATTTGGCGGTTTTACTAGAAGATCGGCAGCAGTCTTTGCAAAACCGGGCACTGGCTGAAGCCGTTTTGTACGATCTGTCACCACGACAAACAGAGGTCTGGCTTTTACGTCGTGCGGGATTCACATATCAACAGATTGCGCTCGAGCTTTACATCACCCTCAATACGGTCAAACGACATCTCAAAGATATTCGAGCAAAACAGAGCCTATCGATTGATCTAGAACGTCAAGCGTAAGCCTAAACCGCTGCGTTTACTTTCTACCTGTTCGACGTTAGCAGCACTAGTACACTGCAAGTCTTTAGCCTCAGGAGAAACCACGATGTTAGCGTTTAATTCCATCAAGGCTTTTAATTCATTCCTCTTTAACGAGCCAATAGAGCAGGCTGCAACATCCTTCCTTAGCGAAGCAGACCCCAACTATCGGGGACGGGCGATCGTCTCCGAAATTATTGCACCACATAAGCGGGGACGAGTGAAGTTTCAAGGTTCATGGTGGCTCGCGCAGTGTGAACAAGATGTGACGCTTGCTGTTGGTGAGGTTGTACAAGTCATTGGACGGCAAAACATTACACTGCTCGTCAAACCAACTTCGCTATCAGCAGCATCGTACTAGGAAAGTTTAGACATCAGTGGTTAGCCGTCAGCTATCAACTTTTCGCTGACCGCTAACCGCTGATTGCTAATCACATACCCTTTCTACTAAGCCGCCCATTACTGCTCTTGCATCAAGCGCAGGTAGTTTTGCTGCAGTCGAATATTGTCTTGCGTCAGGCGATCGCCCATTTCTTTCTCAGCATCGCTGATCTGCTCCCAAAAGGCAGTAGAGCGTCGTGCGGTCAATAGCTCCTGCCAGAGTGCGTCGATCACTTCTGCGGCAACAGCGTCTACGGCTAGATCGCTGAGTAGCTGTGCCATGTTTTGGCAAGCTGCTTCTTGCTGGGTCGGATTCCGTGCCAGTGAGAAACAGTCTTTCAGTTGAGCAAGCTGATTCTGAGTCAGAGAGTGGGTCATAATCAAACCAATGCCGTTTTGTTTGAGACCTGGAGCGCTTAGGCTCAGGGGTTTACATTTCTTAACCGTAGCTTCACTTACGGTACAATCAGCCTCACACTGACACGTCTACTTTTGGTTGGATTCTATTTTAGGGACTATGGCGAAGCAGCGAATTCTTTCGGGAGTGCAACCAACTGGCAATCTCCATCTAGGCAACTACCTGGGTGCCATTCGTAATTGGGTGGAGGGGCAACACCAGTACGATAATTTCTTTTGTGTGGTTGATTTGCACGCCATCACTGTGCCGCACAACCCCGCTACATTGGCGCAAGACACGTACACGATCGCGGCGCTCTATCTTGCCTGTGGCATTGACCTCAGCAACTCAACGATCTTTGTCCAGTCCCACATTTCAGCGCATAGCGAACTTGCCTGGTTGCTCAATTGCATTACCCCGCTCAATTGGCTCACGGATATGATCCAGTTCAAAGAAAAAGCCGTCAAACAGGGCGAAAATGTTGGCGTAGGGCTGTTGGATTATCCCGTTTTGATGGCAGCAGACATTTTGCTCTATGACGCGGATAAAGTGCCTGTCGGCGAAGACCAAAAGCAGCATTTGGAATTAACCCGCGATTTGGTCGATTCGTTTAATCACAAGTTTGCCAAGCCCAACCAGCCCGTCCTCAAGAAACCCGATCCGCTTATTCGAGCAGAAGGTGCGCGGGTCATGAGCCTAACCGATGGCACTAAGAAAATGTCCAAATCCGATCCATCAGAACTCAGCCGTATTAACCTGCTTGATCCACCAGATGTGATTCAGAACAAAATCAAGCGCTGCAAAACTGATCCGGTGCGCGGTCTGGTCTTTGATGACCCCGATCGCCCCGAATGCCATAATCTCCTGACGCTCTATATGTTGCTGTCTGGTCAGACGAAAGCAGCCGTTGCAGCCGAATGTCAGGATATGGGTTGGGGGCAATTCAAGCCATTGCTGACCGAAACCGCGATCACCCATCTCCAACCCATCCAGGCAAAATATCAGGAAATTATGGCTGATCCGGGCTATCTAGATTCGGTCTTACGTGATGGTCAGGAGAAGGCAGGGGCGATCGCCAATGCCACATTGCTGCGTGTTAAAGATGCTCTTGGCTACTCACGTCTTCCTGTAGTGTGAGGAGGGTGAAGCACCCTGGAGACCTATACTAATTTGTACGAGCGCGAGCTTTTGCGGCTCTTTTTTTGATTTGTATGTCTGATAACGCCACAAACACGACACGATCCCTAGCATCGACCTTCCGCGCTGCTGCTCAACAGGGCGACTTCCTTATTACGGCAGAAGTAATGCCGCCCAAGGGTGGCAATCCCGCTCATATGCTTGAGATGGCGCGATCGCTCAAGGGTCGGGTGCATGCGGTAAACATCACCGACGGTAGCCGAGCGGTATTGCGGATGTCGTCGTTGGCAGCGTCCGTACTTTTGGCGCAGGAAGGCATTGAGCCGATTTGTCAGATGGCGTGTCGCGATCGCAATGCCATTGGCTTACAAGGAGACCTCATGGGTGCCCAAGCGCTTGGCATTCGCAACATTCTGGCGTTGACGGGAGACCCCATTAAGGCAGGCGACCATCCCCAAGCCAAAGCTGTGTTTGAGCTAGAGTCGGTTCGCTTGCTGCAACTGATTCACAAGCTGAATGCTGGGTGTGATTTCAATGACAAACTGTTAACGGATGGCGCAACCGAGTTCTTTGTTGGAGCAGCGATCGACCCTCAATGTGGTAGTTGGTCAGGGTTGCAGCGTCGGTTTGAGCGTAAACTAGCAGCCGGGGCAGAGTTTTTTCAAAGCCAGCTAATTTCAGACTTCGATCGGCTTGAGAAATTTATGACCCAGCTTGCAGTCGGCTGCAACAAGCCTGTCCTAGCAGGCATTTTCTTGCTCAAGTCAGCGAAAAACGCACAGTTCATTAACCGTTGCGTGCCAGGTGTGCAAATCCCTGATCACATCATCGATCGCCTAGAACGTGCCGCCGATCCGCTTCAGGAAGGCGTACTGATTGCAGCCGAACAAGTAAAGCAAGCTCGTCAGCTCTGTCAGGGGGTTCACGTGATGGCGGTCAAGCGCGAAGATTTGATTCCACAGATTCTTGACCTGGCAGGCGTTACACCGCTACAGAATTAGTGATCAGCAGTCAGCTTTCAGCGATTAGCTCTAATTTTGCCACTGCTTAGTTCGAGCGCTTGTGGACAGGCAACGTCTCCTACATAAGAGACACTAGCCTTTCGGCTGACTGCTGATAGCTGATAGCTGATAGCTGATAGCTGACTAACCTAACGATTAAAGAACTGACCCGCCATATTCAGAGCGTCGCCTAGATCAACGCTCCCATCATTATTTTTGTCTAGAAAGGCACTCAAGACAGGATTGCCTGCCTGTGGGTTTTCGGTATGTGCGCCACCCTGGAGAAACTTTAGCGCGAGAGGTACCAGGGTCGGTAGAATAGCTTGAATCGTTTGTGGCGGAAGCCCTGTCCGTTGAATCAAATCTTGTACGACTTGCTGCTGCATGACAGGTCCCAGTACAGCGTTTACCGCTTGGGGATTTGGCCCTGTGCCGCTGTATTGATTAACCATTGCCTGTGCTTGTCCCGCTCCTCCAGTAGCCTGCTGCTGTTGTAGCGCCGATTGCACGTAGCCACCGACAACGGACACGAGCGTCTGCGTTGTGCCTGCATCAATGCCATTGCTGTTGCTCATTTGCTGGACAGTATTGAGAATGGAGCCAAGCTGACTTGGGTTTGCTTGCTGACTTGGGTTGCTGACTGCGCTTAAGACTGCATCGAAAAGTCCCATAAGATTCCTCATTCCAACATTTTTGACCACCACTCAAGCTACCAGAGCATAAACCGTCTGGCATCTCTCGGTTAGGGTAGCTGTCTCATGAGTCGATCGCGACTGACTTAATGATCTTTTAGGGCAGTAGACTGTTAAGGCTATAGCAGCCGAAGAGAACGTTAGGACAGACATAAACTTTGAAACTTCCTTTGAAGAAGTGCTTCTCTTCATCCCTCATTCTTTTGCTATAGCTGGCTTTAAGGGTAGGCGAGCACCTCTCCAAAAAAAATCGGGGAACTAGAATGAAAGGCAGATGCACCACAAATAATTCATGCGCCTTTCGCGTCTCCTCACGCTCATTGCTGGACTCGCCCTTATTTTAGGGCTGGTTATCTGGCTGATTGATGCACTCACTCGGCTTTCCTGGCAGCTTTATGCCTACCCGCTGCTGTCTCAGCTCTTGCTGGTGCTCATCATGACGCTACTGGCAGTTTTGATTGGAGCCTTGATCTATTATCTCTTTGTGCTGCCGCGTGCCTCAAAGCGTCGTCAGCAAGCACGACGGCAGCCCCGTGTGCCTGCCGAGAAAACGGAGGCGGCTGAAGAAACACTAAAAGCAGTGCGACAGCAGGTGAGCCAGATTCAAGATGAGGTAGCGCGGCAAGAACTGTTGCTGCGATCGCGCGAAATTGAGCAAAACCTGGCGCGGGGCAACCTGCAAATTGTCGTTTTTGGCACTGGGTCAGCCGGTAAAACATCGTTGGTGAATGCCTTGATTGGGCGTATGGCAGGCAAAGTTGGTGCGGCAATGGGCACTACTGAAGTGGGCGAAACCTATTCGCTGAAGCTGAAAGGCTTGCTGCGAGAGATTTTGCTGATTGATACACCAGGGATCTTAGAAGCAGGCGTAGCAGGGACAGAACGTGAACAACTGGCACGGCAGTTAGCGACCGAAGCCGATTTGCTGCTATTTGTACTGGATAATGACTTGCGACAGTCGGAATACGATCCGCTGCAAACCTTGGCAGAGATTGGCAAGCGATCGCTCGTTATCCTCAACAAGTCTGACTTGTATCGAGAGGAGGATCTCGGCTTGATCTTGGCACGCTTGCAGGCACGTGTGCGTGGTTTGGTTGCGCCTGCTGATGTCATTGCAACGGCTGCTAATCCTGCCGCGATCGTGGTGGATGGTGAAACGCTTCAGCCTGACCCAGACATCATGCCGCTGATCCGTCGGATGGTGGCTGTGTTGCGGGCTGAAGGTGAGGATCTGATTGCCGACAATATCCTGCTGCAATCTCAACGGCTTGGGGAAAAAGCTCGCTATCTCATTGATGCTCAACGCCGACGACAAGCAGAGAAGATTGTCGATCGCTTCCAGTGGATTAGCGCCGGGGTCATTGCTGTGACACCTTTGCCTGTAGTGGATTTGCTGGCAACGGCTGCTATCAACGCTCAGATGGTTGTGGAAATCGGGCGTGTCTACGGCTGCGATATCAACATGGAACGAGGACGCGAACTGGCGCTTTCCCTAGGCAAAACACTTGTCAGTTTAGGTATCGTCAAGGGTGCTATGACGTTAGTGGCAACAGCCCTAGAATTTAGCCTGGGCGGGATGCTGGCTGGTCGGGCAATTCAAGGCGTGAGCGCTGCTTACCTGACACGCATTGCAGGCAAAAGCTTTATCGAATACTTTCGTCATAACCAGGAATGGGGAGACGGTGGCATGACTGAAGTGGTGCAACGTCAGTTTCAGCTCAACCGCAAAGATGAATTTATGCGTGCCTTTGTACAACAGGCGATTACGCGCGTGATCAAGCCGCTTAACCTCGATCGCGACTCGTCTGACACTCAAGCCCCAGTCTTGCTAACCGAAGTTAGGCTACCGCTTGAACTGAAAGCCGAACTGCTGAAAGCCGAACTCGACTCAGAGTTAGATGATTGGCATCGATCGTAAGAGACACTACCCAACGTTTTATGGCATTGCTATATCGACAATGAGCGGTAGGTGATCAGACCCGACCTTGCGCCCGAGCTGCGTTTTCAGCACTACAAGCTCCGGACTCACCAGGCAATGGTCGATCGGAATCGCTAGCCACGGTAGCCAGCTACGAGGCGACCAACTCGGCAGAATGCCAAAGCCAGCGCGGCTGTTTTGCAAGCCACTGGCTGCTTCCAATCGCTTGTAGTAAGGCGACCACATAGTGATGTTTAAATCACCGATCACTATAACAGGTGCTGTTTGCGATCGCACATAGGGCACGATCGCAGCCAACAGTTGATTGCGCCACCGGAACAGTTCTTGCCGAATCGGTGGGGGTGGGTGAGCCGTCAGCAACGACAGCGTTTGCCCACCCTTACTCACCTGCGTAGCAAGACTGGCGTATTCACGTTGCCCCAAGAACTGTACCGACGGTTGTTGCAGTGGTAACGCACTATAGATCACATTGCCAAAGCCCGCGCTCCTCGGTTCGGCATAGGTGTAAGGCAGCACATCCCGAATTGTCTCTAGCGCTTCCAACCAGCGCGCGTTGACTTCCTGAAACACTGCAAGATCTGGCTTAACCTCTCTCACCAACGCAGTCACGCTATCATAGTCGCGATTACGCACCAGTACATTTGAGTGGAGCACGCGCAACGTGACTGCCGATGATGGAGCAATGATTGACGGTGGCACATACCACGGCACCACTTCAACCCCATTAAGGACAATGCAGAATACGCTCAAGCCGATTAGCCAGCGTTGCCAACGACACGATCGCCAAAGCCAAAAGAATCCCAAGCAAACGATGGAAAGTGCAAGATACTGGCATTTGAAGTGGGTGGTTAAATCTAACAACCAATGATATGAACCTAAAGGAACGAATAATGGCAGCAGTGACACTAACAATAGCAATAGTGTTGCTCCTGCCATGAGCAAGTTACCTGAATACGATAGTCCTTTCAGTACCATCTATAGGCATCCAATTGATTTTTGATTAGCTAGTTGAAGATGTTTAACTTTCACAATCTAAGAAGTTAGTGCTAATCAGATTAGTATTTTGTGAAAAGACTAGCAAATTTTTTCAATTACTGCATCTCCACTATCCATAAAGCATTTTCAATTATGCAGTTTGATTCTAAACACAACAGTATTGGTTTTTTGCGCCTATTCTTAGCACTTGCTGTCATTTATGCTCATGCAGGCGTTCTTGGTGGCTTTGGGTACGATTTTATTTATCATTTCAGCAATCAGGTCGCTAGCGTTGGTTCAATTGCAGTCGATAGTTTTTTCAGCCTTAGCGGCTACCTCATCGCTGCTAGCTATCTGCGACTCCAGTCCTTGCCGCTTTTTCTATGGCATAGAGTTTTGCGCATATTTCCGGCCTACTGGGTTTGCTTAATTGTTGTTGGAATTGGAACACCTCTGCTCTTTGGTGCTCCCCCAGATTTAGGCTACATCCAACATAACTTTTTAATACCTCTGCTTGATGTCTTTCAAGCAATCGTTGGGTTTATTCTTCCCTTACTGTCTGGCAGCTTTTTCAATGCTCAAACAGTGACAGCAAGCATCCCTTTCATGCAAATCCAGCATAATATTCAAGACTTGTTTCCAAATAACCCCCATCCAAATACAGTGAATGCTTCGTTATGGACTTTACAGCATGAGTTCAGAGCCTACGTTGCTATCGGGATGCTAGGTTGGCTGGGTCTGCTAAGAAAAAACGTTATTTTAGGTTTATTAACCTTTATTTGGATCGCTTATGTTGCTTTTTATCGAAAAGGTGATTTAGCCATTTCACCAATTAGATTTTCTGCTTTTTTCCTCATGGGGGCAGCATTCTATTTTTGGGAACCACCTTTAAAGCATTCATTAGCTTTCGCTTCATTGATTGTTAGCATTGCGGGTCTAGCCAGCGGTGAATCCTATATCATTGTGGCACCGTTGACAACAACATACTTGATGTTGTGGTTGGCAGCAGCATTGCCATTCGCAGACTTTGGTAAGGGAAAAGATTATAGTTATGGACTGTACATTTATGCCTTTCCTATACAACAGATCCTATCTGCTTATCACTTGAATCAATGGGGTTTTCTAGTTTACTTTTTACTTTCTGTTTGCTGCACGATTATACCTGCTGCCCTATCCTGGCA
Organism: Phormidium sp. FACHB-592; assembly: GCF_014695795.1. Taxonomy (NCBI): domain Bacteria; kingdom Bacillati; phylum Cyanobacteriota; class Cyanophyceae; order Oscillatoriales; family Oscillatoriaceae; genus Phormidium; species Phormidium sp. FACHB-592. Next base: position 198,674 of record NZ_JACJOZ010000034.1, read on the forward strand.
TTTAGTTGAAAGTACAGCTCTTCACTGGAAGCATAAATTTTCCAAGAAAAAACTACCTAGTGAGTTCGCCTAGGAATAGTGCTTTGAGTTGGTTTTCATTTCATAAGCCTACGAGCCAATTTTGATCACTACGCTACCTTAAAGCTTGCATAATCCAGCCCATTGGTGCAGGCACCATTTCACCACGCATATCCAGCAGTTGCACCACGACTAAATACGCAATGCTAAGTGCCACTGCGATCGCCCCAGTTACAATTGCTACAAGTTTGGAACGATCCATCCTGTTTCCTCTTCGCTCTCAGTACTTAAGTTAGTGTGTGCCTTCATGCACAATCTAGGGCTAGGGTTGAGTTCCTATCAGCTTTGCCCGTCTCGATCGTCTTGACGACTAGCTTATCAGTTTGTTCAAAGCCTGTCGTGAGTCGCCTACCATAAGGGATTAAACTCAGGTTGAAACAATCTTGCTTTCAGCATGGTGATTGACTATTGATAATGAGGTGTCACTACGCAACGCTCTACCAATCTCAAATGTATAAACAAAGTTTAAGCGTTTGGGCAGAATCTTGGCACATGCTCCTGCCGCGATCGGATAATCAGCAACAGAAGCAAGGGGCAGTCAAGTTAAAGGATAGTAGTAGGCTCTAGACCAATGTGCTCTTCCCACGCTTCCCCTTAAAGTTCTTCCTACGCCTCGGCACGCCCAGAATAGCGTATTGGTTTTTCCAAAACGGCTCCTAGAATCTTTTGATCAGCAAATCTGCCAGACCCTTATCAACATGGCTACCGTTCCCGACCCTACCAGCGACGTTTTTACCATTGACCGCTCCACCGTTGTGGAAACCCACGAACTTAGAAAAACCTATCGCGCTGGGTTTTGGCTAAACCAAAAAATTGTTTCCCTTAAAGGTTGCACCCTTAACGTGTTGCAGGGCGAAACGTTTGGGCTTTTGGGACCTAACGGTGCGGGCAAAACAACGCTCCTGAAAACACTCTTGGGGATTGTGCGTCCCAGTGGGGGCGGGGGACGCCTGCTAGGGGTACCACTGGGCGATCGTGCCATTAAGCAACGCATTGGTTATTTGCCCGAAAACCCCTACTTCTACGACTACTTGACTGGATGGGAAACGCTTCAGTTCACCGCTGGGCTGTTCCAGATTCCGCGATCGATACAGAAACAGCGCATTCCCCAACTGCTAGATCTGGTTGGGCTATCGCTGTCTGCTGCCCGCAAGAAGCAGCTTCGGCAGTATTCCAAAGGGATGCTGCAACGCATTGGCATGGCGCAGGCACTGATTAATGACCCAGAACTGGTGTTTTTCGACGAACCCATGTCTGGGCTAGACCCAATGGGGCGCTATCAAATTCGCGAAATTATTCTCTCGCTTAAAGATCAGGGCAAAACGATTTTCTTTAACAGCCATGTGCTGTCCGATGTGGAACTAATTTGCGATCGTATTGCTATTCTGGCTAATGGTGAGTTGATTTGCAGTGGTTCCCTACAGGAATTACTGGGCACTACAGAAACCTACACAATCAAAGGTCGGGGTGGCAGTCTGGATGTCATCAAAAAACGTATGCTGAACCTGGATTTTCGGGATGGCTACTGGCAAGGGCAACTCAACGGTGATCCCTACGATTTTCTTGCCAGTCTAAGCTTGATGGGTGCCCAAATTGTTTCGGTCGATCTAGCACGCCCCTCCCTGGAAGAATTTTTTATGCAGCAGCTTAACGATCGCGGTATCCGTACGAGTGGCTAGCGTCAGGTATCTCTTGTGGCGGATGTTGCCTGACGCTTTACCTTTTATCTGTAGGTAGTACAGTCGTCGAAAGGGAACAACGCATGGCAAACCTGGTGGAAACAGCCGCTCAGGCAGGTAATTTCAAAACGCTACTGGCAGCCGTTGAAGCAGCGGAACTAGGTGATCTGCTTACCAGTGAAGGACCGATCACTGTACTCGCTCCAACAGATGAAGCTTTTGCAAAACTGCCTGATGGAGCATTAGATGAGCTATTGCAGGATCACCCCAAGCTCAAGCGAGTGGTAATGTATCATCTGCTATCAGGCGATGTGCGATCAGACGACCTGGCACAGATCGACGAAGCGCCGACAGAAGAGGGATCAATTGTAGCGATCGAACACAGCAACGGCAGCACCCAAATCAACGATGCCACAGTGGTAAAAATGGATATCCTGGCTGCTAACGGCGTGATTCACGTCATTGATGCCGTTCTAATGCCTACTATGCTGGGTGGTCACTTGTAACGTTACAGGTTGCGTGTTTCTAGCGCTCTAGAGAGTCGATCGAGCGCAGCGGCTGTACGCTCTTGGGTAACGATCGCTGCATCAAGTACAGGAGCCTCTTCTGCGATCGCTTCCTGACGAGTTAGTCTGTTTTTTGCCTTCTCAAACGCACGGATGATGAGGAAAATGACAAAGGCAATCACCAGGAAGTTGATCACGGTCGCCAGAAAAACACCGTATTTGATGCCGTTTGCTGACAGTTTACTAATGTCATCTGCGCCGACGGCTGTCAACGCCGGTTGTAAAAGCGCTGGTGTGATGATATCACTTACCAACGAATCTACAATCTTGCCAAACGCACTACCAATGATCACAGCCACTGCTAGATCAATGACATTGCCTCGAAACACAAATTTGCGAAAATCAACCCAAAAACCACTGTTTGCTCGTGTCATGACTCTTCTGTCTTCTCCACTAAATTGTGGAGCTAGCGTTGATTGGTGCATTGTAAGCTTAAGCAGCTGCCCAGCAAAATAATGCTGGCTCCAGTAGGTGGAAGGCGGCAGGCAAAGGGCAAGGGGCAGAAGGCGAAAGGCACAAGGCAAAAGGTGGCTAGGAGCTAAAGCTGAAAGCTGAAAGCTAAAAGTCAAAAGCTGATAGTCTGCCGTCAGAATTAGCTACTATAGAATTAAGGCGGAATCATTCCGACATCAGACATTCGCTGCGAGTATTTAGAGTCATGACTGCCGAGGTTTTGGTCGAGAAAAAGAAATTAGCAAAGCCACCGCTAGAGATTTATCGTCTAGGCGATCGTGTTTTGCGCCAGCCCGCTAAGCGCATTGCTAAAGTTGATGCTGAGATTAAACAGCTCATTCGTGAAATGCTGCAAACGATGTACAGCGCTGATGGTATTGGGCTAGCGGCACCGCAAACGGCTGTAAACAAGCAGCTCATTGTCATCGACTGCGATCCAGAAGAAGCCGCCACGCCACCCTTGGTTTTGATTAACCCGGTTGTAAAGCAGGCAAGCCGCGACCTATCGGTGACTCAAGAAGGGTGCCTCAGTATCCCGGGGGTTTACATGGATGTGAAACGACCGGCTGCGATCGAAGTTTCCTACAAAGACGAACACGGTCGCCCGCAAAAGCTGGATGCTACAGGACTACTAGCCTGCTGCATCCAGCATGAGATTGATCATCTCAACGGTGTTCTCTTCGTTGATCGAGTAGAGAATGCACTGTTGCTAAACGAAGCGTTGGCTAAACACGGCTTTTCAGCACAGGCAGTTAAGTCCATTGCCTAGCCACCCTGCTTGTTGATGCGGTGTTGTTGCAACTTCAACTTACCTGTCAATTAACATGTCCTTCGGCTTTAATGTGAGTCGAAAGCAGCCTGCAAAATTCAAAAACGTGAGATTAAATTAGCGTGACTCCAAAGAGTGGTGTGTTTCTGGGCGGTTCGTGCATCACTGCGATCGCTGCCGTTGGTTCGGTCTTCGAGCTGTCATCGGGGCTGCCGCAGTTAGGCTATGGGCTGACCAGTGTAATTCTAGCGATCAGCGTGCCGTTAGCGATCGTGTTTTTCCTTGCGGCTGTGAAGGATACACGAGCAAACCAGTAAGCCACTAGACAGAAGGTAGGGTGTAGGGTGTAGGGTGTAAAGAATAGGAAACGCAACTACCACTGCTCGGTACTTTTTATTGCCTGAGACCCCTTACAAGCTGGCTAGAATTCCCCGACAATGACGGGAACGGATCGCTACACAACATTTTTGCGGCTGTTACCGACTGGTGACAATGCTGGAGAACAAGCCCGCTATCCACTCTCAACAACGGAGAGTGTTGTACTTGGGCGTGATCCACACTGTAACGTGGTTCTCGATCCGCTTGTGCATCGTGCAGTATCGCGGCGGCACGCAGAGGTGAAACCCATTTTGGGGTTCGAGTCACCTGCTGGCAACTGCTTTTGGCAGCTTTGCGACCTTGCCAGCGCAAACGGCACTTTTTTGAATGGAGAGCGGCTGAAGGATTGTCAGGTACTGCAACCGGGCGATCGCATTATTCTGGGGCAGGGTGGTCCTACATTTGTCTTTGAATGCCAGCCAAAGGTTAACCCTGCTCAACCCGTAACGCCTGTCCCAGCATCAAGTAACCCACCAACGGCAACGCGACGAAAGCGAACCGCTGCTTCCACCCCACGGTTGTCAGCAACCAGCCCGCCGCCCCGCCGCCGTGAACCAGATGCTATTAGCCTGACGCAGCTCTTCCCCATCCTTTCTACAGGGCGGCAGCTAACCCACAAAGCCTATCTGCTGCCGGGCGGCATTACTGTCGGCTTTGTCGTGCTCATGTTTGCGGCTGTTGGCAATCCGCTAGTTTTCAACTTGCTGTTGGCGGCTTACCTAGCTGGTGCAGCGTATTACTTCGTCTATGAACTGTGCGGCAAGCGTAAGCCGTGGTGGATTCTCGCAGGCGCAGCTTTAGTCACGCTGTTATTGCTGGTTAGTCCTGCGTTGACGCTGTTTGTCTTTGTTTTTCGGCAGGTGTTACCCGGCGAGTTGCCCACAGGTGATACTCCAGTTGCCTTCCCAATACTGCTTATCAAGATGTTTTTTGGCGCCGGACTGATGGAGGAGCTGTTGAAGGCAGTGCCAGTCTTTGCGGCATATTTTCTAGGTACACAGTTGCGATCGCCCTACCGAGAGCGTATCGGCGTTTGGGAACCGCTGGATGGCATTTTGCTGGGTAGTGCATCAGCCGTTGGCTTCACATTACTAGAAACGATGGCACAGTACCTACCTGAAGTGTACAAAGCCACGTTGTCGTCTGGCGAAGGTGCGGCTCAACTTGCTAGCTTGCAACTGTTGATTCCACGTGTTCTGGGTTCGGTAGCAGGGCACATGGCGTACAGCGGTTATTTTGGTTATTTCATTGGGTTAAGCGTGCTGCGATCGCGCCGTCGCTGGCTTATTCTGGGCATTGGCTACCTTTCCGCTTCTGGTCTGCACGCCCTCTGGAATACAGTTGGCAGCATTAGTCCCGTTTTTCTAGCATTGGTTGGTCTGCTCTCTTACGCCTTTCTTGCTGCTGCTATTCTCAAAGCGCGCGAACTGTCACCCACGCGATCGCAAAACTTCGCTACGCGCTTCTACAAATAGTTTTAGACAGGTGGTTTTAAGTTTCACCCAACACCATACGTATTTATGAAGCTGTGAAGTTGCCCAATCCTGATCAAGCCGTTGTCGATATGCAAAAGCTGTCTGATTATTGCCTGAACCCAAAACATTCAGATGGGCGACATAAAGCTTACGTTTTTCAATCAGCGTTAGGCATTGGGTTAGAACAGGCAATCGAGTTACGAAATGCTTTGTTACAAGCAGTTAAAAACTATGACGCTGTTTCAGGCAAATCTAACCAACATGGACAAAAATACGTCATTGATTTTCCTATGTCTCGTTTTGAAAAGCTGGCAGTCGTTCGGAGCGCCTGGATTGTGCGCTATGACGAGAATTTTCCTCGGTTAGTGACTTGCTATATTTTATAGAGGGGACTAAGAAAATGAATTCGCAGATGAAATTGTTGGATGTAATCGCGTTGGTTGAAGACTTGCCAGATCTAGGGCTGTATCGTGGGCAAGTTGGAACAATTGTTGAAGTGTATGAACCTGAAGTTTTTGAGGTTGAGTTCAGTGACATGCAAGGACAAACGTATGCGCTGGAAACATTAAGGCGTGACCAGTTGATGGCACTCTATCATCAACCGATCTCAGAACCCGCACGGCTCTAAAACGGTTGAGTCAAAATTTATTTCAGGCTTCCAAGCGTTCCAACTGACGAAACTCTTGAAACCCCATTTTGTGCACAGGTTAGATGTTGCCCCGCATATCAGAAAAGTAATTGCGTCATGCAATAAAATTTGGCTCCATCGCTAACGTGATCGCAAAACTTTGCCACCCGCTTCTAGAAGTAGTTTTATGAGCCAAATGAAGCTCTATATCCAGTTCGCAAACGATCTGTCTGACCAATGGCAAAGGCTTTTCGACATAAAGCTAAAGCCTGATGGAGAACAATACTCAAACCCCGTAGGCTTAGAAACTGTTTGTAAATGTATGTGAAGTAGAAGACAACTACGGTCACAAAGGCGCGATACCAGAAGAGTGACATCTACATGGCTTGAGGATATGAGTCAGCCTTACTACGACAGTGACCTGACCGATGAG
>NZ_JACJOZ010000035.1:0-68241 GCF_014695795.1 Phormidium sp. FACHB-592
CTCATCGGTCAGGTCACTGTCGTAGTAAGGCTGACTCATATCCTCAAGCCATGTAGATGTCACTCTTCTGGTATCGCGCCTTTGTGACCGTAGTTGTCTTCTACTTCACATACATTTACAAACAGTTTCTAATGACATGACTAGTTCTATAGAGTTTTACGCATAGCACAACCCTTGCTGTTCTATTGTTCGTAAGTTGGCAATAGCAGGTTAGCTGTTGCATTAAAATACCCGGACAGCAGTAAAGCTATCCGGGTATCTTAACAAATTTTACTTCGGGCGAAGTAATTACACGCCTACAGCCTTTTTGGTGACGGCTGCCAGTTCGCCTTTAGCATACTTAGCGGCGTACTCATCCAAGCCAATTTGCTTGATCTTGCTGGCATTGCCTGCGGTGCCAAACTGTTCATAGCGATCGCTACAAACCTTTTGCATATATTTGATGGAGGGCTTCAAGAAGTGACGGGGGTCAAATTCCTTTGGCTCTTTTGCCAGCGCTTCACGCACCGCAGCAGTAATTGCCAAACGGTTGTCGGTGTCAATGTTAACCTTCCGTACACCGCTCTTGATGCCCTTTTGAATCTCTTCGACAGGCACACCATAGGTCTCAGGAATCGCACCACCGTACTGGTTGATGATTGCAATCAGGTCTTCGGGCACAGAGGAAGAACCGTGCATGACCAAATGCGTGTTGGGCAGGCGACGGTGAATTTCTTCAATGCGGCTGATTGCCAGAATTTCGCCCGTTGGTTTGCGGGTGAACTTATAGGCACCATGACTGGTACCGATCGCCACTGCAAGCGCGTCTACTTGAGTTTGCTCTACGAATTCAACGGCTTCATCGGGGTCGGTCAGCAGTTGATCGTGAGAAAGCGCACCTTCAAACCCGTGTCCATCTTCTGCTTCGCCTTTGCCTGTTTCCAGAGAACCTAGGCAACCGAGTTCGCCTTCAACGCTCACGCCGATCGCATGAGCGACCTTGACCACTTCTCTGGTGGTGTTGACGTTGTACTCAAAGCTAGCAGGCGTCTTTGCATCAGCTTGCAAGGAGCCATCCATCATGACGCTGCTGAAGCCGTTCTTCATGGCAGAGTAGCAGGTGGAAGGCGCGTTGCCGTGATCCTGGTGCATCACGATGGGGATGTCAGGATAGGTTTCGATCGCAGCCAGAATTAGGTGGCGGAGGAAGTTTTCGCCAGCATAATTGCGGGCACCACGAGACGCTTGCAAAATTACAGGGCTATCGGTTTCGCTAGCAGCGTACAGAATTGCCCGGATCTGCTCCAAATTGTTGACATTATAGGCAGGGATGCCGTAGCCATTTTCTGCTGCGTGATCGAGCAACAGTCTCAGTGGTACGAGCGCCATAAACAGTCCTCCTGGTGATTGGTAATCAGCTTCTAGAAATAAGCTTAATTCTTACGATAATCTTAAGATACTTTCTGCTCCACATTAGCAAGATCTGCTCGTTTCACCTAGTTGCTGAGTAAAAATTCCTATTTAATTTACTTATAACCCTTGTTCTCCTTGTAAGTGTCAACGGTTCTGCTGGCAAACGAGAAGAGGGATAACATTCTACCCACGGTCACTAACGGTAACTAATGAATCAACGTGTTGTGTCTTCTACTGTCTTGCCACCGATCGCTAACAAGCAGCCGCACCGATTATCAATTCACGGAGACGATCGCACCGATGATTATTTCTGGCTGCGCTACCGCGACGAGCCTAACGTCATCGCGTACCTTGAGGCTGAAAATGATTACACCAAAGCGGTGATGGCGCATACAGAGTCCCTACAAACGGCATTGTATGACGAGATGCTGGCGCGGATTCAAGAGACTGACCTGTCGGTGCCCTACCGTAAAGGCGATTATTACTACTACTCCCGTACTGAAACGGGCAAAGCCTACCCCATCTATTGCCGTAAAGCGGGTAGCCTGGATGCGCCCGAAACAGTACTCCTTGACCAGAATGCTTTAGCAGAGGGACATGATTTCTTTGAATTAGGACTGTTTGACATTAGCCCAAATCATCAGCTTTTGGCGTACTCAGTAGATACGGCTGGCTCGGAGCGCTACACGTTGTTCTTCTTAGATCTAGCAATGGGGCAGCTTTATCCTGAAACCATTCTTGAAACGGGCTATGGGTTTGCCTGGGGCAACGATAATCAGACCATCTTTTACACGCTGATGGATGAGGCAAATCGACCCTTTAAGCTAATACGTCATCGCCTGAGTAGTGCAGTAAGTGACGATGAGTTGGTTTACTCTGAAGCAGATGAATCTTACTTTTTGAGCGTGGGCAAGACCCGCAGCGATGCCTATATTTTGCTGGAGCTAGGAAGCAAAATTACGTCTGAGGTGCATTATCTGGATGCGAATCAGCCAGAGGGTAAGTTTCAGGTGATTCAGCCTCGCGCGTCGGGTATTGAGTATCAGGTTGAGCATCATAGCGATTCCTTTTATATCGTGACGAACGATGAGGCGCTAAATTTCAAACTCATGCAAACGCCAGTCACAGCTCCTGCAAAGGACAACTGGCAACTGGTCATTCCCCATCGTGATCAGGTCTTGCTGGAAGGTGTCAGCGCGTTTGCCAAGCATCTCGTGGTTTATGAGCGGGAGTCTGGTTTACCTACCATTCGGGTGCGGCAGCTTGCCAGTGGCGAAGAACACTTTATTCAATTCCCTGACCCGACCTACAGCGCGGATGAAGGCAGCAATCCAGAGTTCGACACAGAGATTCTGCGGTTTAACTATACGTCGCTGGTAACGCCCCGATCGGTCTTTGACTACAACCTGGAAACGCAAGAGCGGGAACTAAAAAAAGAGACTCCTGTGCTGGGTGGCTATGATCGCACGCAATACGCTAGCGATCGCCTGATGGCAACCGCTACCGACGGTACACAGGTGCCGATCTCGATCGTGTACAAAAAAGGACTGGAGCAAAACGGCGCAAAGCCTTTATTGCTAACGGGTTACGGTTCGTATGGGTTCAGCTATCCCGCCGCCTTCTCATCTACTCGCCTGTCGCTGCTGGAGCGAGGCGTAGTAGTGGCGATCGCTCATATTCGCGGTGGGTCAGAGATGGGTCGTCAGTGGTACGAAGACGGCAAATTTCTTAAGAAGAAAAATACGTTTACCGACTTCATTGCCTGTAGCGAACATCTCATTGCTCAAGGCTGGACTTCTAAGGAACAGTTAGCCGTTGTCGGTGGCAGTGCAGGCGGCTTGCTTATGGGTGCCGTCATTAACTTGCGACCCGACCTCTTTAAGGCAGTGGTCGCGCATGTCCCGTTTGTTGATGTTGTCACCACAATTCTGGATGACCATCTACCGCTTTCCGTTATGGAGCGCGAAGAATGGGGTGATCCAAACGACAAAACGTTCTATGACTACATGAAGTCTTATTCGCCTTATGACAGGGTTGAAGCCAGAGACTACCCTAATCTGTTGATTACAGCAGGCTTAAACGATGCGCGTGTAGCGTATTGGGAACCTGCAAAGTGGACGGCAAAGCTGCGATCGCTCAAAACGGATCACAATTGCTTGTTGCTCAAAACTAATATGGGTGCAGGGCATGGTGGTGCATCAGGGCGCTACGAAAGCCTTAAAGAGATAGCGTTTGAGTACGCTTTTCTTTTTGATCAATGGGGGCTGATGTAGCGTTTAGCGGTCAGCAGTCAGTTTCTAGTGCTAATCCGATTGCTGCTTCTAGCCGTGTTAAGGGTCACTTCCCCGGCTCCCTCAGCCTCCCCTGCCCCGACTTTCACTTGCTGACCGCTGACTGTCGCTTGCTACAAAGCCTCACGCAACTCTAGGTTTAAGATACACCACTGCCTGCCGCCAGACGATCGTCACCTGGTCGTACTGGTCTACCAGCGCGATACAATCGTTATCCTGCCAGCGAACTTTGCCAGCCAACAGATCGCCTGTCACTAGCTTTAACTCTACTTCTGTCCCTTCCCGAATCATCTCCTGAATCTGACGGACGCTCGGTGATCCGGTTTCTAATTCTGTCGCCATGATGGTCGTTTCTCCTAAAGGCTAAAGACTGAAGGCTAAAGACTAAAACGTTTTAGCTGTTAGCCTGCATCCCTCATCATTGTCTTTCCCCCTCTATCATTCCTCACCAGAGTCCTTTTCACATCACTTCTTAGCAGAATCATGGCAATCGAATTTACCAAATATCATGGCTTGGGCAACGATTTCATTTTGATTGACAACCGAAGCGCATCAGAGCCACGGTTGACCCCAGACGACGCGGTAAAGTGGTGCGATCGTCACTTTGGAATTGGTGCCGATGGTGTCATCTTTGCCCTACCGGGGCAGGACGGCACCGATTACACAATGCGAATCTTCAACAACGATGGTTCGGAACCCGAAATGTGCGGCAACGGCATTCGTTGTCTCGCTAAATTCATCGCCGAGCTAGAGGAAATAACGGAACCTCGTTCCTACAAAATTCACACGCTAGGCGGGTTGATTACGCCCAAGCTAGAAGCGAATGGCTTGATTACAGTCGATATGGGCAAGCCCCGTTTGTTAGCAGCCGAAATTCCCACAACGCTGGTAGCCGCTAATCAAAAAGTGGTGAATCAACCGCTAGAGGTGGCTGGCAAAACCTGGCAGGTGACTTGCGTCAATATGGGCAACCCCCACTGCATTACGTTTGTCGATGATGTGGCGGCGATTCCGCTAGAAACGGTTGGTCCTCAGTTTGAAACTCATGCCGTTTTTCCGAAGAAGATCAACACAGAATTTATTCAAGTGGTGCGATCGGATTATCTCAAAATGCGCGTCTGGGAACGAGGCGCTGGCATCACCCTAGCGTGTGGGACAGGCGCTTGTGCTTCATTGGTTGCAGGCGTTTTGAATGGGAAGTGCGATCGACGCGCCACCGTTGAACTACCTGGTGGACTGCTGCAAATAGAATGGTCTGAAGCGGACGATCGACTTTACATGACGGGTCCTGCTGAGAAGACGTTTGTCGGTCAGCGTTGAAGGTCAGTCAGTTCACTGGCTTCACCAACACAGTTTTTACTTAACCTCAAATTCGCTTCATCTCGATCGTTGATTTGCTGGTTACTGCTGTTGCCAAAATTTGTCCCTTGAGGCGCTCAAATTTGACCGTTTCTTGAGAGGTTGAGACCAAAGTCCCTGGCTGTCCTTTCAGGGTCGCTTCTTCTAGAAGCGTGTAGGTTGCTGTTCCCGTTTGCCCACTGGACGCAATCTGAATTTTGAGGTTTTTGTACTGGCTATCATAACGTTGGAGCAGGGCAAAGCCCTGCTCAAGATACTGACGGTACTGTTCTCGTGTCAGACTGAGCTGCTGGGAGGCTTTGCCTAAGCGTAGAGTCATCTTGATGGCAATCTTAGGAGCCATGTACTTCACAATGCCATCAACATCTTGCTGCTGCGTTGCTTTTGCCATCGCGTCAAGAATGTCGCGAATCTGGCGTTCACTCATCGCCGAAGTGCGCGACTGTTTAATCAAATCTGGGGCTTGTTGAGCAGTGGCAACCGTAGAACAAGTAGCTGACAAGGTTAACCCAAGCCATAGACTGGCAAGTAGAATACTGACGCGATCGACCTTCATGCCCACCCTCTCAATTGTTGAATTAGCTTGATGCCAGTTGAATTAGCTTGATGCCAGTAATGCCTCAATGCGATCGCTGGTTTGCCGTACAGCTTCAGCGGATTGATGCAGTGCTAGCTGTTCCGCCTCGGTCAAATCCAGTTCTAGCACGCTCTCAATGCCCTGGCAGCCGAGACGACAAGGCACTCCTACAAAGACATCACGCAAGCCGTATTGACCTTGAAGATACGTCGTGACAGGCAGAATACGGCACTTATTGAGCAAAATCGACTCCACCATGACGCAGGTAGAGGACGATGGTGCGTAGAATGCACTGCCTGTTTTCATCAAGTCCACAATTTCGGCACCACCTTTGCGGGTGCGATCGATTAACTGCTCGATGGTGTCAGCGTCCATCAATTCTGTAATGGAAATGCCGTTTACGGTCGTATAGCGGGGCAGCGGCACCATGAGGTCACCATGACTACCCAACACAGTCGCGCTAATATCGCTCGTTGAAACGCCTAGCTCCATTGCTACAAAGGTCTGGAACCGGGCAGAATCCAGCACACCAGCCATGCCCATTACTTGGTGTACCGGCAGTCCGCTGGCTTTCCAGGTGATGTGCGTCATCTGGTCAAGGGGATTGGTGACAACAATGAAGATCGTGTTGGGCGAGTGGACGATCGCCTGCTTCGTCACTTCCAGCACGATCTTGCCGTTGATCAGCATCAGATCATCTCGACTCATGCCTGGTTTGCGCGGTAGCCCAGCAGTAATCACCACGACATCAGAGTTTGCCGTATCCGCATAATCATTCGTGCCAATAATTTGGCGATCGTGCCGCTCAATGCCCCGTGCCTGCATTAAATCCAGCGCCAACCCCTGCGGGCGACCTTCCACTACATCTAGCAGCACAACATCAGCAAGGTTTTTCTCAGCAAGACGCTGTGCCAGGGCACTACCCACGTTGCCAGAGCCAACAACAGTCACGCGAGGTGGAAAACAGGCGATCGTAGACGGGGTTAAAGCCATAGTTCGGAGAGGAGAGAGGGGTAAGGAGTGAGGTGAGCTAAAAGCGAGGAGCCGTGAACCGTCTATTTCATAACAGTTCAAAGCGTTGGGGCATCTAACCATCATGATGGTTTTTGATATTTGCCCCTACTCCTTACGCCTTCCCCTTACTTAAACGCTTCGAGCTGATCCTGCCGCAGCCAAATATTCGGCGTTGGGGTAACGCCGAATTTGACCAAGGCGTAGTCGCCGCTCAGGTCAACCACTTCACCCTTTGTCTCAAAAATGTAGGACGAAAAGCGAGGATCGCTTGCCTGTGCCTCCAAACTGTTTTCTAGCTTGTCTTTCACAGCCCGCACAAAGTCACCGCGTTTGATTGGCATAGCGCTTACCGTCAATGATTCACGTCTCTCAGCATTGTACGGCGGAAGCAGAACGGACGATCGCACTTTCCATGATATCTCTCAGTCACTAGCCGCATCACCAGAGACATAGGCTCTGTTGGCTGGAGCAGAAATGTTGGCTGGCATAAATACAGATGCGGCGGCAGTAGTAGTAGCAGTCGCATGACTCGATCGAACACCTTTCGGTCGGTGTTGAACTTGTAGCCGATTTCGACCTTAGTTTTTAATCGATCGAGCCACTGGGTAAGCTGCTTTAACTTAGTCAACACCTGCTGTTGAAAGTGCTCTAGCGTCTCACCTACATACATTCTGAAGTTTCACCAACGTGTGAGTTTAGTGTCTAATCGTTCTCTGCAAAAACGTACTTGTAGAGGTCCTTAGGATCTGGTTCGGGGCTTTCCAGAGCAAACGTTACGGCTTCCTCGACGACTCCCTGAATTTTCTTTTCGATCGCCTTCAGTTCGTCTTGGCTTGCCAAGTTTTGCTCAAGGAGATGTGCCGCTAGTTTCTTGAGCGGATCACGAGCGAACCAGGCTTCTTTTTCTGCCTTCGATCGCAGCTCGTCGGGGTCTGCCAGCGAATGTCCTCGAAAGCGATAGGTGAGGCATTCAATCAGTGTGGGACCTTCACCTGCACGGGCACGGGCTACGGCTTCTTGCGCCACGGCGCGAACTGCTAGCACATCCATGCCATCTACCTCGTAGCCAGGCATCCCAAACACGCTAGCTTTTTTATAAATTTCGGGTTGAGAGGTTGCGCGTTCATGCGCCATGCCGATCGCCCACTTATTGTTCTCTACCACATAGAGAATCGGCAGCTTCCACAGCGCCGCCATATTCAGGCATTCAAAAAATTGACCGTTGTTTGTGGTGCCATCACCAAAGAAGGCTGCCGTAACCTGGTCAGACGAGGCATCGCCCATTGCCTCTCGACGGTATTTAGACTGGAATGCTGCACCCGTTGCAACAGGAATTCCTTCACCAATGAAGGCGTAGCCGCCCAGCATCCGATGTTCTGCCGAAAAGAGGTGCATGGAGCCACCGCGCCCTTTGCTACAGCCCGTTTCTTTGCCAAACAGCTCTGCCATCACGTTACGCGCAGGCACCCCTGCACTTAAGGCATGAACATGGTCGCGGTAAGTGCTGCAAACGTAGTCTTCACCTGGTCGCATCGCCTGAATCACGCCCGTTGAAACAGCTTCTTGCCCGTTGTAGAGGTGGACGAAGCCAAACATCTTGCCGCGATAATACATCTCGGCGCATTTATCCTCAAAGAAGCGCCCCAGTACCATGTCTTCATAGAGCCACAGCCCTTCTTCTTTTGTCACGGTGGCAGTAGCGGCTTGAAACGTTGGGAAGACTCTCTCTTGAACCATTTAACTTAATCCTATGACTGCAATCCTGGCTGGGGACTTTCTATATTCGCTTGAATCGGTCAAGTTTTCTTGAATTAATGCTATCTTCAGTGGATTTTTACGTATGCTGGGTTAAGCTGCCACTCTGGCATTTAGCAGGTTATGATGATGGCAACTTTTGGGCTAGCGCTAGCCGCTACCATAGCTTAACCTTATTGCTCACCGCTAGGAAAGTGCACCGTGCGTATTCCGCTCGACTACTATCGGATACTGGGTTTGCCGATTCAGGCAACCGCAGAACAGTTGCGACAGGCACACCGCGATCGCACGCTGCAATTGCCTCGGCGAGAGTACTCTGATGCGGCAATTGCCTCCCGCAAAAAGCTGTTTGACGAAGCGTTTGCAGTGCTGTCTGACCCAGAGCAGCGCCAGCTTTATGATGCTGGTTTTCTAGCCAGAGCCTACGAGATAGAGCCAGAGTCGGAGTCAGGAAATGGACTCGCAGGCAGTAAGGTGTCCGGGCGACCAGCCGCAAGCGAGAGCGGCAACGACCCTCACACGCCTAGCATCGACGTTCAGGATGACCAGCTTGTTGGTGCCTTGTTGGTGCTGCAAGATTTAGGCGAATACGAATTGGTACTACGGCTTGGTCGTCCCTATTTGACAGGCGGCAGTGCCAGCCTTAAGCAGGGGCAGTTTGGCGACCCCAGTATCGTTTTTTCTGACATTGTGCTGACTGTTGCGCTTGCCTGTATGGAACTTGGGCGGGAGCAGTGGCAGCAGCGACAGTATGAAAATGCTTCAGAAGCGTTAGAAACAGGGCAACAGTTGCTTTTGCGCGAGGGTCTATTTGCTGAGGTGCGGGGTGAAATCCAGGCAGACCTTTATAAACTGCGCCCGTACCGCGTGCTGGAACTGCTGGCACTGCCCGAAGACCAGATCGCCATGCGTCATCAGGGAATGCAGTTGCTGCAAGATATGCTGCAAGAGCGAGACGGCATTGATGGGGCAGGTGATGATCAGTCTGGGTTAAACATTGATGACTTTTTGCGCTTTATTCAACAACTGCGTGGCTATTTGACCGCTGCTGAACAACAGGTACTCTTTGAGCAAGAGGCACAGCGCCCCTCTCCTGTCGCCACTTATTTGTCGGTGTATGCGCTATTGGCGCGAGGCTTTGCTGAACGGCAACCAGCCCTGGTACGACGGGCAAAGCTGATGCTCACGCGCTTGAGCAGCCGTCAGGATGTGCATTTGGAGCAGGCTGTTTGTGCGTTGCTGCTAGGGCAGACTGAGAACGCCAGTCAGGCGCTAGAGCGGAGCCAAGATTACGGTCCGATCGCCTTCATCCGTGAGCACTCTCAGGGTGCACCTGATCTTCTCCCTGGTTTGTGTCTCTACGGTGAGCGCTGGTTACAGGATGAGGTCTTTCCACACTTCCGCGACCTGATGCCGCAGCAAGCCTCGCTTAAGGATTATTTTGCTGATCAGCAGGTGCAGTCTTATCTAGAAGAACTACCAGAGGAAGCCGATGATTCAACTACGGCTTGGGCGCTATCATCCGCTTCTGCCGCTAGTGCTAACGGTGAGGCAAGGGGAGGATCGTCTAATCGGGGTCGAGTGGAGCGTCCAGCCACTGTATCGCCTCTAGCAGGAGCGAGTGGACGTGCGCGTCCGGTTAGTGTGCAGTCTGCGGGCAATGTTGCTGAAGATAGCAGTCTTATGACTGAGCGATCGCTGGAGCAAGACACCAGCCACGAGTATTTGATTCATACAGCTCGCGCCCACATTGCTGCGCGGATGGGCACTGCTGTTTCAGACGATCGCATCCCGACGGAGGGTACGCCAATGCCAGTCGCCGAACGGGTGTCACAGGCGGTTGGTAGCGGTACAGCCACAACAGCAAGACCTGTTGCTGATCGACCCTCTAGTGATCGTGTTCGCTCTGGTGATCGTTCCAATGGCAATGGCGATGGACGAGGCAAGGCTCCCGTACGTCGTCGAGGGGATCGTCCTGCTGCTAAGACAAAGCTGGCATCACTACTTCCCTGGTTGTTGCCATTAGGCTTGACGGTAGCGATCATCACGCTGGGATTTATAGCCGGATCACTGTGGCGACGAGTTGCAACAAAGCCTGTGCCCCAGGAAGAGCAGCTTGATTTGCGACTCGATCGTCCTCTCTTTACTTTGCCTACACCGACCGCAGCGACTGCAACTACTGGTGTTCTCACCACTGCGGTAGCTGAGAAAGTCCTTCAAACCTGGTTTTCAGCCAAAGCCGATGCGATGGGACCTGATTATAAGCTAGAGCCTCTAGCAAACATCCTCGAAGGGGCAAAGCTGGCTGAGTGGCAAGGAGCCGCTGCCGAAGCCAAACGCAATAATCAATACCGGAAGTACGAGCATACCGTTACAGTAAAATCGGTCGAGCTGAATCAAGCCGATCCTAACCAGGCAAACGTTTTGGCGGATGTTACCGAAGCAACTGAGTACTACGAAGCTGACCAACGCGATAAGGCTGAAACTAGCCCTAACCTAAGCATTAATTACAGCCTTGTGCGAAAAGATGGCATTTGGCGGATTCAAAACTGGAAGCTTTTAGAGTAAAGTTTCGTAACTTGCTAACGATCACAACGGGTTGGGTGACAAACTTTTGCCCTGTCCATGAGCGCGTAGCCAGATGATTTGAACGCCGTAGGTATCTAAATTATGGCTGACACGCTGTTTGATGCCTACCTGCCGCTAGTTTTATGGACTGGTTTGGGGCTAATTGCTTTTCGGTTTGTGCCGCAAGCCCTTCCTCGTTTGTTCGGGCGATCGCTCTATTGGGTTGGTGTACCCTGGCAGATCTTGGCGCTGGCACGGCAAACTGATTATGCACAAACACTGGAGCTGGCTCCTGCTGTAACGATCGCTGCCCTTGTTCTAGGTTTACTGTTGGCATGGGTTAGCCTACAGATGTATCAGCGTTGGTTAGCACGCTTGCCTTCTTCAGACAGCCCGCAGTGCTCTCAAAGAGAGGCTTTGCCAATGCCACTCTTGTTCATGCCAGCGGGTGAAAGCGCGATCGCCCTTGATACAACACTACCAAATAATCTGACGCAGACCAGACTTAACCGCTCTCAACGGGGCAGTTTCATTCTGGCAGCGACGATCGGTAATACGGGCTTTGTTGGTCTCGGTCTAGTGCCTGCGCTTATTCATCCATCGGCTCTAGGCTGGGCGGTGTTTTACAGCGTGACGCATAACATTATTGGCACATATGGCATCGGTGTCTTTCTTGCTAGCTACTACGGGCGATCGCAGCAACAAAATCACTGGTTTGTGCAGCTACGCGATGTGCTAACAGTGCCGTCCTTATGGGCATTTGCACTTGGCTCTTCAACGCGATCAGTAGCACTCCCAGAACCTGCAGAACAGGTACTACATGCCTCTCTCTGGTTCGTTATTCCTGGTGCTTTTCTCTTAATGGGAATGCGCCTCAGCCAGCTTCACGGTTGGAAAAGCATTCAGACAGCCCTACCGCCGACGCTGCTCAAAATGGTCATTCTACCGCTCGCGGTTGGTCTTGGCACCACACTACTAAGGCTGCCTGGCGATGCACGTTTGGCGCTGGTGCTGATGTCTGGGATGCCCAGCGCCTTTGCAGGACTCATTCTCGCTGAAGAATACGAGCTAGACCGAGAGCTAATTGCCAGCAGCATTGCCCTCAGCACGATCGCGCTTCTCTTTACTATCCCACTCTGGCTATTTTTCTTTAAGTAGTCATTGGTTAGTAGTCCGTAGTTTCTCATGACTAACCACTAACCAATGACTAACAAGCGGTTAACCCCCCTTATACCAACGCTGGCACCGGAACGCTGAGATGTGGATAGAGCGGAAAGCGACTGCACAATTGAGCTACGCGCTGGCGGCAATCTTGCGTCACGGCAGCATCATCAGGACTGAGCAAGCGATCGGCAATAATGCTGCCAATTTCTGTAAACTCCGCCTGTCCCATGCCGCGAGTGGTCATGGCAGGTGAACCCAACCGCAAGCCGCTGGTAACAAACGGTGATTCGGGATCAAAGGGCACCGTATTCTTATTTGCCGTAATGTTGATACCGCTGACCAACTGGTCTGCCAGCTTGCCTGTCATACTGATTGAACGCAGATCCACCAGCATTAAGTGGTTATCCGTCCCGCCAGAAACGGTCTTCAGCCCCCGTGCTTGCAGTTGAGCCGCCAGAGCGCGAGCATTTTCGATTACCTGACCGCTGTAGGCTTTGAACTCAGGTTTCAACGCTTCGCCAAAGGCAACCGCTTTCGCTGCAATGACGTGCTCTAAAGGACCACCTTGGCTGCCAGGGAAAACAGCTTTATCGAGCTTCTTGCCCAAGTCGGCATCACGGGTCAAAATCAAGCCGCCTCTGGGACCACGTAGCGTTTTGTGGGTCGTAGTCGTGACGACATCACAATAGGGGATTGGGCTGGGATGATGTCCTGTCGCGATTAGTCCAGCGATATGCGCTACGTCTGCCAGTAGGTAGGCACCCACTTCATCGGCGATCGCTCGAAACTTGTCGAACTGAATGACGCGAGGGTAAGCAGAATAACCACAAATCAGCAGTTTGGGACGGTGTTGCAGCGCTAAATCTCGAATCTGGTCGTAATCTAATTGTTCTGTTTCAGCACTCACGCCGTAGTGCTGCGCCTTGAACCATTTACCTGAGACGTTGACGGGCGAACCGTGGGTTAAATGCCCACCGTGGGACAAATCCATGCCCATAATCGTGTCGCCGGGTTCTAACAAGCTCAGAAACACCGCAAAGTTTGCCTGTGCACCAGAATGGGGCTGTACGTTAGCGTGAGCGGCACCAAAAAGCTGCTTGGCACGATCGATCGCGATCGCCTCAGCATGATCGACAAATTCGCAGCCGCCGTAATAACGCTTGCCCGGCAGCCCTTCAGCATACTTGTTGGTCAACACAGACCCTTGCGCTGCCATCACTGCCGCAGATGTGAAATTCTCGCTGGCAATTAGTTCCAGGTGATCCCGCTGACGCTGGAGTTCCTGCTGGATAATCGTAGCGATGGCGGGATCAGTTTCGGCAAGAAAATCTAAATCTGTTCGAGTCACAGGAGCAAACCTCTTAAAAGCGCAATAAACGTTTGGCATGTCGGCAAGACGCATACTTTCTCACTCTAACAGCCAGAAGCTTGAGCAAAGAAAACCGTCCCAGGTAAACAATAATAACGCTGTTTACAGGCGCTCGGAGCGATGGTTCGCTCAAAATGAGTCAGCGCATACAGCGATCGCTAATCGAGCATATTAAGCTCTGTATGCGTGTTCTCGCAGCCACTCAACTGCCCCATACAATGGGCTTAAGGCAATTAAATTCAAGGCTTGGACGTTCACTGGAGGTGTTGCGTGCTAGTCATCCTCATGGATAATCAACTAATTTCCCCGCACCTGATTTGCTCAACATGTCTGATGGCGGACCAAAGCGGCAAACCTCGCTGGCAAAGCGGCAAACTTTATTGCGGTCGTGCTCTTAGTAATACCAGTGAGTGCAACGCTACAGAGACACAGCCTCATCAGTTTGAATGCCAAATGGGCTTTCGCATTGCGGAGATTAAGCCGTGAGCAGAGATACCGTAGTTACGGCTAGCTTTCAGCCATCAGCTTTTAATCAAGAATTGGCTACCGCTAGCTGAATGCTATGCTACCTGTTGAGGTAGACGGTTCCCCTTTTCACCGCTCTTTTAGCTGATGGCTGACGGCTGAAAGCTTATTGCTACCCTGTAGTCACTGTCTCCAGCGTTGCGATCGTCTCCAACCGTAGCTTTGTGCGCTTCACGGGTTCGGGCACAGGGACGGGATAGTCGCCGGTAAAGCAGGCAGAGCAAAAGTTGTTAGGATCACTGCGCGTTTCCTCTAGCATTCCTTCCCAGGTCAGGTAGCTGAGGGAGTCAACGCCGATTTGAGCAGCGATTTCGGCAACTGTTTTGGTCGCACCAATGAGCTGATCCTGGTTGTCGGTATCAATGCCGTAGAAGCAGGGATGGGTGACGGGTGGTGAGGAGACACGCATATGCACCTCTGTCGCCCCCGCATCGCGTAGCGCTTTGACAATTTTGCGGCTGGTGGTGCCCCGTACGATCGAATCATCCACAATAATCACGCGCTTACCAGTCAGCACGTCCTTTAGGGGATTGAGCTTCATCTTAATGCCCGACTCACGCATCGTTTGGGTCGGTTGGATGAACGTCCGACCGACATAACGATTTTTGATTAGCCCTTCTGCATAGGGGATGCCGGACGCTTGCGAGTAACCGATCGCCGCAGGAATGCCCGAATCAGGAACCGCAATCACAATATCGGCATCAGTCGGAGCTTCGATCGCCAACCGCCGACCGATCCGCATACGGTAGCTATACAGGCTCTCTTGCTGCATGGTGCTATCGGGGCGAGCGAAATAAATCATCTCAAAGATGCAGAGTTTGGGCTTCGTCTCTTGCGTCCAATGAAACGATGCCAGTCCCTCTTCTGTAATCCAGACCAGTTCGCCCGGTTCGACATCACGAACGTAGTCAGCGCTAATGATATCGAGAGCGCAAGTCTCGGACGCTAGAACGTAGCGGAGCGGGTCAGTTGGGTTTGCCTGTGGTAGCGTGCCAATGACCAGTGGACGAATGCCGTTGGGATCACGAACCCCCATCAAACCAGAGGGTGTGCCGATCGTCAGGCTAAAGGCACCTTGGCAACGATGAAACGCGCTGATTGCTCCTTCGAGCCAGCCTTTACCATTGTTGACTTCTTCAGCGATCGCCAGCGCAATCATCTCCGAATCTGTCGTGGTCAGTAGCGTAAAGTTGCTCTTAAGTAGGTCATCTCGCAGGTCAGGCGCATTCACCAGGTTGCCGTTGTGCGCAAGTGCTAGGTAGCCTAGACGAGTCTCGACAACAGCGGGTTGGGCATTGACGACGCGGCTAGAGCCTGTAGTGGAGTAGCGGGTATGCCCGATCGCCATCGTCCCAGTTAACGTGCCCAAAATATTTTCGCTAAAGACTTGTGACACCAACCCCATTTCTTTGTGCAGATGGACGCGATTGCCGTCGAAGGTTGCAATCCCGGCAGATTCTTGACCGCGATGCTGGAGCGCGTACAGCCCAAAGTAGGTGAGCTTGGCAACATCCTCCTCTGGCGCATACACGCCAAAAACACCGCAGGCTTCTTCTGGCTTATCAGCAGCGATTGACTCTGCCATAGACTCAGCTAGGGGTAAAACAGACTGAGCAAGGGACAGGTCAACAGAAGACGGTTGGTTTGGGATCATGCTTCAGTTCAGCTCCTGGTTATGGATGGGATCGGGAAAACACACTTGGGCGAGTACACTGGGCGATCGGGCGGAAGCGGATGACTAAAAGACGCTAGAACGACAAAGTGGCATCGGTTTAGAAGGAATCAATCTAGAATCGATGCTCTGCTGTCGGACCGCTGAGGACACGTAGAATTAGCGATTGCTTAATATTTATTTAATCTTCTCATTAACTGACAGTTACATCGTAACAATCCTCAAACCTACTTAGCTGATACCTAATTGAGGTTCAAGACAGCGTGTTGTTAGGGTGCAAGCCCTCGCTCAACAGCGTTGTGCCAGCGATCGCCCATATCTGCCAGCGCAAGATTGATTAAAAGCTTGTTATGACTTGAGGATGAAGTCGGTACGATCGCGATTTGCAAAGCAGCCTCTTGATCACCAACTTGACCAATGATGCCCCAATCAGTATCCAAATGTAGCATAAGATACATTTCCCACTGTGCAACGTGATTCGGAGCCACAGACACTACAATGCGTGCACCACCTTCGGCAAACAAGAGATGATCCCAACGAGTCTCGTTTGAGGGCTGAAGTTGCACAGGGTTAAGGGTAATAGTGGCTCCACGACCACCACTAAGGCATGATTCTGCCAATGCCACTGCTAAACCACCCTCAGCGCAATCATGGGCAGAGCGAACCCAACCCTGACGGATACCTTCGCGGCAGGCTGACTGCACTCGGCGCTCCAGGTCAAAGTCGATGATGGGAGGAATGCCAGCGATCGTGTCATGCACCACTGCCAAGTACTCAGAGCCGCCTAGAGTGGGGAGTGGGGCGTCGGGAGTGGGGAGTTGGGACGGGTCAACAGCTAGAGGTTCGATTGGTGCGCCGAGCAGGTAAATAACATCGCCTTCTGCTTGCCAGCCTTGCCCAGCGATTCTAGTTAAATCAGGAATCAGCCCCACCATTCCAACCACAGGCGTAGGGTAAATGGGTTGGGGCTTGCCGTCTGCATCCAGTGTTTCGTTATAGAGCGACACATTGCCACCCGTCACAGGCGTGCTGAATGCTTTACAGGCTTCGGCTAACCCACGGCAGGCTTCGGCTAGCTGCCAGTAGCCGATCGGCTTTTCGGGACTACCAAAATTCAGGTTATCGGTGACTGCGATCGGCTCAGCACCCACACAACTGAGATTACGCGCCGCTTCTGCTACAGCTGCTTTGGCACCTTCATAGGGATGCAGGTAGACGTAGCGGGGATTGCAGTCAACGGTGGCGGCGACGCCCGGGAGGGAGTGGGGAGTGGGGATTAAGGAGTGGGGACGGACGCGGACGATCGCGGCATCAGCACCACCGGGCAGCATCACTGTATTGTTCTGTACCTGATGGTCATATTGACGATAAACCCAGCGTTTGGAGGCAATTGTCGGGCTTGCCAGCAGTTGCAGCAGAATGTCATTCCAGGTATGTTGTGTGCCCTGAAGCTTAATGCCATCGACGTTGCAGGGAGGGAGAGTGGCTGGAGTCCATGCCCAGGCTTGGCGAGCATAGTCGGGTGGTTCTGCTAAAAGCTCGCGGTGATAAATGGGCGTGTTGTCTGAAAGTGCAGTTGCGGGTACTTCAGCAGCAATGTCGCCCTGAAAGAAAATGCGAACGATCGGCTCGGCTATGACGGTTCCAGCGACGACAGCATGAAGTCCCCAACGTTCAAAAATGTCGATGAGTTCTTGTTCGCGCCCCTTGTGCGCTACAAACAGCATCCGCTCTTGCGATTCAGATAGGAGGTACTCATACGGCACCATGCCTGTTTCGCGCGACGGGATTAAGTCCAAATCCAGCTCAATGCCCACGCCACCTTTGGCTGCCATCTCAGAGGTAGAACAGGTGAGACCCGCTGCACCCATATCTTGAGCGGCAACGACTGCCCCCGTTTTGAATGCTTCCAGACAGGCTTCGATGAGAGATTTTTCGAGAAAGGGATCACCCACTTGCACGGCGGGGCGATCATCCATTGAAGCATCACTCAATTCAGCACTGGCAAAACTAGCTCCACCCATGCCATCGCGCCCCGTTGTTGAACCAACATAAAGGACGGGATTGCCAATGCCTTTTGCCCCTGACACAACAATCTCTGGCGTTTCCATCAAGCCTAATGCCATGACGTTTACCAAGGGATTGTCAGCATAAGCACGATCGAAGTAGATTTCGCCGCCTACCGTGGGCACACCCACGCAGTTGCCGTAATGGGCGATGCCAGACACCACACCATTGAACAGGCGACGGGTACGGGCATCATCCAGCGAACCAAAGCGGAGAGAGTTGAGGAGGGCGATCGGTCGTGCGCCCATTGTAAAAATATCGCGCAAAATACCACCCACACCCGTTGCTGCACCTTGAAACGGCTCTACAGCCGATGGATGGTTGTGCGACTCAATTTTGAATGCCAGATGCAGCCCATCGCCTAGATCCACTACGCCCGCATTCTCGCCGGGACCCATCAAGATGCGATCGCCTTCGGTGGGAAACTGCTTCAGTAAAGGGCGCGAGTTTTTGTAGCAGCAATGTTCTGACCACATGACCCCAAACATACCCAGTTCAGCTTTGTTGGGATGGCGACCCAGACGACGCACAATTTCTTCATACTCCTCTGGCTTGATGCCCTCTGCGGCAATGTCTTCAGGGGAGAAAGGAGCAGCGATCGAGGCTGACATAGAGTACGCACGTCGAGGGAACAGGCTTCATTGTATCGAGGTTTTACATTTCCTCAAATTGGTACGGCTGAAATTAATCGGTACGATCGCGCCGATTACTGGTGGCGGGCTGTTCTGCAAAGATGACGCAGTTACCGTTTAAGTCCAAAGCGGTAAATTCGTTTAAGCCCCAAGGTTTGGTTGTCAGCGCTCCATCGGGATGAATCACATTCTGCGTCTGGTATTCGTCATAGAGTGCTTCGATACCGCTGACGTTGATGCGACAACTGGTGTTTTCTGCCAATTGTCGATCGCTACATTGCCACAGGTGAATCTGAGCGCCGCCCCGTCGCAAGCCAGCGTAATCGTCGTATTGAAACTCGGTCGTGAAGCCGAGCTGCTGTTCGTAAAACGCGATCGTGGCAGCAATATCAACGGCTGGCAGTACTGGTACTGCACTAAGGAATTTAGATGTAGTGTTCATCGTTTTACTAAGAAGGCAGAGGGCAGGAGGCAGAGGGATGAAGGATGAAATGGTGATGAGAGAGGCTCTTTGCTGATGCCGCACGAGTTGGTGATTTCGGCGATCACTAGGATTCTCTTCCTTTCACTTTGCTTTGCATACAGTAGCGCTGCCTTCTGCCTCAAGCATGAACGCTTTGCTGCTGCTTACACCACGATCGTCATTTAGTGCTGCTGTAAACTACGGTCTGTATTGTCAACGTCCTTTTTGATGTCACGATCGCAGCCCCCATTGCCCATCTGGTTACACTGGCTAGAGTCTTGCCCCAGCACAAATAGCTGGGCGATCGCGCATCTCCCGCAGTTGCAGCATGGTGACGTCGTTTACACCCCACAACAAACGGCTGGACGGGGACAACACGGACGAGTGTGGCATTCTCCTCCTGGTGTATTGACCGCTAGCTTTGTTTTGGAGCATATTCCCGTCGCTCAATTGCCTGTCATCAGCCTGGGCGCAGGACTGAGCGTGATTTACGCTGTTGAAGATCTGTTGCCGAGCTTGCAAGGTACGCTGCGCTTAAAGTGGTCGAATGATGTGCTGCTGAACGGACGCAAACTAGCGGGCATTCTGTGCGAGGCGACTGCTAGCGGTACTTTAGGGCGTGTTGTGGTTGGCATTGGTCTGAACTGCCGTGTTGATTTTGAGCAGGCTGGCTTGGACATTAGCACGATCGGTCAAGCAATAAGCCTGCACCAGGTTTCACCGCTCGTTCCCGATCCACTATTACTGTTGGATCGCCTCCGTCATTATTTGCTGCAAACAGCAGGCTTGCTAAAACCAGAACAGAATACGGGCGAAAGCACTGGACTAACAGCACTGTTACCTGCGCTCCGAAGCCGCAATGCATTATTAGGACATACCATCATCGTTGAGACAGGTAGCGAACAAGTGACAGGACAAGCTGCTGGAATCAGCGATCGTGGTTATCTCTTATTGCAACTACCTAATGGTGAAGTGCGATCGTTTGTTTCAGGACACATTCTTTGGAATCATGAGGGGCGATCGTAGTATGAGGCTACCCTCCTTGAAGCCAAAGTCCTTGCACTGTCGCAGGACGCTCAGACCATTTTATGAGTGCGATTGATTGCATAAACATTCAATCAATGGCGCAATATTCTGGATTAATTGAATTTAAAGACTATGGATATTCAAGAACTAGAGCACCAGCACCGAATCATCGATATGATGTTGTCTGGTCATTCTAAGTTGCGGGATGACAATCACCGACTCGCTGTAGCGGTTAATCTGCTCTTGCTATGTTCGTCGGTTGTCCTTAGTACTTTGGTTTTTGTCGATCCGGCTATCTTAAGCTTTTTAAGGATCGATTCAAAAGTTTCTCAGATAGTTATTGGAGTGTGCTCTACTCTAGTTTTTCTGATTTCTCTTATTGAACTTCGAGTTGACTGGAAGGAAAAAGCTGCAAGACATAGTCAGGCTTGCGAAGTGCTAGGTAAACTCAAGGCTGAATGTAGAGAGTTGCTAAAGTCAAGTCAACCAGATTCTCAACGTATAGCTGACCAATGTAAGCTCAGTGCCCAGATGCTCTCTACTTTACCCAAAATTCCAGAAGAAAAATTTCATAGTCTAAAAGCGTATCATCAAGCAAAAAAAGAATTAAGTAAACTTATTGATCTATATCCAGGTGTACCAGTTTGGTTGCTACGTATAGTCTTGCTATTTCGTGGCATCAAAAAACTTTTTCTTGGATAATTTATGTTTTATTTGAGTTTATATGAGCATAAACAGCCTAATAAATCGTTGCAGCAGCGAGATGAAGGCTGTTAGTGAAGGTGCAAGGCTTACTAGCCACCGCTGAACTCAATCGTTAGCGTTGATCGCTGGAAAGTTATTGGTTGAGTATTCGAGGTTATCTGCGGCAGGCGGTTAGGACGTTAACAACTGTAAAGCCGAGTGAGGACAAGAATCTGATGTTTTAAGGAATACATTTGCTGAACTAAGTTTCCTTATCTAGATGCCTAAAGAAGGTAAAAAAATGCTCTATGTTCATAGAGTTTTGCAGCTAATTAAGAAATTTTATTGGGTCTTTGTCCGTTTTCCCTGGAGGATCTAAAGTATCTATGAGCAGAAGCTTTAGGTCTACAACTATGCAAACATCATCTCAGCTCGAAACCACTTCAACTCTGTCTCAAGGCATTGAAGCACCCCCGCCCCAAATGATCCTGATGCAGATGATCACGGGCTATTGGGTATCGCAAACGATTTACGCTGCTGCCAAGCTCGGCATTGCTGATCACTTAGCCACTGGCGAAAAGAGTTGTACAGAACTGGCGATCGCAACTGAGACTAATGAGCAGTCGCTCTATCGCCTGCTGCGGGCACTAGCAAGCGTCGGAATCTTTGTTGAAACGTCACCAGGAAAATTTGCCACGACACCGTTGGCAGCTTTTCTCCAGAGTGGTTCTTCCAGTTCCCTGCGAGATGTAGCAATCATGATGGGTGATCGCGAACACTACAACAGTTGGGGCAACATTCTGCACGCCGTTAAGACTGGCGACAGCGGGTTTGAAAATCTCTTTGGCATGAATATATTTGATTATTATGCTCAGAATCCTGAACCTGCCGACATTTTTGACCGGGCGATGACGAGCTTTTCTAGCGTTGAAAATGCAGGCGTAAGGGCGGATTATAACTTTTCATCCATTCGTACTCTGGTGGATGTAGCCGGTGGTCATGGTAGTTTGCTGACCTCTATTCTGCAAGCCAATCCGGGTATGACCGGGATTTTGTTTGACGTTCCAGAGGTGATTGAGCGGGCAAAGGCTCATATTTCAAACAGTGGCGTGAGCGATCGCTGCCAACTATCAAGCGGCAGCTTTTTTGAATCTGTGCCTGCTGGTGCTGATGCCTATATGCTCAAACACATCATTCATGACTGGGATGATGAACGGGCGATCGCCATTCTCAAACAATGTCATCGAGCCATGGCAGATAATGGCAAAGTTCTAGTTGTGGAGCAAGTTATTCCTCCCGGCAACGATCCCTTTATCGGCAAACTTCTCGATGTGAATATGTTAGTAATGAGTCCGGGTGGTAAGGAACGCACAGCTGAAGAATTCCGTGCCCTGTTTGCTGCTGCTGGCTTTAAAGTGAGCAGAATTGTACCAACTCAGGGCATTGTTAGCGTTGTTGAAGGCATACGGATGTAATTGGTTTCGTCGCCTAACAAGTTGTTGGAGCGGCATACAGGTTTTTTGCTTCAGTTATAGTTCCCTTATGCCGCTCAACCGGAGTGTTACCGACTATAAAGTTGGGTCAGAGCGAGAAGTCGATCGCTCAACTCCTGCGTTAGCAGATCAGAACTACGGTAGCGCCAGCGCCAGTTGCCTGCATTATGGCTAGGATCATTCATGCGCGATCGCCCATCTAAATCCAGGAGATCTTGCAGTGGAATGATGGCAAGATCGGCAACCGAAGCCAGCGCCGTACGAATGAGCAGCCAATTAATGTCCTTGATCGCGTCGGGCGAATCGTAGCCTAGATATTTTGCGAGAAACTGTTTCTCGGTTGCACTGGCTTGCTGCCACCACCCGATCGCGGTGTCATTGTCATGCGTACCGGGATAAACCACCGTGTTTCTAACGTAGTTGTGAGGCAGATAGGCATTGTTTGCATCATCACCAAACGCAAACATGAGAATTCGCATGCCAGGGAAGTCAAAGCGATCGCGCAAGGCTTCAACTGGGGGCGTGATGATGCCTAAATCTTCTGCCAGAATCGGCAACGTTCCCAATGCTTTTTCTAACGCGGTAAAAAATTGTTCACCGGGCGCTTCAATCCATTCGCCGTTAATGGCAGTTTCTTCTCCAGCCGGCACTTGCCAGTAGGCTTCAAAGCCGCGAAAGTGGTCAACACGGACAATATCGACGTATTGCAACGTCACCTGAAAGCGTTTGATCCACCAGGCAAAATCTGTTTTCTGCGCTTGCTCCCAGTTGTAAACGGGATTGCCCCAAAGCTGTCCGGTCGCGCTGAAATAATCAGGCGGTACACCAGCAATAAACGCTGGCTCAAACGTGTTTGGATCAAGCTTAAATAGCTCTGGATCAGCCCAAACGTCTGAGCTGTTATGGCAGACGTAAATGGAAATATCGCCAATGATTTTGATGTTTTTAGCGTTGGCATACTGGCGTAGCTTCTGCCATTGCTCAAAGAATTTAAACTGTACAAATTGCTGATATTGAATGCTTGCTTGTAACGCTTCGGTTTGCGCTTTGATGGCATCTGGTTCGCGTCGGGCGATCGCACGCTCCCACTGATGCCAACTTTTGCCGCCGTTTGCTTCTAGTAACGCCATAAACAGCACAAAATCATCCAGCCATGACGCTTGCTCTTGACAGAACTGTGCGAATTTCGCATCCTGGTCGGGCGATCGTGCGGTGAGAAAGCGGTCGTGTGCTTGCTTCAGTAAATGAGTTTTGTGAGCAATGACTTTCTCAAAATCAACCTTCTCCAGGTCAACATCGGTCAAGGGCGTTAAGGCATTTGAGTCTAATAAGCCATCTGCGGCTAGCTGCTCTAAATCGATCAGCAGCGGGTTGCCCGCAAAGGTGCTGAAATTCATGATGTAGGGCGAATGCTCGTAGCCTGTGGGTCCCAATGGCAAAACCTGCCATAGCGTTTGACCACTCTTCGCCAAAAAATCGACAAAGGCGTAAGCGGCTTGACCGAGATCTCCAATACCAAAGCGGCTGGGGAGAGAGGTAGGATGCAGCAAAACGCCGCTAGCACGTTGAAAGCTCATATTGGTTCGGCGATCGCTTTTAAAGGTGGTATGTCAGAAAATCAGTGCCGGATCTTTGCTTTCTCAAGCAGGTCTAGCTTGTTTAATCAGGACGCAATTAAGAAACCGGAGCTTCGGATCGCTTCTTTCACGATCAGCAATGCCATTCATAAAAGAAAATGTTCGCCGAACGCATCCTTCTTAAGGATTGGATAAAATTATTTTCTATTTAACAAAGAGCACTTTAGAGTAAGAGCACTTTAGAGTCTATAGCCGCTACATAGATGAGCGTTGAAAGCATTGTCACGCGATCGCTCTAACCTTTGTACGATGACGAAATGGACTATTTCCGCTAACTTAATGACGGACATTGAGTGCGAATGGATGGGTTGACCTTGAAGAATGATCCCTTGTGGTTTAAGAATGCCATTATTTATGAAGTGCCGGTGCGTGCCTTCGCCGACAGTAACGGTGATGGTATTGGCGACTTTCGTGGACTGACTGAGAAACTGGATTATCTTCAAGATCTGGGTGTAACTGCGATCTGGCTGCTGCCCTTCTTTCCATCACCACTGCGGGATGATGGCTACGACATTGCCGACTATGTGAATGTGAATCCCATTTATGGCACGCTGGACGACTTTAAGGAGCTTTTGCAAGCGGCTCACCAGCGTGGTATTCGCGTCATTATTGAACTGATTGTTAACCACACGTCTGATCAACACCCCTGGTTTCAGCGGGCACGACGAGCGCCTAAAGGTAGCCCAGAGCGCGATTTCTACGTCTGGAGCGATACCCCTGACAAATATCAGGAAGCGCGGATTATTTTTCAGGATTTTGAAACCTCTAACTGGGCATGGGATTCTGTTGCCAAGGCGTACTTCTGGCACCGCTTTTACTCCCACCAGCCCGATTTGAACTACGACAATCCTGCGGTGCGTCAGGCAGTGTTTGATGTCATGGACTTTTGGCTGGCGTTGGGTGTGGATGGGCTGCGGATGGATGCAGTGCCCTATTTGTATGAGCGTGATGGCACTAACTGCGAGAATTTGCCCGAAACGCACGCCTTTTTGAAGCAACTGCGCCAGCACGTAGACGAAAAGTTTCCCAACCGGATGTTGTTGGCAGAAGCAAACCAGTGGCCTGAAGATGCTGCCGCCTACTATGGCGATGGCGATGAGTGTCACATGAACTTCCACTTTCCACTGATGCCACGGCTGTTTATGTCGCTGCGGATGGAAGATAGCTTTCCAATCGCTGACATCCTACAGCAAACGCCAGCTATCCCCGATAACTGTCAGTGGGGCTTGTTTCTGCGGAACCACGACGAGCTGACGCTGGAAATGGTGACGGATGAAGATCGAGATTTTATGTATCGCGTCTATGCCCAAGATCCAGAGATGCGGGTGAATTTGGGCATTCGGCGTCGGTTGGCTCCGTTGCTGGGTAACG
The DNA here is from genome assembly GCF_014695795.1 of Phormidium sp. FACHB-592. Lineage (NCBI taxonomy): Bacteria > Bacillati > Cyanobacteriota > Cyanophyceae > Oscillatoriales > Oscillatoriaceae > Phormidium > Phormidium sp. FACHB-592. The sequence continues at coordinate 25,060 of NZ_JACJOZ010000035.1, forward strand.
ATCGCCGTCAGATTGAACTTCTTAACAGTCTGCTGCTCTCCCTGCCTGGAACGCCGGTGCTGTACTACGGCGACGAGATTGGGATGGGCGACAACGTGTACGTGGGCGATCGCAACGGGGTTCGCACACCAATGCAGTGGAACTTTGACCGTAACGCAGGCTTTAGCAACGCTAGCCCTCAACGACTGTATTTGCCCCTGATTGTCGAGGCAGAGTATCACTATGCAACCGTTAACGTCGAGGCGCAGCGGGCGAACCCTAGCTCACTCCTGAATGCGACGAAGCGGCTCATTGCAATGCGAAACCGCTTTCAAGCCTTGGGCAGCGGCGATTTTCAGATTCTGCATCCCGAAAACCGTAAGGTACTTGCCTTCACACGTACGTATAAGGACGAGCTAATTCTGGTCGTCGCGAATTTGTCTCGCTTTGTGCAGACTGTTGAGCTAGAGCTATCGGCGTTGAAGGGGTGGGTGCCCGTCGAGATTTTTGGACGCACTGAGTTTCCACCGATCGAGGATTTGCCCTACTTCCTTAGTATTGGTCCCTACGCGGTCTATTGGTTTACACTCAAGCCGCAAGTGCTTCCCCTGCCTACTGCAAAACCCCATGCGGAACTACCCATGTTGGTGCTAGATGGCGCGTGGGAAAGAGCATTTTCTCAGTTGCAGTCAGCCCAAACACGCAGTTTTACGTCTGGTTTAGAAAACCTGTTGCCCAATTACTTGTCCAGCCATCCCTGGTTTGGCGGCAGAGTCCGTACGGTGCAATCCACTCGCCTCGTAGAAGCGATCGCGATTCCCTACGGCAGTAGCCACGCGCAAATGCTTGAGCTGCACGTAGACTACATTCAGGGCAACCCGCAAACCTATGTGCTGTTTTTGGCGGTTGCTGAGGGTGAACAGGCGCTACAGTTGTTGTCCGAGACACCGCAGTCAGTAGTGGCACGGCTAAAGCTGTCAAATAGCGATGATGTGGCAGTGCTGTTTGATGCGATCGCCGACAAGCAATTTTTAACCGCGTTGCTAGATAGCATTGCTGAGAACCAGGTTTACAAGAATACGGCGGGAACGTTGGTGGCAGCTACAACGGCGTTGTTCAACGAGTTAAGCGGTAGTGAATCTAATGATGGTTCCCTTATTAGTGACGAACGTAGTGGCAGCATTCAGCCCTTTGAGCCAGCGCTGCTGAAAGGCTTACACAACAATACGTCGATTACCTATGCCCAAACTGGTAGCGTCGCTGCTCAAAATCGCCTGATTCTAAAGCTGTTCCAAAAAGTTGAGGAAGGGCTGCATCCAGATCTGGAAGTCCGCCGCTTTCTGGATGAGCACAAGCACTTTACCGGCATCCCCTCGATCGCTGGTACGCTGACTTACCATCGTCCCTCGGCTGAACCCATCACGATCGGCATTCTGCAAGAGTTTATCCCCGACACCCGCAGCGCTTGGGACTATACGATCGACCATTTGCGTGACTACTTTGATCTTGTCACGATGGATCAGTCGAATATTACGGAAGCACCCATGCCCGTCGGTTCGCCGCTAGAGTTAGAGTCTGCAAGCGCTAACGCTCCCGCCGATCCAACCTCGCCAGAAGTCTTTTTCCCGGTTCCTTACTGCCCTCTGCCCTCCGTTCCTTCCCAGATTCCTGCCTGCAAAGCGATCAATAGCTATCTAGCAAATATGCAGCTTTTGGGGCAGCGGACTGCTGAACTCCATATTGCTCTGTCAGTGGATGCTGACACGCCTGCCTTTGCGCCCGAGCCCTTTACTACGCTCTACCAACGATCGATCTACCAGTACAGCCGCAATCTCACTGGGCGCGTCTTCTTACTCTTGAAAAATCGCTTGAGTGTGTTGCCACCTGAGACGCGATCGCTAGCCACCACTGTTTTAAGCCAGCATGATGCCTGTTTACAACGGTTTCAATTGGTCTTAAACCACAAAATTACGGCGTTGCGGACTCGCTATCACGGTGATTATCACTTAGAGCAGGTGCTCTATACGGGCAAAGACTTCTTTATCATCGACTTTGAAGGCGACCCAGCCCGCAGCTTGAGTGAGCGACGGATGAAGCGATCGCCCTTGCGCGATGTGGCAGGGATGCTGCAATCGTTTTACTACGCTGTCAACACTGCGCTTGAGAACGAAATCGAAAGCGGCATGAGCCATCCTGAGCAACTCCATCGAATGCAGCAATGGGCAGAGTTTTGGTATCGCTGGGTGAGTACAACTTTTATCAAAGCGTACCTGACCACTGCTACTCGTGACAGCTTCTTGCCCAAAACCCAGCAAGAGTTAGAGGTGATGCTAAATAATTACCTGATCGAGCAAGCTATTTATGATTTGGGACGTGAGCTAACCAATCAATCCACACAAGTCAAAATTTCGCTGCGTCGCATTCTTCACCTTCTGGCAATCAATCCTGACGAAGGTGTACCAAAACCGGAAGCTGTGACGAATGCCCAAGTATAAAAGCTACTCTTGCGGAGTAATTTCTTTTCAGTGCCGTATAAGTGGGTGCTAATTTGAGTCAGGCGCGGTGCGATCGTACCTGGTTCAATAAGCGTAGCTATGCCTAACATTAGCCTCTATAAATGATGGAGTAAACACAAGCTACTGGCTACTGATGTTAGTTGAAATGTTTTACGGAATCCTTCCGTTCAATAGTTATATCGCTTGAAAAAACTTACTCTTGATGACTGACGAATTGGCTGAGGGCTTAGATAGGACAAAGCGTGGCGAAATTCCGTCCCCCTTCGGAAGAGCCGAATTTACGGTCAAAGGATCGCCTGCTTCAATTCAAGCCAGTAAAGAAACTCGCAATAAATACGTTCATTCAATTAAAAACCAGTTTAAGAATTTAGATTACATATTGACGGGAGATATTATTCTAAACTTGACATGGCTTTTGCCAACAAAAAGTAGATATGAAACAGATGCGAAAGCGGATATTGATAACTGCATCAAGCCCATTATTGATGCACTAACAGGGGTAGATGGACTATTTATTGATGATTGTCAACTCAGTGGTTTATACATCTGCTGGCGTCATATTGAATCTGAAGATGAACAAGTGATATTTGAGTTCGAGTTTGTAGCAAGCGAATACTGCACAAAAGACGAACTGGCTTTTGTGCGCTTGGAGGACGCTCTTTGTACGCCAGTTAATCTTAATTGGTCATATGAGGTTAAAGCAATTTGGGCTGCTATGTTGAAATCTAATCAAGCCTCAAAAGATGTTTTAGAAAAGCTGGGTAGTTCTTATCCTGCTGTCGCAAGCTTGCTCGGTTCAAGCCGACCATTTCATATGACTAGAGTAAGGGGATTCAAAGTTGTGAGTTCAAGTGAATTCCTTGCTAAGAAATCAGTGGCTGAGGTATAACAACCGCAATGCACCGGAACTTTGAAGTACAGTGGCTGTTGACAAAAGTTTTCTGAGTCCGGTGATTGGGAACGTTATCGCAACCGCTAAACGTTACTTGATGAGTCGATAACGCCCGATCGCCGTTAGTGGAAAGTGCTGTTGATAGAGGTGATACTTCAGGTAAAAGTGACAGGGAAAACCTGTACCTGTGAAGTAGTCCTCATTCCAGGTGCCATCGGGTTGTTGAGTTTGGAGAAGGTATTGGATGCCACGATCAAGTGTATCCATCGCATACGTCCCAGTTGCGTCGCCTGCTGCCATTAGTCCAATCAGCGCCCAGGCAGTTTGTGAGGCAGTGCTGGTGCCCTGCCCTTTTAGCGACGGATCGTTGTAGCTAAAGCAGGTTTCACCCCAACCCCCATCCGCGTTTTGGCAACTCACCAGCCAGCTTGCACCCTGCTCAATTTCTCGCTGGTGGGTTGCGGCAGCCACTAACGACAGCGCTGCCAGTACGCCACTCGTCCCGTAAATGTAGTTCACACCCCAGCGACCAAACCAGCAGCCTTCGGGTTCCTGCTCTGCGCGGAGATAGGTGAGGGCGCGATCGATGGCGGGAGTGGGGAGAGCGTTTTGAGTTGAAACTGCCTTCTGCCCTCTGCCTTCTGCCTTCTGCCTGGTTTCCAACTTCCCGACCATTTCCAGCACTCTCGCGGTCACATCTGCCGTATTGGGATCGATCATGGCTTTGAGATCGCCGTAGGGGATGGCGTTGAGCCAATCCTGATCATTGTTGAGGTCGAAGGCTGCCCAACCACCGGGAGTGCATTGCATAGTGGCGATCCAGTCTACGGCACGATCGATCGCCGCTTGTTTCAACGGCTCATTCGGCAACTGGACGGCACAGAGCGCCATCACTACAACCGCAGAATCATCCACATCGGGATAAAAGCGATTGTCAAACTCAAATGCCCAGGCTCCAGGTTTGCCTTTGCGGTTTTTTACTGCCCAGTCGCCGTAGTCGAGAATCTGCTTCTCTAGCAGCCATTCGCCACCGTGCACTAGAGCCGGATGATCGGGAGCGAGACCAGAATCAACGAGCGATCGCATCACTAAGGCTGTATCCCACACAGGCGAAATGCAGGGCTGAATCCAGTAATGCTCGTCAGTTTCGAGCGCAAAGTTATCAACGGCTTTTAGACCCCGCTCGACGATCGGATCAGCCACGTTATAGTCAAGCGCTCGTAATGCCAGTAAGGAATTCAGCATGGCGGGAATAATGCCACCCCAGTCGCCAGTAGCTTCCTGGCGTTCGAGCACCCATTTCTCGGCAGCGTCGATTCCTTCTTGCCGAAACGGCACCAGGTTCAAGTCTTCCGCTAGTTTAAAGGCACCATCCAGATGCACGAAAAGATCTGTCCAGTCGCCCTGACGCGGTAACTCGAAGCGCGCGTTGCTACGTCCCTCGGTATACAGTTCGTCCAGACTGATGGCTGGCTCAGTGATATAAACGGGTTTGCGATCGAACACAATTAGCAGCGGCACCGTGCTACCCCGCGCCCAGCTAGACAGTTCATAGATGTTGACTGGAAAAGCATCCGGCAGCAGCATGACCCACGATGGAATGGAGGGCAGGCCTCGCCAGTCGTAGCAGCCAATCAACCCCAGGTGAAACTTGGTGAAAATGCGTGTCTTGCTGATGCCGCCCCGTCTCAAAATGAACGATCGCGCCTTTTGCAACGCTGGATCGGTAGCCGGTACGCCCAACAACCGGAGCGCCATGTACGCTTCAACGGAAGTACTCAGTTCACCACCATCACCGTAGAACAGTTCCCAACCGCCATGCTCGCGCTGCTGCGATCGCAGATATGCCTCTACCTTATGCAGTGGACGGGTTTTGTCGGTGCCCCAAAGCTTATGCAGCAGCACCACTTCTGCCGTAATGGTGACGTTCGACTCTAGCTCTGCCCACCAGTAACCGTCTGGATACTGAAGTGATAGCAAGTAATTTTGACTGCGGGCGATCGCCTCGTCCACTTCGATCGACCCAGCCGTTGCACTGTTCCCGACACCCTGTTCCTGAGTTTGCATACCGTCTGTCCATCCTCAACACACCGCTTTTGCCAATTTTACCGATACACCTGTCGTTACAATTGGCAGATGTTGTATTTTGCCCCTTAGTGAAGAGTCTTGGCAATTGGTAATGGCTGAAATTGGCTTGGGAATAACGCTGCTGTCGCTCATCATCTGGCTCGTGCTGCTGTTTGGACGCGGACAGTTTTGGCGATCGGATCAGTTTTTGGATGAGGAGGCAGAAGGCAGGCTTCCCAGAGCATCAGCCGACGGGAGGCAGAAGGCAGAAGGCACTCTTTCTCCACTCCCCACTCCCCACTCCCCACTCCCTTCTGTCTGCGCCATCATCCCCGCCCGTAACGAAGCCGATCTGCTGCCCGTGACGCTGCGATCGCTCCTGACGCAGGGCTATCCCAACCTTCGCATCATCTTGGTTGATGACCAGAGTACTGATGGCACTGCTGATATTGCACGGCAGACGGCTCAGGCTCTTGATCCCTCAAGGCTAACGGTGATCACTGCTGAACCGCTTCCGGTTGGTTGGACGGGCAAACTGTGGGCAATGGAACAAGGCGCTCGCTACGCCCAAACGCTGTCGCCACCGCCTGACTACTTTTTGCTAACGGATGCTGACATCTCGCATCACTCCGAAAACCTGCATCAATTGGTCGCCAAAGCACAGGCAGATGACCTGGATCTGGTTTCGTTGATGGTGTTGTTGCGCTGCAAGAGCACATGGGAAAAACTTCTGATTCCTGCGTTCGTCTTTTTCTTCCAAAAGCTCTACCCGTTCCGCTGGGCAAATGATCCGAACCGTAAGCTTGCGGCTGCGGCTGGAGGCTGTATTCTCCTACGTCGCGACGCTCTGACGCAAATCGGCGGTCTGCAAATTCTTCGTCAAGCGCTGATTGATGACTGTTCCCTGGCGCAGGCGGTGAAGGGTTTGGGCAGAGGGCAGGAGGCAGGAGGCAGGGGGAAGAAGGCAGGAGGCAGAGGGCAGGAGGCAGAGGGCAGAGGGCAGGAGACAGGGGAAGCTAGGGAAGTAGGGGGGCAAACTTCCGAACTCACCCCTTACTCCACACTCCACACTCCACCCCCCGCACCCCACACCCTACACCCCACTGGCAAAATCTGGCTGGGGCTGACTCGCCAAACGCTCAGTTTGCGCCCCTATCCGTCGCTTAAAACGATTTGGGATATGGTGGCTCGTACTGCCTTTACTCAACTCAACTATTCGCCGTTGCTGCTGTTTGGAACGTTAGTTGGCATGACGATCATTTATGTGGTGCCACCTGTGAGCACGATCGCGGGACTTCTCACCGGACAGTGGACGATCGCCCTGGTTGGACTACTCACCTGGCTACTTATTGGTGTGGCGTATGTGCCAACGCTGCGGCTCTATCAATGTCCACCACTATTGGCATTTGGGCTACCCGCGATCGCCTTCCTTTACACCATCATGACGCTCGATTCTGCCCTCCGTCACTGGCGCGGCGAGGGTGGAGCCTGGAAAGGACGGGTCTATTAGCCGTTTGTGCCGTGTCATGATAGCTAAGAATCAGTAATGAATTAAAAGTTAAGAACTAAAAGTGAGCATCACTTGCCTTTGCCATTTTTAGTTTTGCGATTTTAATTTTTCTCGGGAACGCAGGAGTATCAAGATGAATGTACAGTTTCGAGAATTTGATCCCTTTAATGTTTGGATCTGGATTGAGTTCAGCACAGTGCCCTCGGAAATGGAAAAACAGTACGTTGAGGAAGTCTTCAATTCCTGGTTCTTTCTAGGCAAGCTTGGCGGCTTTAATGCCGAAAACCTCCAGGTGCAAGATATGGGGCTAGAAGTGAGCCAGATGGAATACGACGATGATCTGGCTGACAGCAGCATGGTGGCGTTGATGCACAATATGGGCGAGGTGGAATACGAGGGCAATTGGGGACGCTGTTGGTTTGACCTCGGTACCAGTGACGCGATCGCCCTAGATGTACTTATCACCGCCCTGCGTCAGTTCAGCAAAGATTACGTTGTCCTTGAAAGCCTAATTATTGGTGGTGAAAACGAAGACTGGACAACAGGCGACAGCCGCTATCGATCAGATACATTTTTGGATACCAGTGATTTGAATTAGGTGAGGAGTGAGGCGTTGGGACATAGGATACGAGCGATCGCGTTGGGCTTCATTCAAAATGGCTCACGTCTGTTTGTTTCGGAAGGGTTTGATCCCGTAAAACAGGATTACTTCTATCGTGCGTTAGGCGGTGGTATTGAGTTCGGCGAAACAAGCCTGGAAGCGCTGAAGCGAGAATTTCGAGAGGAACTTCAGGCAGAACTAACGAACATTCACTATCTCGGCTGCCTGGAAAACGTGTTCACCTTTAACGGCAAGCCGGGGCATGAATTTGTTCAGCTTTACCGCTGTGATTTTGTCGATCAGGCATTCTATCAGCAGGAACAAGTCAACTTTGCTGATAGCGACCAAACCTACACTGCTTACTGGATTGAGTGCGATCGCTTCCAATCGGGCGAACTACGCCTTGTACCGCCACAATGTCTGCAATTCCTTTAGCCCTAAGCTTTTTCCTGAACTTCGTGCATTTCTAGACCGAACTCATGTCTAAGTACTGCTATAAGTAGTCTCAGTGTGTACTTAACAGCGCTGAGCGGAATGAAGCTATGTCTCTATTGATGGTTCAACTGTTGCTCATCGGTTTAGTAGCTGGTGTTGCAGGCGGGATGTTTGGCATCGGTGGTGGTGCCATTATGGTGCCTGCAATGGTGCTGCTGCTGGGGATGGATCAAAAATTTGCAACAGGAACCTCGATCGCCGCACAGATTTTGCCGATCGGTCTTCTCGGCGCTGCGGTCTATTACAGAGAAGGCAACCTCAGCATTCGGGATGCACTCTTTATTGCGGCTGGACTTTTTGTCGGCTTTTTATTTGGTGCATTGTTTGCCAATCAACCCTTTATCAGCAGTGCCCTGATGAAAAAACTCTACGGCATTTTTCTCTTCGTCATTGGCGCTCGTTACCTGTTTTTTCGTTGAGAAATTAGTCTGAAATAGCCGTAACTTGGTGTCCAAAAGCTTCAATGAGTGCTTGCATACAGCCTGTACCACCATAAGGCGAACTATACGGGGTGAACTCCAAACGAGCAATTGTACCTGAGATTCGACGGCATCCTACTAGCTGGTAATCGCCATCCTCAAAAGCTCCAATCATGGAGCCAAAGTCCCAGGGTGTTTCAAGCGTCTGATCATTCCATCGTTCCTCAACGGGTGTCGCGAACCATCGTCGCTCCCAATCCTTGAGTTCTGCTTCAGTTGGGTGCCAGAAGAAAGACGTTGCTTTCGTATCGAAGAAGGCTAACCAATAGTCTTCAGGAGGAAATAAGTTAGCCCGTTTTGCTTTGCACAAAGCGTTGACAGCGGCTTCAAGTTGCCGAAACTGCTCCTCGCTGGCAATTTCAAATTCGACGAAGCAGGAGTTCATCGCGTCTCAAATCGCAAGATAAATTAACCGGGGAAAAGGCGCTGGTACTCGCGCTCGGTGATGAGGTCTTGCGTACTGTCTATCCGATCGACGAACACAATGCCATCCAAATGATCGAGTTCGTGCTGAAAAATACGAGCAACAAAATCGGTCAACTCCTGTTTGTGCAGCTTGCCGTCACGTCCGGTGTATTCAACTTCGATCGCTCGATATCTGGGCACCTTTCCCCGAATACCTGGAATGCTAAGGCAACCTTCCCATCCCATTACCGTTTCATCAGCATGGGCAAGCAAGCGTGGATTAATCATGGCTGTCGGCTCCATCGTTGGTGCGTTGGGATACCGCAGATTCGGACGCGATGCCACTATGAAAAGGCGATCGGACTGGGCAACTTGCGGCGCAGCAATGCCAACCCCATTTGCCTCTTTAACCGTGATCAGTAGATTTTCAACCAGCGTTTGAATGCGTTCTGACTGAACATTCTCCACAGGCTGCGCTTTCTGACGCAGAATGGGATTTCCCAACTCGATTACTTCAAGCAACTCAGGCATAGGACGTGACAACAAATGGATATTTTTGGTCTAAAGCGATCGTCTATGTAAGGAAAGCAGGTGAGGCAAGGGGACGGAGGGAGCAGGGGAGGCAAGGGGAGAGGAGAGGCAGAGAAGCCCTTCCTCCCTCATCCTTCCTTCTCCTGCCCTTCCTCCCTTACTCAGTCTGCGCTGTCTGCGTAGGGAACGCACCAGGGCGGACTGCTAGCGTCATCGTTTGTCCATTGCGCTTAAACTCCACCTGAAGACTACCGCCAACAGAACTCTGTGCCACGGCTTGCTGCACACCGTCCGCTGTTTTAACGGGCTGACCATTGATTTTCTGGATTACGTCACCGGGTTGAAGCCCCGCTTGAGCCGCCGGAGAACCACGCATCACGCGATAGACCAGCACACCGCTGTCTTCTTTCACAGTGATACCTGCTTCAGGGTCGCTGTTGACCTGCTTCCTCAGCTCTGGCGTGAGGGTTGTCATGCGGATGCCCAGATACGGGTGGCTCGCCTTACCAGTGGTGACAAGTTGGTTTGAAATTTGCTGCGCAGTATTGATGGGAATGGCAAACCCTAAGCCTTGGGCACCCCCAATAATGGCGGTGTTCATGCCGATGACTTCGCCGCGCTGATTGAGCAAGGGACCACCGGAGTTGCCAGGATTAATCGCAGCATCGGTTTGGATAAAACTTACGCGCTTATCGGGCGCTTTGATTTGCGAACTGGTGCGACCCGTACCACTGATAATACCGACTGTCACAGTATTGTCGAGACCGAGGGGGTTGCCGATCGCGATCGCCCATTCGCCTGGTCGCAGTTGATCGGAATTGCCGATGCTAACAGTTGGCAGATTGGTTGCTTCTACTTTGATGACAGCGACATCAGTGAGGGGGTCAACGCCCAGCACCTTGCCTTTTAGCTCGCGCTGATCTTTCAGCGTCACGATTACAGTATCGGCACCATCCACTACGTGCGCGTTGGTCAAAATTAGCCCATCGTTTTTGATGATGAACCCGGAACCTGTGCCACGCTCAACACGAGTCGATGGACCCGTTGGCACATCGCCAAAAAACTGTCGGAAAAACGGATCATTAAAGATGGCGGGTCGGCGGTTTTTGACGGTACGTGAGGAGTCAATACGCACGACAGCAGGACCCACGCGATCAACCACGTTGACAACAAAGTTGGGATCGCTAGACGAAAGAATGGCGCTACTGCGGTTGGGTGTCTGGGCAAGCAACTGGGTTTGTGCTGGAGGACGGGCTGTTTGGGCGATCGCCACCTGGGTCGAAGCTGTGTTAGACGACAGCCAGTGATCACCTAGCAGCGCTGTCCCTGCTCCTAAGAGTGGCAGTAACAAGTAAGCCGCTGGCGTTTTCCAGGGAGATTTGCGTACGTTGCCTTGTTTATAAATGGAAATCTTCATTGTTGTACTGTCCAGTCCGCAAGTGTAAAACGTTAAGTCAAAGCACTGAAACCGATCGCACCTCTAGCCGCTCACGTTGTTTTTCACAACTGTGAGACCAGGATGAAAGCACTGCATAGCATTATTCTTACGCTCATCCTAGCCCATTCAAAATCCAGATTAGACGTATACATTGCAGTCACGCTTACTGTTTGTCCAGACGGAATTGCTAGTAAAGCCCACCCCTAAAATGCGGGTTGCTAAAGGACTGAAACGCTCAGTCATGCTAAGGCTTACAAGGCAGACGCTAGCAGCGGTGTAGAGTTCCAGCGGTTGCTACTCAATACTTGCAGCCATGATCACGATAACGAACTAGCCGGACATTTTGAGCCAATTGAAAACCTGCTGTACGGTCAGTTCTAGCGGCACTCCTGCCAGCACTGGGAGTAGGTCATTACCTTCATACAGCACTGGCTCTTGTTTCGGTAGGAAGGCAAGAATGGAGCGATCGCCGGGACCAATCAGCCAACCCAAGCTGCAACCATGATGGAGACAATGCAGAATGTTCCCTGTGACGCGGTTTGAAGCCTGCTCAGGCGAAAGAATTTCAATGACCCAATCTGGGTGCATCAAAAAATCGTTAGGGATTTCTCCATCAGCATCAAAGGGAATACGCGACCACTGGAACACAGCCACATCCGGCACGAGCGAGCGTGTACCAAACGTGCAGCGCAATTCCGGCAAGGCATAGACGGTTTGTTGGGCTACTCCGATCTCGTTGACAGCATTACAGAGTCTCAACTGAAGTTGGCTATGCTTTCCCTTTGGCATTGGCTTTTGGATGATTGCGCCATTGATGTATTCACTGGCAGGCTTTGTTTCTGGCAGTTTCAGAAAGGCTTCGAGGGTGATGGGTTGCTGGGTGGCGATCGTCATGGCTTCAATCTCATCAATAGCATCACGGTTTTTGCCAATCATCCAAACGTTGCAAGGGTGGCTAAACGGTACAAACCTCCTGGAGCCAGGTGGCTTCTTCGGGGCTAAGTGTGGGGGTGAGCCTAGCAACGATCGCCTCGTTATACTGTGCCAGCCATGCCTGGTGACGCTCGTCAAGGCGATCGTGATCGATCAGGCGTTTGTCGAAGGGAATGTAGGTTAGTGGTTCAAAGCCATACCAAGTGAGTTTGTTGGGATCTGGCTTTGCGTCTGTTTCTGACGTTTCGCCTGCGGGTGTTAGATCCTTAACGACGTACAGATTTTCGATACGGATGCCGCCCCAGCCTGATTTGTAAAAGCCTGGTTCAATGCTAGTCACCATGCCCGGTTCCAGTGGTTCGCTGACTCGCTTGCTGATACCGTTTGGACCTTCATGCACATTCAGAAACGCGCCCACTCCGTGTCCGGTACCGTGCCCGTAGTCTAGCCCTGCAAACCAGAGGGTCGATCGCGTAATGCCGTCCAGTTGCGCTCCGGTGGTACCTTTGGGAAAGCGCTGCATGGCACAGTTAATGTGAGCTTTCAAGACTTCGGTGTAGCATTCCACTTGCTCTGGAGTGGGGTTGCCGACGATTAACGTGCGTGTGTCGTCTGTGGTGCCGGAAGCGTACTGTGCGCCAGAATCGAGCAGCAGAAATTCGCCGTCATGCAGCACTCGCTGAGGGTTAGGGGTGCCGTAGTGGACGATCGAGCTATTGGCTCCGGCTCCAGCGATCGTGTTGAAGCTCAAGCCTTGAAAATTAGCTTCTTCGGCATAAAACTGTTCCACGGTTGCAGCGACATCGGCTTCTGTAAGGATTTCTTTGCTGTTGAATTGATCAGAAACCCACTTCAAAGTACGAGTTTTGGCGCGGCTTGCCTTCAGGTTTGCCTGCTGCATCTGCGAGATTTCGATCGCGTTCTTGCGGGCTTTCATGCCCTCGATCGGGTTGCTTCCCTCGACAATTTTGCAGGCGATCGGAGCAACGGGATCGGTAAGCAGCTCATGGGTTCCCATGGTTGTGTGCTTGTGATCGATGAGTACCCGCTGGTTTGGAGCCTGGGCAACGAGCGCCTTCAGTGTCTCCCCATAGAGTTCATACGGGTGTAGCGTCACCTGTTCTTGCAAGAATGCTTGCAAGTCGAGATCAATGCGATCGAGATTGGTGAACAGGTAGGCAGCCTTGGGCGTGACGATCGTATAAGCAATAAACACCGGGTTATACGGGACATCCCAACCGCGCAGGTTGTAGAGCCACGCAATTTGGTCGAGCTTGGTGATGGGCAACACGTCTGCATTTGCTTTGTGCATCGCCTCTCTAACGCGCTTTAGCTTTTGCTCAATGGTTTCTCCCGTTAGTGCGTCGGGCAGGTAAAACAATTTGGCATCAGCATAGGTTGGCAACGGTTCTGCACTCACCCAGGGCTGTTGCAGGCGGACGCGATCGACCAGATTGCCAGCGATCGGCACTAACACGACCCCCGATGGTTCCAACTGCTTCTGAAAGTTGCGAAACTGACTTACCGTCAGCGTAAACGGGTCAAACCCCAGGCGAAAACGGCTGCCTGCTTGCGTTGCCTCTCGACCCAGCGCTTCCAGCCTTTCCTCCAAAGTTTTCTGCCCGTCTAGTCCCAGCTTGGATACCTGCATCAACGTCGGATCAACTTCTAGATCCGCCTGTTCGTAATAGCGCGAATCGACAAACAGCCACGCCGTCTCTTGACCAACGAGCAAATCGCCAGCCGAACCCGAAAAGCCACTCAACCAGATCCGTCGCCGCTTTGCCTCTGGTAAGTATTCATTCAAATGTTCGTCAGCGGCAGGCACAAGGTAGCCATCTAACCGATGGGTGGCAAGGTGCGATCGCAGCGCCGCAAACTTCTCCTGAGTCACAGTAGACACGTGAGGCAATAAGTTAGCAGCAGACAAATCAGCAGAAGACAAATCAGTAGGAGACATGGGCAATGAGTGAGCGTCTAGTTCGATTTATAGCATTTACAGAAGGCGGAGGGCAGAAGGCAGGAGGTAGAGGATAGGAGGCAGAAGGCAGGAGGCAATAAATTCCAATCTGACTTTTAACCACTGTTTATGAGCCAAGCTTGAATGCATCCACAATCAAGCTGTACGTTAAGCCGACCTTGAAGGCATTGAGAGAATCCAGCAAGAGCGATCGCGTCCCTTCGGGTCTTCGGCGATACGCAAACAGACTGATTAGTTCGGTCAACGCGACGACTAGCGCGGCAACAACGATGTCTACCTGCCCTTGTTGACCTGCAACTAGAGAAAGCGCGGGTCCAACATAGTTACCGAACAACAGACTGATGATTAGAACCGAGACTCGTCGCCACGGGTTTTGTAGCCAACTGCCCAGGCGATCGGTCGTCCGATCCACCAAACTGTTGAGACGAGTATTTTGCATAGCTGAATGGCTCTTGATGGACGGTCTCGATCATCGAGCAGGTGGTCGCTTCAAACCGCCAGGACAGCATTGACCAGCTCAACGTTTTCTCTGTTTCACTTTAGAATATTTCTTCCCCGCAGGTGCTGAAAGATTGCTATTACTAAAGCAGGGATGTGGATGGCAGGAAAACGATGGCGGGTAAACCAGCTAGGTATATGAAATTGCGATGCTACCCCGTTGTTGGTGCAACCTTGGCAACGCTTTTATGTCTGGTCAGTGGGTGGGTCGTCTATCAACGCTTTACTACCAGCGCGATCGTGCCCTCTGCAATCGATCTACCTTCAGCTGATAGCGAGTTGCCTAAAGCCGCGCCCGCTTCGCCAGCTACGCAGCCAACGAATCAGCCAACCCTTGCACCCAGCGCTAAACCTGTTCCTGTACCCACAGCAGCCCAGCCCGTTGAGGCGCTTCCTGACAAGCGTGTTGGTACGGCTAGCATCCGGAGTGGTGTCTTGCGAGTTGGCAATCCGACTAGTTATCCAGTACGGGTGGCGCTGTTGCCAAAACAAGAGGTAAAGCAGGGCAGCGGTAAGACAGAGTCGGCGATCGCCCAGCCAGATGAGCCATCTAGCTACGAAGTGCCTGCTCACTGGGATTTTGCACCCGAAGAAGGTGGTGCGAATGGGTTGCTGGTGTCGTTGCCCGATCGTACCCTCAAGCTCAAAAGAGGGGATGTGCTGGTTGCGTTTGCTCAAGACGGCTCCGGGCGCTACTGGGGACCCTACGTTGTGGACGAAACTGCTATGCCAACATGGAACCCAAAAGCAGTTGAATGGCAATTAATCTTGCAGCCCTAAAGTTCCGCTACTTCCAAACAGTCTTACTTGTATCAGTTCCACCCTTCACCCCTCCACGCTTTTACCCCTCCACGGTCCTTCTTCAACGTGCGTGCTGTACGCCGATATCCCTAAAGCCCTGCAAACCACTCATAGCCCAAATCTTCCCAATAGCCTCGCTGCTGCGATAGCTCGCTCACCAGCGTAATGCCTGTCACCCACTTACTCAGCTTGTAACCTAGCTTTAGCGGCGAGGCAAGACGTAGCGGCGCACCATTCTTGGCAGGCAGCGGCGCACCATTCATTTGATATGCCAGCATGGTTTGAGGATGCAGCACTGATGCGAGATCCCAGCTTTCGTAATAGCCATCGGCTGATTGAAAATAGACGTAGCGCACGTCTGCCTTTGGTTGTGCCAGTGCAATAAGATCACTCAGTCGGATGCCGCCCCACTGCACGATCGCCGCCCACCCTTCAACACAGACATGGCGAACCACCATCGATGTCAACGGCATCTGCTGAAGCGTCGTTAAATCTAGACTTAGCGGCTTGTTTACAGCACCGTCTACCGTCAAGCGAAACACTCCTGGGTCAATCCGTGGCACAAACCGAAACGTATTCTCAATAAGTGCCGCTGGCTCGATCGCGCTGACAGGAAACTCTGGTATGAGCTTTTGGGGATTCAGCAAGAGTGCATCCAGGCGATCGTTCACAGGCATAAACAGCTTGCCCGCTAAGCCTTCTGCCAGCGTTAGCCCAGCGGTGCCCACAATCCAGCCTGCGCCGGTCAGACCAGCGATACGAAGAAAACTACGGCGAGGGAGAGAGTCGGAAGTGTCGTCAGTTGGGGACATGAGAGGGATAGGGAACGTTATGAGTTAGGGGCAGTTTTGAGTTTTAAGTTAAATTTGAACACTCGCTTTTAGCCTGCTCCTTCGGAGAAGCAAGCTACAGCCTTCAGCCTTCTAGCTTTCTACCTTCTCGTCCAAAAACATGGAATCTACGAGCCGATCGCCGCCTGCTTTGAAGGCAAGGAGAGAGTGGGCGATCGCAAACGCAAGCACAATCGGCACCGTGAGAAAGTGTGTGACGCGGATCGCAAACCAATCACCGAAAAAATCAACAATCCAGTGAAACTGAGCGGGTTTATACATACCAATGCCGCTCAAAAGCGCCAGCAGCAAAATCGGGATAATGGACGTATAAACAAGGCGATGCCATGCATAAACACGTCGTTTGGGATTCTTGCTCTGTTGCAATGCTTTGATGTCGTTGCTACCCACATAACGATGCTGCCACCGCTGCGTCACCAGCACATACACGCCGTACCAGAGTAGATTGAGCGAAAAAAACCACATAGCGGCAAAGTGCCAGTGCCGTCCGCCTGCTAACCAGCCACCCAATAAGCCAAAGAAGGGAAAATGAAACCCTTCACGCCCACCAAAGACTGGATTGGCATTGTAAATCTGCAAGCCACTGGTCAGCATTAAAAACAGGCTAACGATGTTGACCCAGTGAAAGATCTTGGCTGGTGTCGTTTGGAGCGATCGGCGTTTAAGTTGGGGTTTTGCGGCTGGCGAGGAATCCACTGTTTCAGTTTGTAACGGCTTCTCACTCTACTGTACAGCGGTTCAACCTTGCTGGGACAACCTTGAATAATCGGAAAGATGGTCATGACTCTGCAATCAGTCTGGCATTCAACATCGTAAAGATGCGATCGAGTTCTGTAATGCCTGCTAGTTCAGCTTCCTGTTCTGAATTTAGCAAACCTGCTTTGTGCAGTGCCAAGAGTTCTTCTAGCCGAGCCTGAAGCTCATTGGTAAATTTGAACAGATTGAGGTTTCTCACTTTCTGAACCGTAATACCAGACTCGACCCAGAATGAGGGTTGAACCATGATTTGAGTAATCATTGCACTCCTAGCCCTTTTAATGGCGTTTTGGCATTTTGACGGATCAAACTTAGACCGCTACCAGGAAACTCCCAAAGGTGCCAAAACCGCTCTTACGCCTGACAAGATCGTGGGCAAATGCTTCTCAGCAAATTCCATTAGCCCATTGCCGCGCTTGATGATCGTGGGCAGTGCATCCAGCGCATCGCCTGCTTTTTCTAGCAGGTCAGCATTTTTGGGGTCGTTACCTAATTTGGCGATCGCATCCAGATGCTTCAGCGCTTTCTCCTGGTCTTTTTTGTCTAAGCCAGCGTCGGGCTTTTCAATGGCAGCTTTGAGTTGCTTCAGCAAATCTGCCAGCTTGAGTATTTCAGGCGCGTTTGAGGCTTCCAGTTGATCAAGTGTGAGGGTGAGTGTGCTGCTGATGTCGCCGCCTGCTGCACCTGTGATGTCTTTGCCTGCCACGCCGCTAATGTCGCCGCCTGCAATACCGCTTACATCGCCTTGCACGTTACCGACCTGGATTTTATTGTCATTGTTTGGCATAAGATCACCTGTGAATTGAGAGTTAGGAGCATTGAACGACGGTCTACTAAATTGGTTAGTTTGATGATAAACAAAGCCTTGTAAGAACACCGATTGCTCTTGATAGACAGTGAGTCGCCCTTCCGCATGGGCGAGATTTTGCTGCAATGCCTGCTTTTCTTCTCGCGCTGCCTCCAGTTGCTTCTGCATTGCTATGTAGTCGTGCATAAACTGCGCGTGCATAGGTGCGTAGTCAGTATTGGGATTGGTAACGTTGAGCTTGACGAGCCGATCGCCATCGCCCACATCCACCACAGCCTGTAGCGACAAACCTGCATCCTCGTACTTCGTGAGCAAATTGCGGAGCGCCACATCAAACGCCTGCGGTTCAATGCCATTGCGAAAGAGAAAATCGAGCGTTTTGGAGAACTGATTGACCAGTTTGGCAAAATCCCCTGGCGCGAAGCTCCCGCTGGCAGGTTGACGCGCCTGTTCGTCTGGCTCCAAATAAATGTAGTCGCAACGAACATCAGTGAAGCAAGTATCTGCATTGATGCCCCAGTTCTGAATGTAGGCTCCCGTCAAGGCAGCGTTGGAGAAATCCGTGCCTAATGCCTGGGTACTTTGCAAATTGGCTCGTTCTAAGTTGGCACCCTTCAAATTTGCGTCGTTTAAGTTTGCCCTCCGTAAATTAGCACCCGCCAGTGTCACTCCTGCCAGGTAAAGACGGTTTAGGTTGACGTGGCTGTAATCTTGACCGCGACCGTTGCGACTGGTGCAAAGTTGCCTAATCCTTTGATCAAAGCTGTTGGAGAATTGACATCGCACTAAAGATGCACCAGTCCAGTCCACAAAATCAAGAGTTGCATCCGAAAAATCAGCGCTTTGAATGCTGACCTGATCAAACTTTGCGTAGGTCAGATTGGCACCCTTGAAGATAGTTCCGGGTGTGTTGCGAATGGTTTGGATGAGTTCTCTGAACAAATAAAGAGCAAAACTAGTGAGAAGAACGGAAAGTTCAGTGTAAAGAAGCCCTTCGGCAATTGCGCCTTTACCAAAGGCAGAGATTGCAAAGGTCGTACCGTGGATGGCAACAACAACAGCGCCACTGCTAACGACAGCGAAAACAACAGCACCAGTGAAAGAGATACCGTCACCGACAATGACAGCGAAAGAGACAGCGACAGCAAAAGGGACAGCGATCGCGCTAGCGAAAGAGACGGCAACAGCGCCACCGGCAGCGCCACCGGCAGTGCCACCGACCACACGAACAAGCTGAATGATGAACTGCCTACGACTCTGCCCCGTTCTATCTTGCTGAAAGTTTGCGCCTGTTAACGTGGCAGCGCTAAAGTCGCACCCCCGAATGTCAGCACCACTGAAGTCTGCGCCTGCCAGATCTTTGTTTTTAAACGATCGATTTCGCAGATCGCGGTTGCGGTAGTCCAGGCGTTGCGGTTGAGGCATAGTAAGGCACAGCGGTTGGCGTTCCGTCTATTATTGCCTTGCCAAAGAATTTCGTCATCGTTGAGGGCGATAGAAGACACAAAGCGAAGCAGGAATATAGATCCCCAACTTCTTTGTTCAGTCTCACTATGATTTGCTAAATCTGATTCAGAAGTCGGGGATCTGACACGGAGACTTAAAAAATGACAGTGACTTACGCTAACTCCTTGACATTGCTCAAGGCACACTTGGCTGATTATCAACCACAGCTAGAACGAGCGATCGCGGCACTCAATACGCTATAGACGGCTAACCCTGATTCAGAAGACTTTTCGGATGCGTTAGCAGCATTGCACGTCTCCGCCACAATTCTTGAACCGTATTCGCAGATCATGGTAGAAGCAATTAATCAATACACGGATCATTTGCCCGACGATCATTGAAGCCGTGCGATCGCGCTTCGCCTTACAGATGCGTTAATGGAGACAAGCGCATTTCTACGAACGATTCATGGCAAAAGCACCGAAACCCAGCGAACAACGAGTCGTGCTGGAAAAAGTAAGCTGGCAGCAGTTTGAAACACTACTGGCAGAAATGGGCGCAGAACGATCGGCTCGCTTCACGTTCGCTCGCAATCGCCTGGAACTAATGACACCACTGGAGGAACACGACCGCTGCCATAAGCTCATCGAGTCGCTGATCCTTGTGCTGGCAGATGAAGGGGCACTGCGTGTGGAAGGCTACAAGGCACCCACATTGAAGCGTCCTGATTTGGGCATCGCGATCGAACCAGAGACCGGTTACTACATCCAACACGCTGCGGCAGTGCACGGTAAGA
Organism: Phormidium sp. FACHB-592; assembly: GCF_014695795.1. Taxonomy (NCBI): domain Bacteria; kingdom Bacillati; phylum Cyanobacteriota; class Cyanophyceae; order Oscillatoriales; family Oscillatoriaceae; genus Phormidium; species Phormidium sp. FACHB-592. Next base: position 44,843 of record NZ_JACJOZ010000035.1, read on the forward strand.
GGGCGATCGATCTTGCGGTCGATCCACCACCCGATTTAGTGCTGGACGTTTCCTTTAGCCCGCGTACAAGTGACAGGCTTGCGCTCTATGCCGCGATCGGTGTCGCTGAAGTGTGGCGCTACGTTAGTCAACTCGGTGATGATTTTCTCAAAGGAACCTTGCAGATCTATTGTTTAGAGGGCGATCGTTACGTTGAAGCGACTCATGGGCTGGCGTTTCCATTTTTGCCCGCTGGTCGAATTCTGCAATTTATTGATGAAAGCGATGCGCTGGGGCTGATGACCGCCCTGCGATCGCTCCGGGAGTGGCTACAAAGCATTCCTAAGTGAGGCTATCAAGGGGCACATCCTAACCGCGCATCGTGGCAGAATGTATCAAAGTTAAATACACGCAGCTTCTCCCATGACCGCCGCAACCCCCAATTTGCCCAGCCAATATGATCCCGCAACCGCCGAAGCCAAGTGGCAGCAATTATGGGAAGCCAACGACGTATTTAAAGCTGACCCCAATCATCCTGGTGAACCCTACTGCGTGGTGATTCCGCCGCCTAACGTGACGGGCAGTTTGCACATGGGTCACGCCTTTGAGCATTCCTTAATTGATGTCCTGGTGCGCTATCACCGAATGCTAGGGCGCAACACTCTCTGGCTACCAGGCACTGACCATGCCAGCATTGCAGTCAGCGCGATTCTCGATAGAGAACTGAAGGCGCAGAGCAAAAAGCGGCAGGATGTTGGTCGAGAAGCGTATTTAGAACGTGCCTGGGCATGGAAAGAAGAATCGGGCGGCACGATCGTCGGTCAACTGCGACGGCTAGGGCTTTCGGTGGACTGGTCACGGGAACGGTTCACGCTGGATGAAGGGCTATCTGAGGCAGTGCTAGAGGCGTTTGTCAAACTCTATGATGAAGCGCTGATTTATCGTGGCAAATATCTCGTCAACTGGTGCCCTGCCACGCAATCCGCTGTGTCTGACCTTGAAGTCGAGAACCGGGAAGTAAACGGGCATCTGTGGCACTTCCGCTATCCGCTCACCGATGGTTCTGGCTTTGTGGAAGTGGCAACCACACGACCAGAGACAATGCTGGGCGATACAGCCGTTGCGGTGAATCCCAACGACGATCGCTATAAAGCCTTTGTTGGCAAAACCCTGACGCTACCTCTCGTGGGTCGGCAAATCCCCATCATTGCGGACGAGTATGTGGATTCCACCTTTGGGACAGGTTGCGTCAAAGTTACCCCTGCCCACGATCCGAATGACTTTGAGATGGGCAAGCGCCACAACCTGCCCTTCATCAACATCATGAACAAAGACGGTTCTCTGAATGAGAATGCAGGCGCTTTTCAGGGGCAAGATCGCTTTGTCGCCCGGAAGAATGTGGTTGCACAGCTAGAAGAAGGCTTTCTGGTCAAGATCGAGGACTACAAGCATACGGTGCCCTATAGCGATCGCGGTAAAGTGCCCGTCGAACCGCTGCTCTCTACTCAATGGTTTGTCAAAATTCGACCGATGGCAGATCAGACGCTGGACTTTTTGGATCAGCAGCATTCGCCTGCCTTTGTGCCCGATCGCTGGACGAAAGTCTATCGCGATTGGCTCGTCAGCTTGCGGGATTGGTGCATTTCGCGTCAACTCTGGTGGGGGCATCAAATTCCTGCCTGGTATGCCGTCAACGAAACAGACGGCGAAATTACGGACGATACGCCTTTTGTAGTGGCGAAGAATGAAGCGGAGGCACAAGAGAAAGCGATCGCCCAGTTTGGAGCCAATGTGCAGTTGGTGCAAGATCCCGATGTACTCGATACCTGGTTCTCATCAGGGCTGTGGCCCTTTTCGACGCTAGGCTGGCCTGAACAAACAGCAGATCTGGCACGTTACTATCCCACCACAACGTTGGTGACGGGCTTCGACATCATTTTCTTCTGGGTTGCCCGCATGACCATGATGGCAGGACACTTTACCGGACAGATGCCCTTCCAGACCGTTTACATTCACGGCTTGGTGCGGGACGAAAACAACAAAAAGATGTCCAAGTCGTCTAACAATGGCATTGATCCACTCTTGCTGATCAATAAATATGGCACGGATGCTCTCCGCTACACGCTGATCCGCGAAGTAGCCGGAGCCGGACAGGATATCCGTCTGGAGTACAACCGCAAAACTGATGAATCCGCCACTGTGGAAGCGTCCCGCAACTTCACCAACAAGCTGTGGAACGCTTCTCGCTTCGTACTGATGAATTTGGAGAGTTGGGAGTCTGGAATCGGGAGTCGGGAGGCGCAGTTGTCTACCCCCCATTCCCCACTCCCTACTCCCCACTCCCTCGAACTCGCTGATCGCTGGATTCTCTCTCGCTTCCACCAGGTCACGCAGCAAACCCGCGACCAAATCGACAATTTCGGGTTAGGCGAAGCCGCCAAAGGTCTCTATGAATTCATCTGGGGTGACTTCTGCGATTGGTATATTGAACTAGTCAAACCACGGCTATTAGGCGATGATGCTGAGTCGAAGCGCACGGCTCAAAACGTGCTGATCTTTGTTTTGGAAGGCATTCTCAAGCTGCTGCATCCCTTCACGCCACACATTACTGAGGAGATCTGGCACACGTTGACGCAAGCAGGCGACGATCGCTATCTAGCACTGCAACCGTATCCAGAAGTAGATGCCAGCCTGATCGATACCGAACTGGAACAGCAGTTTGACTTGCTTATCGGCACCATTCGCACCATTCGCAATTTACGTGCCGATGCCGAAATTAAGCCAGCGGTGAAAGTCACCGCCATTTTGCAGACGGAGAGCGATCGCGAACAGCAAATCCTCACCGCTGGACAGGCTTACATCAAAGAACTGGCGAAAGTGGAAACCCTGACCATTACGACTATTAATGATGCAGCGCAGGTAGACACCGATGCATCCCAGGCGATCGCAGGCGTAGTCGGTACTGTACAGGTTGTGATTCCGCTGGCAGGTGTCGTTGACCTTGGGGCACAACGTACTAAAATCGAGCGCGATCTCAAACGGGTGGAGGCTGAAATTCAGTCCCTCTCCGGTCGTCTCGGCAATCCTGGCTTCGTCAACAAAGCCCCTGCGGATGTCGTGGAAGGCGCACGGGCAACGCTGGCAGAAGCCGAAAAGCAAGCAGAGATTCTGCGCGATCGGCTTGGCAAACTCTAGTTTCCTAACGGCCTAAAAGCTGACCGCTGACCGCTGATCTCCACCTTGCTCTGTAGCTCGTTACAATGCCAAAGGCGTTTCTTGGCGGCATTTAGCAGGATAAATCGAGCATGTCGAAACAGATTAATCCTAGCGAGTATGAGGTTATCGTCATTGGCAGCGGCATTGGTGGTCTGGTTGCAGGATCGCTGTTGGCTCGTTATGGCAAGCGAGTCGTGGTTTGTGAGAGCCACACGATTCCGGGCGGCGCGGCGCATAGCTTCTCGCGACAGGGCTTTGAGTTTGATTCAGGGCCGTCGTTTTACTGCGGTCTGAGCGATCGCCACTCGCTCAATCCATTACGACAGGTGTTGGATGTGTTAGGTGAAACGGTGCCCGCGATCGCCTACGACCCAATGGGGCATTACCACTTTCCTGAAGGCTCCTTCCCGGTTTACGGCAATGTCGATCGCTATCGGGAAGCGATCGCGCAAATTACACCGCAGGGTGCAGCAGAATTAGCTCGACTCGAAAAACGGCTGCTGGGTTTGTATGACGCGCTGCGAGGCATTCCTACTTTGGCGTTACGGGCAGACTTCAATTTGGTGCCTGTCCTTCTGGGTCGCTATTTGCCTGCCTTGTTCAAACTTCTGCCCCAACTCGGTGCCGTCCAAAGCTCAGTTGCCGACTTAATGCGCGACCTGCATGACCCCTGGTTACGACGCTTGATTGATTTAGAATGCTTTTTGCTTTCTGGTCTGAAAGCCGAGGGGACGATCGCACCCGAAGTTGCCTTCATGTTTGGCGAACGGACGCGATCTGTGGTCGATTATCCCATCGGTGGCAGTGGCGCAATCGTGCAAGCATTGGTACGAGGCTTGCAAAAATGGGGCGGTACGTTACGACTCGGTACTCATGTGGAGCAGATTTTGGTGGAAGCTGGTAAAGCGGTGGGGGTGCGCTTGCGAAATGGTGAGATCTTGAAGGCGGCGATCATCATCTCCAACGCCACTGTTTGGGACACGTACAATCACCTATTGAAACCGGACGCTTTACCCGCAACCTATCGTCAAACAGCCTTAGCAACCCCCGCTGTCGATAGCTTTATGCATTTGCATCTGGGCATTCGGGCTGACGGGTTGGAGCATCTCACGGGACATCATGTTGTCCTGCACGATGCCAAACAAGACATCACCGTTCCGGGCAACACCTGCATGATCTCTATTCCCTCTGTATGGGACGCTACTCTCGCTCCACCAGGTCATCATGTTGTTCATGCCTACACTTTAGAACTCTACACCGACTGGCAACGAGATGGTGACTATGCAGAACGCAAGCAAGCACGCGCAGAACCCTTGTTTCGAGCGTTAGAAAAAGTCATCCCCGATCTGCGATCGCGCATCGTTTTAGAACTAATCGGTACACCGCTTACCCATGCCCGCTACCTGCGCCGCCATCAGGGAACATATGGTCCTGCGATCGCGGCTGGTCAGGGCATGTTTCCCAGCACCCAAACGCCCATTCTCGACTTATACCGCGTTGGCGACAGCACCATGCCTGGAATTGGTGTCCCTGCGGTCGCGGCATCTGGCATTCTGTGTGCCAACAGTTTAGTGAAGCCGTGGCAGACGGAGGAGTTGCTGAAGGTGTTGAAGCGAGTGAGGCAGTAAGAGTCGGAAGTGGGGTGTGTTGGGAGTAGAGGTTTGAGGGTAGAGCAGTGGGCGATCGCAACTCGGCAACACAAAAAGCTACACTCTGCTAGAATGCAAAGCTGTGGCATTCGCTTCCAGTCCTAGCGTCACTGCCTTTTCAGCCCTTCAAAATTTTGATCCGTCCGCCTAAGACTGACGCTGCTAACGGCGGGGGCTGATGCTATTACTGGAGCCTTATGTCGTTTTCCAATCTCGGTCTTTCCGATGCCATTCTCCGCGCCATTACAGAGCGCGGTTATACCGAACCTACACCCATTCAACTGCAAGCGATTCCGGCTGTGCTATCCGGTGGTGACTTGCTAGCGGGTGCTCAAACGGGTACTGGCAAGACGGCTGGTTTCACACTGCCAATTTTGCATCTTTTGTCAGAAAAGGGCGATCGTTCGTCTGTGTCTAGCAGTCAGCCCAAGAAACGATCGCCCATCAGAGCGTTAATTCTCACTCCCACTCGTGAACTGGCTGCACAGGTTGAAGAAAGCGTGCGCGTGTACGGCAAGTACGTGCGGCTCACCTCAATGACGATCTTTGGTGGCGTGGGGATGAATCCACAGGTGCAACGCCTCAAAGGTGGTGTTGACATTCTCGTAGCGACCCCAGGGCGGTTGCTCGATCACGTGCAGCAAGGAACGGTGGATCTATCGCGTGTTGAGATTCTGGTGCTGGATGAAGCCGATCGCATGTTGGATATGGGCTTTATCCGCGATATTCGCCGCATTCTTGCCCTCTTGCCCAAGCAGCGGCAAAACCTGCTGTTCTCTGCAACGTTTTCCAGCGATATTAAAGCGTTTGCGTCTAGCCTGCTCGATCGCCCAACGTTGATTGAGGCAGAGCGCCGTCATCTTACTGCCGATACTGTCGCGCAGAAAGTGTATCCCGTTGATCGTGAGCAAAAGCGCCAACTGTTGACTCATCTCATCAAAGAACACAACTGGTTTCAGGTTTTGGTCTTTACTCGTACCAAGCACGGAGCTGATCGCCTGGTTAAACAGTTGATGGACGATCGCATTCCCTCACTGGCAATTCATGGCAACAAGAGTCAGGCGGCGCGTACCCGTGCACTGGCGAAGTTCAAAGACGGTAGCTTGCAGGTGTTAGTCGCTACTGATATTGCGGCACGCGGCATCGACATCAGCGATCTCCCGCACGTTGTCAACTTTGAGCTACCCAACGTGCCTGAAGATTACGTCCATCGCATTGGTCGTACGGGGCGTGCGGGTGCCGAAGGCGAAGCAGTCTCGCTGGTTTGTGTGGATGAACTAAAACTGCTGGCAGATATTGAACGGCTCATCAAGCAGCCCTTACCGAGAGAAATCGTTCCAGGGTTTGAGCCAAACCCCCACGCCAAACCAGAACCGATTCAGAACGGACAGCGTGGACAAGCCTCTCGCAGCAAACGCCACGATCGTGTCCCCTCTCGATCGCCCCAAGCGGTTGCTCCCCCACGTACTGCCCGCCATGTGGATGGTGAACGACCTGGTGCGCGATCGCCTGTCTCCCGTCGCCCTAGTGGACGACATTAGAGTTACACCATTGCGTAAGGGCGATTACGAAGGATCGCCCTTACGCAATGGTATCCAGTTCCAACCCAAGCGGCTTCTGCGCTGGAATGCCGATCGCCCGTGGAAATTCGTTTGGGGTGGGTGCGATCTTTTTCAAATAGATGCAGTGACGATCGCCCTGCGTTAGCGGAGTTGTAAAGGCTTCGATCGCATCTATCTTGCCACCCAGAACAGCGACTGCCGCTTCCAGGGATGTAGTTTCAGCCTCTGACCACTGTCCTCGATAGAGCACTGCACAGCCACCAACTTTTAGCAACGGTAGCGCATACTCTGCACAGACTGGTGCTGCTGCCACCGCTCGGATCAATGCCAGATCATAGGCTTGCCGCCGGAGTCGTTGCCGTCCCACTTGCTCGACCCGCTCTACTAACGTTGTGGCATTGGTAAGCCCCATGTGGGCAATCACCTGATCAATAAAGGTAATTTTTTTGCGCGTTGCATCTAGTAACGTGACCGTCCAATTGGGTTGAGCGATCGCCACAGGCAAACCTGGAAACCCAGCACCCGTGCCAATGTCGATGACCTTGAAAGAGGTGAAAGGTGAGAGGTGAGTTTTATCTTCCTCCTCTGCCGCCCCTGCTTCCCCCGCTCCCTCTGCCCCCTGCCTTCTGCCCCCTGCCTTCTGCCTTCTGCCTCCCGACTCCCAATCTTCGTGCAAAAAACGCTGCACTCCTCGCAGCGAATCCCACAGATGTTTCTCCCAAAACTCTGCTGGCTCTGTAATGCGCGTGAGATTAAACTGACGATTACCAGCCAGCGTCAGGGCATAAAGCTGTTGAAACTGCGCCTGTTGATGTGCTTCTGGTTGCCAACGCAACGTTAATTGCCATTCCTCCATTGGAGGTAACAGGGGCGATCGCAGGTCAGGCGTAAGGGTTGTAGTGTGCGGTTTCCTTTGCCTCGGCGATGTTGTGAGGGTCTCTACCTCTGCGCCCCCCTTATGCATCACAGCCTCTTTCCCTTCCCCTGCTTCTTTCTCTTCCCCTGCTTCCTCTGCCTCAGCCCAGTTCAGCTCCTCCACCCCTTCATCCCTCATTCCTCACCCCTTCCTGCTTCTACGATTTTTTTGCGCGTTTTTTTAAGCTCATGCGGTTGCACTGCGGTTAGTTCACCATGATTCAATGTCCAGCACTGGTCAGCAATATCTGCCAGTTCTCCGGCATCGTGAGAAACAACGAGCAAGCTCCAGTGTGCTTTAAGCTTTGCCAGTAGACCAATCAACTGTTGCCGCATTGACCAGTCTAAGCCTGCGGTGGGTTCATCTAACAGCAGCAGGTTTGGTTGGCGAATGAGCTGCACGGCGAAGGCAAGACGACGCTGCTGTCCACCACTAAGGGCATTGGGCGACGTACTGAGGGGTAAATGGGTGAGTCCGACTTCGGTGAGGGCTTGCTCGATGCGATCGCTCGTCAATTCTGGATGCCCCAGCCTCAGTTCTTCTAGAATAGTGCCACCGCAAAAGTGGCGCTCTGGAAACTGAAAGACCAGACCACTAAGCTGTTGCAGTTGGAGTGCGATGAGTTCCTGGTCACGCCAAAAGATGCCACCACTTGTCTTTTCTGCCAGCCCAGCCAAAATTTCTAGTAGTGTACTTTTGCCTGATCCACTGGGACCGATCACTAAGCTCATCTGCTGCGGGGCAATCTGAAAATTGACGGCTTTAAGAATAGCAGTGTGGCTGGCAGTGGGATGGTAGGTCAGGTTTTTGAGCTGGAGCATGCCGTTCGTCAAAAGAAGAGAGCGATCGCGTAAAGACATTGCCGGAACTTGCAGGCAGCCACAGCGTCAGAGCGTATTACTTGGGTGAGCCAGGTAACGACTGCCGCCCCAACCTGCACAAAGGGTTCTTAGGCTGTGTCCTTACTCTGTAGAAACTGCCTTCGGCACAGGGTTTTGTCCTACCACTCTAACTAACTTGGTTCCAAGTTAGTATTAGTTTTTTGATTACTGCTTTCTTGAACCGTGCTTTCTTAAACCCGATTAACTGGAATGTTATGGCTGTTAAGTTGACTACCCTTTCGCAAATTACTCCCAGCCGTGTGCTGCGTGTTGCCAGTGCGACACTTGTTTCCTTGAGCCTGTGGGCGAGTCCCTCCCTGGCAAAAGATCCGTTTCGGACGACGAATGCCAGACAAATTGGCGATCGTACCGAAGCTGCCTTCAAAGCTCTCTTTGAGCAAGGGAACTATAAAAAAGCTGATTCGTTTGCACAGAAAGCAGACCCAAGAGATCCGCTGACGCAAGCGCTCCGAGCTTCACTGGCATACATCAACTGGGATGGTGAGAAGGATGAAGCGAAAAAGTCTGCACAGCTAGAGGTGTTTAAAACCTACGCGACTCAGACTCGGGAAGCTGCCGCAGACATGGTTAGCAAAGACCCTTTGCGCGGCAACCTTTACCAGGCAGTCGGGCATTTTCTAGAAAGTGCTTATATCTTCAGCAAAGACGGCACAGTCAAGGGCACACCGCGAGCGCTGGGTGAAATTCAGCAGGCGTTTAAGTATCTGGATAACGCTGAAAAAATTGATTCAAGCGATCCAGAGTTAAACTTGCTGCGGGGCTATATTGATTTGTTTGTCTCGCTCAACTTGCCGTTTTCTAGCCCGACCGATGCCATCAATCGGTTGGATAAATATGCCACTCCCCGTTACCTGGCTCATCGGGGCATTGCTCTGGGCTATCGGGACTTAAACCAGCAAGCTAAGGCATTAGCTGCCGTCGATAGCGCTCTTAAAGCGACACCCAATAATCCGGATGTACTTTATCTAAAGGCGCAAATCCTTGTGCGTCAGGGCGACAATCGGGGTAGTATTGCCTACTTTAATCAGGCGCTCACTAAGCAAGAGCAACTGCCGCCAGGATTAGTTCGGCAAATCAATCGGGAGCGCGATCGGGCGCAAAGTCGTCTGGGTAATGCGGGTCAGTAGAGCGGTCGCCCTTCAAGCATCAACGTTGCGATAGGCTACCAATGCACTCATTCATCCTCAGAGCTGAGGGAAACAGCTTTGTTTAAAGTGCCTCAGCTCGAGGAGATTTAAGACGAGTGCAATAAGGCAATCAGTGATGCCAACCCGCAGCAACACCTAAAAATCTGCCGCTAACCGAAGCTGGAGTGTACCTAAGCCCAGGTCTTTTGCTGTTAAGGAACGTGCCTCAAACAGCGCCACCATGTCCTTAAATTGAGGCTTACCACGGCTGGCTCCAGTTAGTCCCGTAGCAACAATTAAACCGCAACAGCCATTTGTCTTCTTGCAGCGCTGATCCCACTTTTTGCGGGCAGCAATATGGGTGGGGTCGTCGTCACCAAATTCACCAAACAGGTGCAGGTCGCCATTACCTGTTTGAAACAGTCCTAAGTCGTAGTGTTCGCTATCAAAGGGGTCGGCACCTGGGTTGAAACAAATGGCTTGCAGTCCGCCTGCTGCCTTGATCGCGCCGATTAAGGTCTTTGCCTTGGGTCGCGAAGTCTGAATCATAACCACGGGAAACCCATCGCCTGCCGCTTTTACCTCGGTCATTGGTTGATGCTCTGCCATGCCCGATCGCAGTAAGTCCAGCATGTCCCACGGCACTACACCTAGACTCAGAAAGGAGTTTTCAGGTACCAGATCGTCTCGTACAGCAGGAAAGCTTCCGTCGTCATCGTCTGCATCAGTCAGCACCAGCAACTCGGCAGCCAGATCGGGCATGGTGGACACCTTGATCGCGATCGTCGCTGTTTTGGTTGCCTCATTTGCTGGTGCATCGGCTGTTACCTCAGTTGGTAGAGGAATGCGATAACGACTGCTAACGACAGGAAAGGTATCTGGCTCAAACTTGGAGCGGTGCTGGCGCATGAAGCGATGGAATGCTTCTAGGACAACCATTAGCGCCATTGCCTCTTCGTCATACAGAAAGGAACGTAACCCCTCAAGGGGATGCAGATTGCCAAAGACAGGCTCGATCGCGTCGATCGTCGGCACAATGGACAGATTCACCCCCTCTTCCTCGTCACCTTCGTTCTCAAACGTGACAAATAGGCAATCTTGTCCTAAAAACGCCTCCTCCATGTCTTCCAGAGACTCATTCGTCAACACACGTTCCCGAAAACGCTGGAGTGATTCAAGCGAACGATAGAACAAGACACCAAACTCCATGCCTAACATCCCCATAACGGAGGCGTAAAGCGTGTCGATATCCCAGCGATTGACCTCGATCGCCAAGATTTGATGATCGGCAAAGATATCCCACGGTGCATCATGCCAAAGTGCGATCGCCTTTTGCGTCAAGGCTTCAGCATATTGGGGTGGCAGTTGGGGTGGGCGGCTACTTACCGCATCCTGAAACCCACGAAAAATTTCGTCAATGAGCGGCAGTGAGGGCACATAGTCCAGCGTGATGTCTAGATCTTGCAGTACCCCTCGTAGATAAAACAGCAGTTCGCGATCGCTAACCACAATTTTCTGAGGACGTGCCGGACTGTTCGGGTTGTGCGGATGCTCCATTGCCCGGAGAAGGGTGCGTACAACAGCCTCTGAGCCTGTCTCTGGTGTGACCACATCCATCGCCCGCACCATGCCTTGCGAACCATCCACCCAAAGAATACACTCACCATTTGGTTCTGAACCAGCGCCAGCATCCGTCCAATCGGCGCTTGAGGGCATCCCAGATACCAGCGGACGACGATCGCCTTCCCAGACACTAGCAATCTGCGGTAGTTGCTGAAGGCGGCGATGGGTAGAAAGGTTGAGCGCAGTCATAAAAAATAGAAAGCTTGTTTTAAAGACTGGTATGCCAAATGCCAGCCAGCCTAGACTGATTTGGCAGCAGCTAATTGGCAGCAGATATTCATCTTAAACACTAATCCGGTTCCTACTGCTGTTTCGTCTCTTGCAGTTTGGCGCGCAATTCATCTCGTCGTGCGATCATCTTGTCATGCGACCAACGGCTAAGGTGGTAATGACCTTTGCCGGTCTCCAGATCACAGAAATCTCTCTTCCTAACCAGTCGCCTCTCTTCAATAAGATGCATTACCCCGGTGTGATTTATCCCTGATAGTATGGATAGATAGGTATGAACCCTTGGGATTGAACACTGGCAAGGAGCTTTATCAGCAATGACGCAAACAGCGCAATCGCAACGGCAGGGCATTCTCATGACAGATGCCGCTCTGAACCACGTGTTGCAGCTTCGAGAAAAGCAGGGGCAGGATCTATGCCTGCGTGTTGGTGTGAGGGGCGGTGGTTGCTCTGGGATGTCTTACACCATGAACTTTGAAGATGCTAGCAACATTCAGCCCACGGATGAGGTTTATGACTACGAGAGCTTTAAGGTTGTATGCGATCCTAAAAGTCTGCTCTATCTCTACGGTTTAGTGCTTGATTATAGTGATGCGCTGATTGGCGGTGGTTTCCAATTCACGAACCCAAATGCTGATCAAACCTGTGGCTGCGGCAAATCGTTCTCAGCGTAGCTTCTTTAGTTGTTGGCGGTTAGTTTTTAGTTTTTAGTCTGAACTTGCTAACAGCTAAAAACCAACAACGCTTATAGTTGTTAGCGGTTAGTTTTAGTCTGAACTGCTGACAACTAGAAACTAACAACTAGTAAATCTCTTTCCTAACTATGACTCAAACTGTTGATGCGCTCTTTGATGAAGGTATTGAGCGCTACAAAGCAGGCGAAGCGCCCGAAACGCTGATTCCTGTCTTCAAAGAAGTCTGCGATCGCTCCCGCAAGAGTAGCTCTGCCTGGACGTGTCTTGCATGGCTGTACTTGTTGGTTGAGAAGCCTGCTCTGGCATTTGAAGCAGCGCAAAAAGCGGTCAAGCTTAACCCACAAGACGCACAGGCACGGGTCAATCTGGTGCTGGCGATGCTAGAAACCTCTAAAAAAGGGGTTCGGCAGCACATTGAACTGGTGCAGCAACTGGTGATGGCAGTGCCAGAACTGCGCGATGAAGTAGCACAAAATATTGAGGATGGCTTTGTACGCAAACCGGGCTGGCAAAGCTTGGAGCGGGTCAAAGCTTGGGTTTTTGAAGCTTAAATTGTCTGTTGAAGCTTGGTCTGTCTTAGCCTTATTCGCCGCTCCATTCGTCCCTACGTCATGTTTGGTCTTTCACTGGTTACGATCGCAATCTGGTCAGGGTACTTTACCCTCTTCTCTGCTGCTTTGATGGTATTGGGGTTGTTGTTAAAGTGGGGGATCCGGTTTCGGCTAGTTGGCATCACGGGCTTTATGGGCGTGTTGACGGGCGGTTTGTTTGCACTGGGTTTGGGGCTGCATGATCGCCCTCAGATTCCAGGTGCCGTCAAATTTACCCGCGTCTTTGACTCTGGAGCCTCTCAGGTGGTGATTGTGGTGCCTGCCACTATTACTGAAACGGCGCTGGATGCCACTTTACGGCAGGCTGCGGTAGACCTTTATTCGTCCGGTCGGCTGTCGCAGGGCGAGTCAACGATGACGATCCGTGCCCGTGCTTTATTGCACCCAGCACCGGGGGTTTCTCAACCTGTGTATCTGGGTCAGGTTAAGCCGTCGTTGCTGTCTCCTACTGATAACGAGATGGTCGTCGAAATCGACCATGATCAGTTTGCCCGCTTACCGAAACCATCCACTTCTGCACCATCTGCCGGAGCTTAGAAGACGAAAGGCTTTGGGTGCTTACTCTAGACTGACAAAAAGCTAGACTGACAAAAAGCACTTGTAAGTGCGTCAATTGCCATCTCAAGTGTTTGTCAGTGCTTTCACGTTCGTTCAGTGTTTCAACTCCACGCTGCTATGTCTACAACACTTTTACAACCGCTGCTCACGATCGCTCCCGCGCAGGTGTTACGCGGTAGAGAGTTGCTGGTTCAGTCGGGTCGTGCAATCGCGCGGCTGGGTCATTGTCCGCTGGTGATTGGCGGCAACCAAACGCTTGCTATAGTGAAACCGCAGTTGCAGCCAGTACTGGAGCGCGAACAGTTGTCGGTTGCCTGGATGTCTTACAGCCCTGATTGCAGCGAGACAACGCTGTCAAACCTCTATCAGGCAGTGGTTCAGCATCAAGCAGATGTGGTGATTGGCATTGGCGGCGGCAAAGCACTGGATACTGCCAAGCTGGTAGCCCATCAGCACCAGCTTCCTGTTGTGACGATGCCCACTTCAGCCGCGACCTGTGCTGCCTGGACAGCGCTTTCTAATGTGTATTCCGACGAGGGTGCCTTTCAGCATGATGTGGTTTTATCACGCTGCCCTAACCTCCTAGTGTTGGACTATGGATTAGTGCAAACAGCTCCTCGTCGCACTCTGGTTGCTGGCATTGGAGATGCGATCGCCAAATGGTATGAGGCGTCGGTGAGTAGCGGTCATTCTCAACAAACGTTAATCATCTCAGCCGTGCAGCAGGCACGAGTGTTGCGCGATCTGTTGTTTCAAAAAGCAGCGATTGCCCTGCAAGAGCCAGGTGGAGAAACCTGGCAGGAAGTTGTGGATGCTACGGTGCTGATGGCGGGCGTGATCGGCGGATTGGGTGGTGCCCAGTGCCGTACGGTTGCGGCTCATGCTGTACATAATGGCTTGACACACCTGCTTGCCAGTCACGGTACGCTGCATGGTGAAAAAGTCGCCTATGGGATTCTGGTGCAGTTGCGTCTAGAGGAAATTGTGCAGGGCAATCAGCTTGCAGCAACGGCGCGTCAGCAGCTCCTGAAGTTTTACAGCGCGATCGGGTTGCCGCAAACCCTGTATGACTTGGGGCTAGGAGCGATTTCGCTCGCCGATCTCCAGCAAGCCGCAGACATTGCCTGTGCTCATAGTTCTGACATTCATCGCCTCCCTTTCGCAGTGGAGCCAGCGCAGTTGATGGCAGCAATGGTGTCAACCACCGCAGAGGTGAGGAGAGAGGAGAGAGGAGAGAGGAGTGAACAACCAGCCCCTCTCCCTGCTACTCCCCATTCCTCACCTCTTACCCCTAGCTCCACTAACGAGGTGACAGCATGAACCTGGATTGGATTAAGCCTGCTGATCGTCTGGGGTCGTTGCCTCCTTACGTGTTTGCTCGTTTGGATGAACTGAAAGTGCGTGCGCGTGAGCAAGGGTTAGACCTGATTGACCTGGGGATGGGCAATCCTGATGGACCTACGCCACAGCCTGTTGTTGAAGCGGCAATCGCGGCGCTGCAAAACCCTGTCAATCATGGCTATCCGCCTTTTGAAGGCACTGCCAGCTTTCGGCGCACGATTACGGATTGGTACTATCGTCGTTATAACGTCAAGCTTGATCCCGAAGGTGAAGCGCTGCCGCTGTTAGGTTCTAAAGAAGGCTTAACCCATCTCGCTATCGCGTATGTGAATCCAGGCGATCTGGTGCTGGTGCCCAGCCCGGCGTATCCAGCGCACTTTCGGGGACCACTCATTGCTGGAGCAACCATTCATAGCCTGATCCTCAAGCCTGACAACGGCTGGCTGATTGATGTGGCAGCGATTCCTGAGGCAATCGCCCAGCAAGCCAAAATCCTTTACTTCAACTACCCTAGCAACCCAACGGCTGCGACTGCTCCCCGCGAGTTCTTTGAAGAAATTGTTGACTTTGCCCGCCACTACGAAATTTTGCTTGTCCATGACCTTTGTTACGCGGAGCTTGCTTTTGACGGCTATCAGCCAACTAGCTTGCTCGAAATCCCTGGCGCAAAGGAGATTGGGGTCGAATTCCACACGCTTTCCAAAACCTACAATATGGCTGGCTGGCGCGTTGGCTTTGTTGTCGGCAATCGCCATATTGTCCAGGGCTTACGCACCCTAAAGACTAATCTGGACTACGGCATTTTTGCGGCACTTCAAACAGCGGCAGAGACAGCTTTGCAGCTTCCTGATGTCTATCTACATGATGTGCAGGCGCGGTATCGTACCCGTCGCGATTTTCTCATTGAGGGGCTGGCAGAACTGGGCTGGACAGTGCCGAAACCAAACGCCACGATGTATCTTTGGGTGCCTTGCCCAGTAGGCGTTGGCTCTACAGATTTTGCGCTGTCAGTGTTGCAAGAAACGGGTGTGGTGGTCACGCCTGGGAATGCGTTTGGCAGCGGTGGCGAAGGGTATGTCCGCGTGAGTCTCATTGCAGATTGCGATCGCCTCAGCGAAGCCTTGCGCCGCTTTAAGCAAGCAGGCATTTGTTACAAACCGGGCACGCTGGTTGCTAGTTCTGATTGATGGACAATGTTCTAGATTGGTTGCCTAACCTTTTGTAGGGACGCTACATAGAACGTCCCTACAAAAGGTTAGGCAACATATTTGAGGCACGACCCTCATTAAGCTAGGCGCTTAACCAACGGGCAGCAGCTTTGGCGTGATAGGTCAGGATCATATCGGCTCCGGCGCGTTTGAAACCCGTCAACGTTTCCATCACTACGCGCTGCTCATCAATCCAGCCGTTGAGGGCAGCAGCTTTGACCATCGCATATTCACCAGAGACGTTGTAGGCAGCAACAGGTAGATTGGTTGCTTCCTTCACGCGCCAGATGATGTCCATGTATGCCAGAGCAGGCTTCACCATCAGCATGTCGGCACCTTCAGCAATGTCGAGTTCGATTTCTTTGATGGCTTCGCGACCATTGCCAGGGTCCATCTGATAGGTGCGACGATCGCCAAACTGAGGTGCAGAATCCGCCGCATCCCGGAACGGACCATAGTAAGCTGAGGCGTACTTGGCAGCGTAGGACATAATCGGCGTGTCTTCAAACCCTGCCGCATCTAATCCCGCACGAACTGCCTGCACAAACCCATCCATCATCCCAGAGGGCGCAATAATGTCGGCTCCTGCTTGAGCCTGGGAAACCGCCGTTTTCTTGAGCAACTCTAGGGTGGGGTCATTCAGCACTCGTCCGCTCAAATCGCCTACTTGTAAGTAGCCGCAGTGACCGTGGGCAGTATATTCGCAGAGGCACGTATCGGCAATAACGAGCAGGTCAGGAACAGCTTGCTTGACCGCTGCCGCTGCTTTTTGCACAATGCCATGATCGTGCCATGCACCTGTGGCATCCGCATCTTTATCAGCAGGAATACCAAATAGGATGATGGCAGGAATGCCCAAGTCATAGACTTCCTTCGCTTCTTCCACAATTTTGTCTACTGAAAGCTGGAAGACTCCGGGCATAGAGCTTACTTCTTTAGCAATGCCCTCACCTGGTACAGCAAAAAGTGGGTAAACGAGGTCGCTAGTGGTCAATACCGTTTCGCGTACCATTCGACGAAGCTGGGGATGGCTGCGAAGGCGACGGGGGCGCTGGTTTGGAAACATAGGATTGATGCGGCGAGAGGACAAGGGAATGAGCGGTCAGCTATCAGCGGGCAGCAGTCAATGACTCAATGGTGTGGTGAAGTTGGTCATTGATCGTGATTTGTGGATGACTTACCAAAAGCGTGTGAGACTCAAAGCGTATCAAACTCAAGCTGAACGCTTTCTGCTGATTGCTGACAGCTTTAAAAGTCTAAAACGTTCTGTAGTTCCTTACCCAAGTCTTTCGTTACGTTGTGTTGCAAGGAAAGCGAGGGCAGCACTCGGTGACACATCGTTCGCTTGTTAGCCGTCAGCCGTTAGCTTTCAGCCGTCAGCTTTCAGCCATCATCCCTTAAAACTCCCTCACAGATGGCTTGCCATCAACGACTTCACCGACCAGCACCAAACTGGCAACGCCAACAAACAAGCCATTTTCAAGTACGCCAGGAATGTTGTTGAGGGTTTTCTCCAACTCGGCAGGGTTGTCAATGCCAGCATCAAATTTTACGTCGATAACAAAGTTGCCTTGATCGGTGATGACGGGACCCGCTTTTTTGACACCCATACGGAGCTGAGGTTTGCCGCCCAGTGCCGCGATCGCCTTCACCACAGGACTCATCGCCATGGGAATAACTTCTACAGGCAACAGAAAGGTTGTGCCGAGTTTATCGACTAACTTGCCGCCATCAACGACCACAATGAATTGATCGGCAAAGGCATCAACAATCTTTTCCTGCGTATGTGCTGCGCCGCCGCCTTTAATGAGGTTCTTCTGTGGATCGACTTCATCGGCACCATCAATCGCCAGATCAATGCGATCGACTTCATCCAGCGTTGTGAGTGGAATGCCATACTCCTTTGCCAGCACGATCGCCTGAAACGATGTACTTACACCTTTAATATCTTTTAGGTCGCCACGTTTAAGGCGATCGCCCAACGCCTGAATTGCAAAGGCTGTCGTTGACCCAGTGCCCAGTCCTACAATAGAACCTGACTGCACACGCGCAGCGGCAGCCTCACCAACTTGCTTTTTCGATTGTGTTGTCGGGTCAAGTTCAGTGCTCATAGGGGCATCTTGGAGTAGTGAGTTGTTAGAAAGGATAAAGGATGAAGGATAGCTAAAAAGCCAATGGTTGAAGGAGCCAGGAATCCGAAGTCACATTTGGAATTTAAAACTCAAATTTTAATTATTAATCCTGCATCCTTTAGCCTTTCCTTCTGCCTTCGTCAGTCTACTATTGATGGGCGATCTTCCTATGAGTTGGCACGAAGATTTTTCTGAGACAGACTATCAGCAATACTGGCATCTGACACCCGAAGCGCGGGTGCAACTGTTGGCTGATGAGCAAACCACTGAGGGCTTGCAAACCCTTCTGTTGTATCAGCAAGGGCAGCAGGCGTTGAATAGTGGTGATGTCAACACGGCGATCGCCAGTTTTGCTGAGGCTTTGACGCTTAGACCGGGCTGGCAAGAGGTTTGGATCGGTCATGCTGCTGCGTTGCTGCAGGCGGGTGAGCCAGCAGTTGCGATCGTCAGTTGCGATCATGCGCTAGAGCTAGACCCAAATGCGGCTGAAGCCTTGAGTTTGCGGGGCAAAGCGCTCTACCACCTTGGACGCTCTGAAGAGGCAACTAAAAGCTGCGATCGTGCCCTAGAACTAAACCCTGACGACTATCAGACGTGGAGTATCCTCAGCGATGCCCTTAGCGACCAGGGACGCTACGAAGCCGCAGTCGTAAGTTACGACAAAGCGCTGGCGTTGAAACCGGATGAACCCTTCACCTGGGGCAGCAGGGGCGCGGCACTGCAAAAGCTGGGGCGCTATGAAGAAGCGGTTGCCAGCTATGACAACCTCTTACAAGTAGAGCCAAAACGCCACAAACTTTGGCACCAGCGCGGGCTGGCGTTGCGAAAAATGCGTCGCTTTGATGCTGCGATCGCCAACTTTGATGAAGCGCTCACCCTTCAACCTGACTTTTACCCCGCGACTCGTAGCAAATTGTTCTTGCTGCTGCAAACGGGACGACTCTTTCGCTACGTCATGGGCAGCAAAACATTAGCAGAACAGGCGAAAGTGACCAATGACCTGCGGAATGTGCTTGACTCTCTGATCAAAACAAAACTGCCAACGCTGGTTGTTATCGCACTGGTTGTTCTTTCCAGCACCCATAGCCGAGTAACCGCGCTAACGATCGCGGGCATCTTCCTGCTCATTGCCACGATTGGCGGTTTCATTACAGAAGCTAAACGCTAAGGAATAGCAGGTTAAATAGTTTCCCTGGCGATCCCGTATATCTGGGAATTTCTCTTACTGATTGATAGTGCTTAGACTGATAACGCTTAGAGATTCTAAGAGAGCGTCAATCCAGGGCAAGCGAAACTTGGCGCACCTTTGTCTTAATCATGTCTTTATCTGCACATGGCTACTGCAAGTTCCCTTTATGAGGCATCCTGCTGAGAGTCGTTTTATTACTGGGTTTGGGCGTGTTAAATCGTAGGAAAGCAAGAATGTTGTGTTCGCACCCGACAGTTTCTTGTTAAGTGTGTGTCACAATGTAAACGGTTTTCCCGACCATACGAAGCACTTTAACCATAGGCATGAGCAATGGAAGCAATCTATCAGTACGCCTGGCTGATTCCAGTCTTGCCGCTGGCTGGCGCAATGATTGTAGGCTTGGGGCTAATCTCCTTCAACAAAGCGACGAATAAACTGCGGCAGGTTAACTCAATTTTTCTCGTCTCGTTGATTGGGGCGACGTTGGTGCTATCTGGGGCACTGTTGTGGAGCCAGTGGAATGGGCACGCTCCCTACACCCAGATGATTGAGTGGGCATCAGCGGGCGATTTCCATCTCCGCATGGGCTACACCATCGACCACCTTACTGCTCTCATGCTGGTGATTGTGACAACGGTGGCATTCCTTGTCATGATCTACACCGATGGTTACATGGCGCATGACCCAAGCTATGTGCGGTTCTACGCCTACCTGAGCCTGTTTAGCGCTTCGATGCTTGGTCTGGTGCTGAGTCCAAACCTGGTGCAGGTCTATATCTTTTGGGAACTGGTGGGGATGTGTTCCTACTTGCTGATCGGCTTTTGGTTCGATCGCAAAGGCGCGGCTGATGCATGCCAAAAAGCGTTTGTAACGAACCGGGTCGGTGACTTTGGTTTGTTGCTTGGTATTCTTGGACTTTACTGGGCAACGCAGAGCTTTGATTTTGCAACGATCGGCGAGCGGCTGCAAGATCTGGTAGAAACGGGTGCTCTTAGCGGTGGACTCGCAGCACTCTTTGCCATTCTGATTTTCTTAGGACCTGTGGCGAAGTCGGCGCAGTTTCCGCTTCATGTATGGCTACCGGATGCCATGGAGGGTCCAACTCCGATTTCAGCGCTGATCCATGCAGCGACGATGGTGGCGGCTGGGGTCTTCCTAATTGCCCGGATGTTTCCTGTGTTTGAAGGCATCCCAGTTGTGATGGATGTCATCGCTTACACAGGTGCGTTCACAGCATTTTTGGGAGCATCGATCGCCATCACCCAGAACGATATCAAGAAAGGCTTGGCTTATTCCACCATGTCGCAGTTAGGTTACATGGTCATGGCAATGGGCGTAGGGTCCTACAGCGCTGGTATGTTCCACCTGATGACGCACGCTTATTTCAAGGCAATGCTCTTCCTGGGATCGGGTTCGGTCATTCATGGAATGGAGCATGTGGTAGGGCACAACCCGGCATACGCTCAGGATATGCGGTTGATGGGCGGCTTGCGGAAATATATGCCCTATACGGGCGTCACCTTTTTGATTGGGACGTTGGCGATTTCGGGGATTCCACCGTTTGCAGGCTTCTGGTCAAAGGACGAGATTCTCGGTAATGCCTTTGCGGCAAACCCAGTGCTGTGGGGTGTCGGTTATCTGACAGCGGGAATCACGGCATTCTATATGTTTCGGATGTATATCTTGACGTTTGAGGGTGGGTTTCGGGGCAATGATGCTACGGCACGCCAACTGATCAAGGTCGAGCAACTGCAAGCCCAAGGTCTAACCTTTGGTCCCGGTGCTATGAACCCTCAAGAACTGACGTTGGCGGCTGATCATCATCACGCTGAGAGCGCACATGATGACCATGAGCACCACAGTGAATCGCCTCACGAATCGCCGTTTACGATGACGCTGCCGTTGGTGATTCTGGCAATACCATCCATGCTGATTGGGCTGGTAGGCACACCGTTTGCAAACTACTTTGAAGCCTTTATTCATGCTCCTGGCGAAGCGGTGGAGCTTGCGGCAGAGGGTGGCGAAAACCTGAATGAGTTTCTTGTTATGGCAGGTAGCTCAGTCGGCATCTCGCTCCTTGGTATTTCGCTGGCGATTCTGATGTATGGGCAGAAGAAGATTAACCCAGCGGCAATCGCTGCCAAGATTCCTACGCTTTATCAGCTATCGAAAAACAAATGGTACTTCGACGATATTTACCACAATGTTTTTGTTCTGGGCAGTCGTCGTTTAGCGCGGCAAGTTCTGGAAGTCGATTACAAAGTGGTCGATGGCGTTGTGAATTTGGCAGGGTTAGTAACGCTGCTAACTGGTGAATTGCTCAAGTACGTTGAGAATGGCCGTGCTCAGTTCTATGCACTGATTGTGTTTGCAGCGGTGCTTGGTCTAGTGATCTTCTCTGGCATAGCTTAAGAAGTTGTTAGCGGTTAGTTGTTAGTGGAGAGAGGCAGATACACTACTCTAAAACCTGGCAGCTTGACGCTAACGAGAATTGGGCTGTGGCTGGCGGTCTCTGAGTGACAAACGCTTGAGTTGCCTTTCAACGAGTTTCAGCCAATGTATGTCTAAGCGCTCAATTCAACGCTTTAGAAACCTGTTCTAATAACTAACAACTAATAACTGGTTACTGATGCTTACTGCTAATTTCCCCTGGCTAACGACTAGCATCCTGTTTCCGATCGCAGCCTCGCTGTTGATTCCCTTCATCCCTGACAAGGATGGTAAGACGATTCGCTGGTATGCCCTTGTCGTAGGGCTGATTGATTTCGCAATTCTGGTCTACGCCTTTTATAACTATTACGATTTCTCCACCTCAGAGATGCAGCTTTTTGAGAGCTATACCTGGGTGCCTCAGCTAGACCTGAATTGGTCTGTCGGTGCCGATGGGCTGTCAATGCCGCTCATCTTGCTGACGGGCTTTATCACAACACTGGCAACGCTGGCGGCGTGGCCTGTCACGCTGAAGCCGCGCTTGTTTTATTTCTTGCTGCTAACGATGTACGGTGGGCAGATCGCTGTTTTTGCAGTCCAGGATATGCTGCTGTTTTTCCTGACGTGGGAGTTGGAGCTTATTCCAATTTATCTGCTGCTGTCGATCTGGGGCGGCAAAAAGCGTCATTATGCAGCGACGAAGTTTATTCTGTATACGGCTGGGGGATCGCTGTTTATTCTGCTGTCAGCGCTGGGGATGGCATTCTATGGCGATACAGTCACCTTTGATATGCGATCGCTCATGCAAAAGGACTTCCCCCTGACCTTGCAGCTTTGGTTCTATACCGGGTTTCTGATTGCCTACGCGGTGAAACTCCCCATCATTCCGCTACACACCTGGTTGCCTGACGCACATGGTGAAGCAACGGCTCCAGTGCATATGTTGCTGGCAGGCATTTTGCTGAAAATGGGTGGCTATGCCCTCATTCGGATGAATGCGGAGATGCTGCCAGCGGCACACGCAACAGTGGCACCAGCACTGGTAATCCTGGGTGTCGTCAACATTATCTATGCGGCGCTGACTTCATTTGCCCAGCGAAACCTCAAGCGCAAGATTGCCTACTCTTCGATTTCGCATATGGGCTTTGTGCTGCTGGGGATTGCCTCCTTTACCGATCTCGGTCTCAGCGGTGCCGTGCTGCAAATGGTGTCTCACGGTTTGATCGGTGCCAGTCTCTTCTTCCTGGTCGGTGCTACTTACGATCGCACCCACACGTTAATGCTGGATGAAATGGGTGGTGTGGGTCAAAAGATGCCAAAGATCTTCTCCATGTTTACCGCTTGCTCGCTGGCATCTTTAGCGTTACCGGGTATGAGCGGTTTTGTTGCCGAACTAATGGTATTTGTTGGTTTCGCGACTAGTGACGCCTATGCTCCGCCCTTCAAGGTGCTAGTGGTGATGCTGGCGGCGGTTGGTGTAATTCTCACGCCAATTTACTTGCTGTCGATGCTCCGCGAGATTTTCTACGGTCCTGAAAACAAGACGCTCACATCCCACGAGCAGTTAATGGACGCGGAGCCCCGTGAGGTGTTTATTATCTCAGCGCTGCTGGTGCCGATTATCGGGATTGGGCTTTACCCCAAGCTACTCACGCAGATTTACGATGTGAAGACGCAACAGCTAACAGCTCGGCTCCGCGAGCAAGTGCCGTCTCTGGCTCAAAAGACACCAACGGAGACAATCCTTCAGGCGTTCAAGCCAGAACTGCTTAAAGCACCGACACTCGATCGCGTGCAGTAGTGCTCTTATGCTGATAACGCATTAAGGCTGAATACTGCCTTTTACAATCCTAAAAATCTCTGGTTTTGTTGACCGACTAGTGTTGAGAACCAGAGATTTTTTCTTAGTTGCTGCATAAATTAACGTGAGTTCGACGAACAGAAATTGACACAAGAAAAGCTGAGACTGGTTTTGAAGTAACGGTCTCAGCTATGGAAACCATCGTATCGCGTCTGGATATTGCACACCTTTT
>NZ_JACJOZ010000036.1:0-37020 GCF_014695795.1 Phormidium sp. FACHB-592
GCAACTTGTGAAAGGGGAGCGCCTTCATAAAATATTTTTTTGTATAAAGAGTAACTAACTTTAGGGTGCCCGCTTCGCTTTTGGTCCGCTCAGTCGTCTTGCTGACCCTGCACAGCCGTTTTGCTGAATCACCCCTCTGACACCGCCGCTAGAAATGGCACGACGCCCGTCGGTTACCAACGTTAAGCTTGGGCGTGCGGTCAAAGTTGTTGACGTTGAAGCTGGCATCGCAAGCAGGCACGAGCGCCAGACGCCCGTTTAATGGGTAGTAAGACGAGGCTTCCAGTGCATCAATCGCGCTACCGTTACCGCCACCCGCAACGAAGTACTGACGACCACTAACGATAGCGATCGGTACCACAAACGTCAGCGTGCCCAGCGCCCCTTGCTTGCCTAAAGCGGGGGAGGCGACACCGACTTGAAACCTTAGTCACTTGGTGGTCTGCACACTTACGATCGCTCTTAGTGATCGCAAGTGTGACCATGCGTACCGGCTACGATGACCTTAAATTCAGGTGTACGGCGGTCAGAGACCGGCACTGCCGCCGCTTGAGGTGCGCGTTTCACTCAGACTGGGACTGGGCTGCCTGATGGCGCAGTGCCGCCTCGCGATTGCGTTGTGCCAGTTTCACTAAATCAACCTGTTGCTGTTCGTCCAACAGCTGCTCGCGCTGCAGAAATTCCGTGAGCACCTGAGCAAGCGCCGCTTCCAGCGGTCGCAGCTGGTCACTTAACCAATGGTGCGTCGTGGCGGCTTCTGGCACTAACACCAAGCAATCTTCCTGGGTGTAGCGGCGAAACTGGCGGACGCGGCGAAACAAATCGACCAGGTGCGCCGGACATTCGCAAGCAATTACCTCGGCGGCTTCACAAATCACTTGCAGTTGCTCGTCGGAAAAATCTGACATTGTAGA
This sequence comes from Phormidium sp. FACHB-592, assembly GCF_014695795.1. Classification (NCBI taxonomy): domain Bacteria; kingdom Bacillati; phylum Cyanobacteriota; class Cyanophyceae; order Oscillatoriales; family Oscillatoriaceae; genus Phormidium; species Phormidium sp. FACHB-592. The sequence goes on from NZ_JACJOZ010000036.1 coordinate 915, forward strand.
ATTGACACCACTTTGTACAAGGTCACTCTCTCTAGAGTGCCCGCCGCCTTTGTCTGTCAGTCAGCGAGATGGCTCAAGTTCACCTAGTGAATGTGCCGATCACTAGTGCCTGTGTTGGTACTGCGGTGCCTCTGGTGCAGCGTGGCTAACGCTCCGCTGGTTGTGCCAGTGCTGAGCGAGTCCAGCACTGGCACAACCCCTATCCGTAAGACCGAACTGCAGCAGTTTGGCAATAATATCCATGCAGTGTATGTGATGAGTCGTCCTGTGGCAGCAACGGCATCACACTCCGCTTGCACGCGGACCATATCGAGCTGGTTGGTTGAGAACGAAAGGTGACTAGCGGTGAGTGAAGCAGAGTGTTAACCTGCTTCCTTTCGTTAGGTTGGCAGTGGTGGTCAAGTTAGCGGTTGGTGTTTAACATCAAGTCAGAACAAGCAAACCCACAAAGACTGAGAGGAGCTGATGGTGCAGATTGATCGGTCAAACACTGCGAGCGTCGGGCTAGATTTGTATACAGTTGCAGAGCGGCATCAAGCCGGCTTAGTGGAGGCGATCAAGGAGCAAAGCAAAGCCTGGCAGTCCAACCCCTACTTTGTCTCAGCCAGTGTCCATCAAAGTTTAGATGGCGTTCGAGTCTTCACTTACAGCCAATGGCAACCCAAGTTTGATCATCGCAGTTTGCAGCGTCCCGTAGTGTTCGACGAGTTTTTTCCGCCGGACTCGTTGCAGTTAGAGGTGTCGGCCAGCAAAGCAATCGCGGCAGCAGTGACGATTGTTGCCGGTGATCGGCTGACGCATCTCGCAGAGTTTCGCATGCTGGCTTCGAATCAACCAGAAATGGTGCAGCGGACAACGACGGAACTCGACCGAGCCATGAGCCATTCACCAGGACTGCTCTCAGCGAGTTTTCATCGCAGTTTGGATGGCACCCGCATGTTCAATTACGGCCAATGGGAGAGTCAAGCGGCGTTTGAGGCGATTTTGAAGCAACCGGGTTTTAATCCAGACAAGCCCTACTGGGAAGGATTGGCACGCAATGAGTTTCATTTGTACCATGTCGTACATGTAGAAACAGCCGGCTAACGAGCTGATCGGAGCGGACGGGCAAAGGTGGTCGCTGTTGTAGCAAAGGTTACTTGCAGCCACTTAACCGGCACGCATGCGGCTTACATGGCTAGTTAAGGTATCGTTGAACGTGATTGCTTTTTGTCTTTATTATGTCAGAATGCTTCGTGAAAACAGCAGTCTTGGAGGTTTAAGATGCCAATTGTGAGTAAAGCGAATGGCTTCTTAGCTGAATTTGTCATCTTTCCAGTAGAGCCTGACCAACAAGCAAACTTAGTCGAAAAGGCAGTGCAGAACATTGAAGCTGTTCTGAGGCAGAAGCCAGGCTTTGTCTCTGGCACAGTGTTGCGTAGTCGTGATGGGTTAAGAGTCACAAGCTATACGCAATGGGCGCAGCAAGATGCTTATGTCGCGACTCAGCCCTTCACAGATGTTGCTGTTCCTGATGTTCATCTGTATGAGATTTTTGCTGAAGCACCAGAAGCGAGCGCATTGCACCTCTCGTCCGGCATGGATGGACTGATCAACTTCGGCATCTTTAAGATGAAGCAACCGGAAAATCAGACTCGCTTCATCGAGTTATTTCGTGAGGCGTTAGTCATGGTGTCAGGGCAAGCAGGGTTGCTTTCGACTCACGCTCATCGCAGCTTAGACGGCTGGCGTTGTATTAATTTTGGGCATTGGCAATCGCTGGAAGCATACGCCGCGATGGATGCCAACCGTCCCTTTGCACCGCTCTTTGGCGAGATGCTTGCTCTAGCAAATAACGAGTATCAGAAGACCTTACATGAAGTTGTGTTTACAACTTGAACAGACAAGGTAAACCGCCGCCGAACTACCTCAACGCATACCAACCGCCGAGAGGCTAGTGATGAAAGTTCGAGGTTAGCTGCAGCGGGCAATGGGGAACGTTAGGCGACTTCACCATGAGCAAAGTCAAGAAGGAGAGCGAGCGCCGGACGGCGCTCGCTTTGGCTGCCATCAAACGGTTGTTCGACGACGGTAACGGCAATTCAGGCGTCTCGCTTTTCGCATCTCATCAGCTTGAGGAACGCGACGCGGCGTACTGGAAGAAACATGCCGGGACACCTCGGTCGAGTGTGAAGCAGGTCGTCGATGGACTCAAACTCTGTTCGCACTGGGGAGATGAGGACGAGGGCAGCATCAATACGTTCGACTTCACCCTTCCCGCCGAGGCAACGGACTGCTTGCTATCCGTTCGTTTTGATGAGGACGGGGAAGGTGAGGACATCTCCTTGGAGAGCTGATCGCCAGCCGCCTCACTAGCCAATGCAAGTCTGGCTCCAGCAACACACCCTTGGTTGCTTTTCGTTTGAGCATGCCAGCGCCCACGAATGTGACTGAAAGAGCCTTCCAGTAGCGACATGATCCCAACTTGGAATTGAGCCGACATCAAGGTAAAAAGGTGCCAGATGACCTAGAAGTTTTGTCTAGACTGAGTTTGAGCAAAGCTGTAAGCTGTTGACCTCAAAGCTGCCCTGCTGCTGCCACCCGCAACTAACCAGACCGTTGGCGCACTTGCACGGTTGCTCCGAATGCAACTAATCCAAGGCGATCGCCTCTAGGAGCTTGCTCTTACTTAGGCTGGCACAAAAACATAGTCGCGCTCAGAAGATTGGCAGGCTGCCCATAATGAAATCGTTAAGTAATTAACGTTAGTTCGGGATAAGGAATCGTTAGAAGCTCTGATTTTCCGTGACCTGCTACCACGCTTTAGGTCAAACTTCTGTCAATAAGCCTCACAATTGCAAATACTTGCAGTAGCAGGTCTTATTGAGAGAGGCTTTCTGACTGATTGCTTGGCTTAAGCCAGCTTCAGTAAGGATTTCAGGTTCCGGCTTAACCCGAACTCAGGTTAAGTAATGCTGACGGCTAAGGGTGTGTAATACTTTGGCTGCACAATTTAATAGCAAACGATCTCTAGGGAGTTCGTCATGTGAGACCGGTCTTTTAGAGATAGGACATAGGTATCTAGCACAATGTCAGGTTCATCGATGTTGCAGAAGATGCGAGAGCGCTAATAGAAGGAAGGATACTGCCAATTCGACCAGTGCTGCCCACTTAAGGGTAATTGAAGCATCGCTGCTAGGAGGAGCAATGAGGCTGAAACCATGACAGAGACAGCAATTTAGATTGGTTTGTTTGGGCTAATGCTTTTGGTAGGTCTCAAATTTGCCGCGCTCAAGCAACGAATTGACGCTGTTTCAAGCTGCCGCTTGCTCCTCATAGTCCCTGGTGATAGCCTCGCTGCCAGCACTCCCTTCACAAAAGGCAGCCATTGATAAACTTTCTTGGAAAAGATTCACTAAGGCCCCCATTACAGCTGTGCAAGGCGTAGCTTTGTAGCGTTAGTACTTTCCAAAGAGCGGCTAGAAGCTCTTAGTACAGGCAAACTATTCGTAATCTCCTTCCCTGCAAAGGTTTCAGCCTAATTGCATTCTATGACAGCAACCCTCCAATCACCCCTTTTAAGAACGTCAACCTTCCCCTAAACAATCAACAGTGGGACAGTTCAGCGGACCACGTACCCATTAGGACGATTACTAGAAGCTAGGATCAGCAGACTTTCCAGCTTTAGCGACCAAAATTTCTCCATTACTCAACAAAGGCGGATATCAGAGACATCATCCAATTAGCTCAATTCAAATCTGCCTTTCTTCATCCGCTTGAAAAGACATTACCTCTTAAATTATATTTTTTCTTTATTTGTGAGAAATCTCACTAGATAGTGGGAAATATAGAGAAAAGGTAAGATAAATGGTCCTCCACTGATGGTGTACTTCGTACAAGTAATGGGCTAAATCAGATCATTTCATCTATTCCTAAGCATAAAATATGTCAATCACAGCAATAAAAAGTGACTCACTCTCACTGAATCAGCTTGGGAACTTAGTTGAGCTACTAAAATTTCGAGCATCTCATCAAGCTAATCAAGTTGCCTATACCTTTTTAAATAACGAACAGACAGAGAATCTAACCTACCGAGAGTTAGATCAACAAGCTCAAGCGATCGCGGCTCAACTTGTATTGAAAGTTTTGCCAGGTGATAGAGCTTTACTCCTATACCAACCTGGACTTGAATACATCGCGGCTTTTTTCGGCTGTTTGTATGCAGGAATTATTGCTGTTCCAGCGTATGTACCTCGTCCCAATCGTTCAATGGAACGACTAGAATCAATTTTAATAGATTCACAACCAAAAGTTGCATTGACTACAACTTCTACACTAACAAATCTGGATGGAAGACTTGAGCAATTTCCCACTTTAAGAACGCTTAAATGGATAACTACTGATCATATTGAAGATAGGAGTATAAATATAGATCAGAAGTTAGCTGAGACAAAACACGAATTAGCATTTTTACAGTACACTTCTGGATCGACATCTGCTCCTAAGGGCGTAACGATATCTCACCAGAATTTGCTGCACAACCTGAAATTGATACATCACTGCTTTGGTCACACGACCCATAGCAAAGGAGTGATCTGGTTACCGCCCTATCATGATATGGGGTTAATTGGTGGTATTTTAGCGCCTCTCTACGGAGGGTTTCCAGTCGTGTTAATGTCACCTTTCCTATTTTTACAACGTCCTATTCGTTGGTTAAGAGCAATATCGCAGCACCAAGCAACAACGAGTGGAGGGCCAAACTTTGCCTACGATCTATGCGTCCAAAAAATTAAAACTGAGGATTTAGGCGACTTAGATTTAAGCTCTTGGGAAGTTGCTTTTAATGGTGCTGAGCCAATTAGATCTGATTGTATGAGAAGATTCACAGAAAAGTTTGCACCCTACGGCTTCCGCCATGAATCTTTTTATCCTTGTTATGGGATGGCAGAGGCAACCCTCATCATTTCGGGCGGATCAAAATTAGCAGCACCAGTGATTAAAGCATTTGACCGCATATCGTTAGAACAAAATCAGGTCAAGCGAGCAATCAACTGTAATAGTGAATCACAAGAACTGGTAGGTTGTGGCCAAACCCTGTCTAAACAAGAAATTGTTATTGTCCACCCCAACAAATTAACTCAGTGCGACAACAGTGAAGTTGGAGAAATTTGGGTTCAGGGGTCTAGTGTGGCACAAGGTTATTGGAACCAAACAGAAAACACACAAGAAACATTCAATGCTTATCTGATAAATTCTGGAAAGGGACCTTATCTACGAACGGGCGATCTGGGCTTTATCCAAGATGGGGAGCTATTTGTAACCGGGCGACTGAAGGATATCATTATTATCCGAGGTAGTAACTACTATCCCCAGGACATTGAAAGAACTGTTGAGCAAAGTCATTCAAGTTTGTGCTCCAACGCTAGCGCAGTATTTTCTATTGAGTTAGAGAATGAAGAACGATTAGTTATCGTAGCTGAAGTTGAACGTCGTTACAGTAGAAATTTCAAACAAGCTGTAAATCAGGGCGCTCATGAGAAATGCGAACAAGATTTCAGTTCTCTTCAGAAGAATACAGCGCCAAGTGATGAACAAAGCAAAGATCTATTAACAGTTCTCAATCAATTGGTAGGGGATATTCGCGAGGCAGTTACTCAACAATATAACCTTCAACCCTATGCGATCGCGCTTATCCAGGTTGGGAGTATTCCTAAAACCTCCAGTGGCAAAGTTCAACGTTATGCATGCAAAAGCGCATTTTTAGCAAAAACTCTAAACATTGTCCACATGTATTGTTTGGTTTAGTTTTTCGTACAGCGATCGACAATTTGGAAGTAGCTTTTATTTAGCCATATGAACACAAAGCCGTTTGAAACAAAGGATGCCAAAGGTCTAAATATTGCTGTCATCGGTGCTGGTGCGGCAGGACTGACTGCGGCTTATCTGCTGCAACAAAACCATAACGTGACTATCTTTGAAAAGGATAAGCGTCTTGGAGGTCATGCACATACTTTAGTTGTTGAACAAGGTCCTGACGCAGGAACTCCTTTGGATATTGGTTTTATGGTTCTCAATGATCATAATTATCCAACCATGCACCGATTAATCCATCAATTAGGTGATGTTGAAATCGAGGAAAGTGACATGTCCTTCAGCTATCACTCTGAAGAAAGCAAACTGGAATATGCTTATGCAAACCCTAAAAGTAAGTCTTCTCGGTTGAACAATGGAATAGGTGGGGTGCCTACTAAAGATCAGAAGTTAGATCCAGTAGTCATTAAAATTATTAAGGAGATTTATAAGTTTGGTTGTAAAGCATCTCAAGATCTTGCTGACGGCATTTTAGCCAACCTAACTTTAGGGCAATATTTAGAAGCAGAAGGTTTTTCCACTGACCTTATCAATCTCTATATTATTCCAAGCGCCTCAGCGATTTGGTCCACTGCGCCAAGTCAAATTACTGATTTTCCAGCAGCAACTTTTTTGCACTTCATGAACAATCATGGCATGTTAACAAGAGATCAGATTCCAAAATGGCAATATATCAAGGGTGGTAGTCGGAATTATATCAATACTATTATCAGAAAATTTAAAGGAAGAGTAAAAACCAACTCTCAGGTTGATTCTATTTCTAGAGAATCAGATGGTGTCTATATAAAAGAGAATAGTAATACATATAAATTTGACTATGTTGTGTTTGGAGTTCATGCAGATCAGGTTCTCAATCTGCTTAGTGATCCGTCTGAGGAAGAGATTTGCTTATTGGGAACGTGGAAATATCAATTGAACCGAACTATAGTTCATACTGATATCTCTGTTATGCCTTCCCATAAAGAAGCATGGGCCTCTTGGAATTATACTCAAGAACTAGAAAATAATTTGGATTTTTACTCCGTAACGTACCACTTGAATCGAATACAAAATCATAGACATACTCAGAATCAATACTTTGTCACCTTGAATCGTCGTCAAGAAATTCCTGAGAAGGCTATTTTGCACCAAGTTGATTTCACTCATCCCGTTTACACTTTTGAAGCAGTCAACACTCAGAAAGGGTTAATTCAACTAAATGGTACCCGTAGAACATTTTTTTGTGGAAGCTATCTAGGCTACGGTTTTCATGAAGATGCTATTAAATCGGGCGTTGCAGTAGCTAATCAATTTGACATTTCACTTTAGTTGCGGTTCCTCAACGGAGTTGATCTGATTTTAGATCAGAGTAGAATTCATTGCCAAAACCTTACAAACACTCCCGCCATGTCTAACAATTCTCCAGGTAATCATTCGTCTGAAGCAACTACTCATTCCTCCAAGAAGGTGATCCAAAAAAGCGCCTTAAAAAAGAGTCAACAGTTTCACGCATTTTTGATTACTTTGCTACCTTTATTAGGAACCATTATCGCAGTTTCATTGCTTGGAAAATACAGAATAAGCATCACCGAAATCAGCCTTTTCTTAACAATGTGGATTGCCAGCGGAACTGGTATTACGGTTGGATTTCATCGACTATTTACCCATAGATCGTTCAAGACAAGCAAGGTCATCCAAGTAATTTTGGTAATACTAGGATCAATGGCTGGTCAGGGGCCACTAATTTACTGGGTAGCATTGCACCGTCGTCACCACGAATGTAGTGACCAATTGGGCGATCCCCATTCCCCTCACCAGCAAGAGGCATCTAATCTTAAGATATTTAGGGGATTAGCCTATGCCCATATTCTTTGGATGTTCGACCATGAAATTCCAAATCCCCTTTACTATGCACCAGAACTATTAAGAGACAAAATCCTTTTCAAAGTTAGTCAATTGTATTTTGTCTGGTTCTGCTTAGGACTAGTATTTCCAACAGTCATTGGAGGTTTCATATATCAGTCATTTTCAGGAGCTTTTCTTGGTTTTTTGTGGGGCGGACTGGTGCGGCTATTTTTTGTTGAACATGCAATTTGGAGTGTGAACTCTATTATGCATATCTATGGTGAGCGGCCCTTTCAAACGAATGAAAGAAGTACCAACAATTTATGGTTGGCAATTCCAACATTAGGCGAGTCTTGGCATAACAACCATCATGCTTTTAATAGTTCAGCTTTCTTTGGTATGAAATGGTGGCAGATCGATTGGGGTGGATATGTAATTCGAACGTTAGAGTTCCTAAACCTAGCATGGGATGTTAAAAAATCAACGAAGCAGATGATTGAAAATCGAAGTGCATGGGTACAATCTAAATCAGTTATTAATTGATTTAGGAGCAAGAATGAGTAGGAAAAATTGACAATGGAAAACGCGTCAATGATTGAGGTTAGGAGATTTCTAGAAAAAAAATACCTGTAGGGGTAGATTCTGTAGATATCTTGCAGGCTTCACCATGCAATTCTGGCTAAACCTGTCCCTACTATCGGGTCTCTTCTTTTGGAGAAATCGCCTTAATGCTCATTTCGATAATTTACAATTAGAAACAATGCAGAAGAGTTCAAGAACAGAAAAAGAGATTCAGAATTGGTTGATCTCATATCTCTCAACATCTCTAGGAATTGATTCTACGGAATTAGATATTACTTCCAACCTAGAGAGGTATGGTTTAGATTCACTAGCAGCAGTGGGAATGACTAGTGAATTAGAGGATTGGCTGGGACATGAAGTAGATCCAACAATCACTCATGATTATCCGACTATTGCATCAATCTCGCAGTATTTAGCAAAGCGCTAACTGACCTATGCAATGGGAGAAACCAGTTTCTCAAACTCTGACATCTATACTTCTTATCATTGGAGCGGTCTTTCATGAACCTTACCCACAAATCGACATTAGATACATCTGCTTCCCTAGACATCCTTGATTACCAAGGAGCGTCAGATTGGGCTATTCAGCATCACTATGATGTTAGTAATGACTTTTATAAACTCTGGCTGGATAGAACCATAAGCTATAGTTGTGCATTGTGGTCAGAACACGAAAGTTTTGAATCTTTGGAATCTGCTCAAGTCGGAAAATTAGATTATTTTGTCAAACAAGCACAAGCCAAGGGCGCAAATCACGTTCTAGAAGTTGGCTGCGGATGGGGAGCTATGCTCAAACGTCTAGTTGAGATCTATGGGGTTAAGCAAGTAACGGGCTTAACTTTAAGTCAAGCGCAGCTAGATAACATTGAGTCATTTCAGCATACTGGAATTCAAGCCAGATTAGAAAACTGGTTTAATCATTGTCCAAACGAACTCTACGATTCTATTATCTCGATTGAAGCTTTTGAAGCATTTGTTAAACCAGGATTATCTCAGGTCGAGAAAGTTCATGCTTACCATAAATTTTTTCAATGCTGTCACCAATGGCTAAAACCTTCTGGCTTTTTAACGCTACAAACTATTGCTTATGGCAGCATGTGTGCAAAAGAAATCAAGCCTCTCATTATCAATGAGATTTTCCCAGAATCCGACTTACCACGATTCGTTGAGATTGCGATGGCGATCGAACCACTTTTTGAGATTGTAGCCATCCGCAATGACCGACAAGATTATGTACGAACCTTAAAGGCGTGGTTCAAACGTTTGAAGGCAAATCGGACAGAAGCGGTATGCTTAATTGGAGAGAAACGTGTCATTGATTACGAACAGTATTTGCAGCATTCTATTTTTGGTTTCGCATCTGGAGCACAGAATCTATTACGCATTACTCTCCGTCGTATCGATAAATCATCCCAAAGCTGAACTCGTATTTCTATAGTACATCTGCTAGAGATTGACTTATTTCGATTCTCTATCTAGGAACTACAAAATAACTAGCCATGTAAAAAAGTAGTTTTGACAAAAATATTCTTTGAATAAAATATTAATATGTGGCTTTCAAAGGTATTTGCGAATAAGGCGTTCATAGTACGTAGAAATTCCACTCCTACACCCCGGTTACATTCTATGAAGGATGGCTATAGCCAGTTCTAACAAGAATTATTTGCTTGTGCACAATTGAATAAATCGGCTTCACAAAATAGTAATTTCTTCTCAAGATTTCCGTTCTTGAAGTTAAGAGTTCACTAGAAGGCAAATATGAGCGAACAATTCCAGAAGCAACCATTTGAAATTGAAATAAATTTACCAGTTAGAACTTATGATATTGACTTTGCGGGCATTGTTAACAACATCGTTTATATCCGGTGGTTAGAAGATATGCGCTTGGAAATGTTAGCGCTTCATTTCCCCTTAGACGAACAAATTAAGAATGGAATTGCCCCTATTATTGTGCAAACACGAGTTGACTATAAACAGGCCATTAGAATTCCTGATACTCCTTGTGGCAGGATGTGGATTAAGGCAATAGACTCACTGCGCTGGACTGTTAATGCAGTGATATTGGTTAATGGTAAAGTAGCTGCTCTCGGTGAACAAACAGGTATTTTCGTCAATCTACAAAATGGTAAACCTATCCGTGTACCAAAAGAATTACGAGAAAAGTATCAAGAGTACGATGTATCGCCTTTGTTGAGTAATGGAGAAATTTTGGTCGCTAAGGCTGGAAAGCCTGCTGATCCTAGCTTCTAGTAATCGTCCTAATGGGTACGTGGTCCGCTGAACCGTCCCACTATTGATTGTTTAGGGGAAGGTTGATGTTCTTAAAAGCTTGATTTTGTATTGTTTTGGCTTTCTTCCTGCCGCTAGACCAATCATGGGGTTAAACTCAGCGGAGCAGTCACCCACCCCGCTGGTCTTCAGAACCGTGCTTGAAGTGTTAACCTCACACGGCTCCTCAGTGATCTGGTGCTTGTCATGCATACCTGTTAGACCAGACTATGATGGAGCGCTTGCTCTTTCTAGTCCAGTTTTTGTCACATGGCAGTGTCGATGGAGTAATTGCAGGTTTGTGTAGACATCCTTGCCGCCTTGTGAGCGTGCCAGAATGTGGTCAAGCTCCCATCGGTCTCCATCCTTGAAGAACAGTCCACAAGCTCGGCATTGTCCGTTTTGGTGCTTCAACAGTGTTGCCACTCGTTTCGGCACCTCTGGATGTCTGCCCAATCTGATACTCCAATAAAGCCAGTCGCCGTCATAAGGACTCCGCGTTCCTTGCACCTTGATATGCCGCACGATGGGCGTCTCTCGATGTTTGAGCAGGGGTATCGCTTGTCCGTTGAGTGTGGCGCTAAAGCGCCAATGCTCGCCACTGTTTGTTCTCCAGTAACGGTGAATGGTCCAGTGGCGGGATTTATGCGGATGACGACGGCGTGCCCAAGCCCGCAGTTGCTGAAAGATGAGATGGTCGAGTTTCTCAAAACAGGCTTTGCTGACCACGGAGGCATAATAGTTTGCCCAACCTCGAATGCGAGGATTCAGCTGTCGAATCAAGGCCGCTTGAGGGGCGGCTCGATGGGCCTTGATGATGCAACCGAGCGCGCCACTTTGTTGTTTCAGCTTCGCGGAGCTGGGTTTGATGAGCGTCTTAAAACCAAGTGATTGAGGATGCTTGCCTCTGGTGCCCGCTTTGCCACATTGATATTTGCCAACGTGGAATTGCCGAATCTGCATCCCCAGAAAATCAAAGCCCATTCGTCCCTCATAGGGGTTGAGGGTATGCGTGATATGAGTTTTGCTTGGTTTCAAGGTTAAGCCCATGCCACTGAAGCACTGTTGTAATGCATGCTGACACGCTTGCACTACTGTAATGTCTTCGTGTAACACCACAAAATCATCACAGTAGCAAATGAGCCGTGCAGTCTTGGAAACTTGGCTCACCACTGCCTCCATGCCATGCAAGGCGATATTTGCCAGTAAAGGGGAGCAACATCCCCCTTGTGGCACGCCTTCCTCGGTCGGAAACAGTGCTCCTCTCTCCATCACCCCAGCACTGAGCCAAGCTTGAACTTGTCGTCGTAGTGTGGGAAAAGTCTGGAGTTTTGCCAGCAAAGCAGACTGGTCGATCCGGTCGAAGCATTTTTCTAGATCTGCATCCAAAACGAATTTGGGCTTTTGCCGAATGGCACTAAAAATCGCTTCGATGGCATCATGGCACGAGCGACCTGGTCGAAACCCGTAACTGTTTGGCTCAAATTTTGCCTCCCATTCAGGTTCCAGCCCCAACTTAACCAGCGTCTGCACGCAGCGGTCATGGATGGTCGGAATGCCCAACCCACGCTTCTCCTGGCTGCCGGGCTTGGGAATGAAAACCCGCCGGACAGGTTGGACTCGATGGGCTAGCTGCAATCTACTGACCAGTTTCAGCCGTTGAGACAGAAGCAATTGCTTGACTCCATCAACCAGATTTATATTTGCTCACTCGGTATTGCCGAATGGAGAAACCTAGAAAGTCAACCCCCACCTGTCCATCCACTGGATTCAGGGTATGACAGATGCGGGTCTTACTTGGCTTGAACGCCAGTCCCATCATCTCTAACCACTTGCCCAATAGCTGTTGGGCGTGTTCAATGACCTGTCGTTCCGGATGGATGACCAACAGATCATCGGCATAGCGGATCACCCTTGCCCCTTTGCAATAGCGGGCAATGTAGGTTTCCATGCCATGCAACGCCACATTCGCCAATAAGGGTGACAAACTTCCGCCCTGTGGTACACCTTGCGGCGTTTCACTGTATTGGAAGTTGTCCATTACCCCTGCCCGCAACCAGGCTCGGATTTGTCGAGTGACAAACGGGCTGGCGTTCAGCTTCTTCAACAAGGGTTGTCGCGCAATCGTGTCGAAACACTTTGCCAGATCGGCATCTAAAACCCATTTCGGTTGATGACAAACCTGGAGGTAGATCGCCATGATTGCATCGTGACAGGAGCGCCCTGGACGAAAGCCAAACGAGTGTGGCTCGAACTTGGCTTCCCATTATGGTTCCAACGCTAACTTGAACAGGGTTTGTCTTGCCCTATCCTCTAAAGTTGGAATGTTCAATGGTCTGAGTTCTTCGGTGTTACCCGGTTTAGGAATCCAGACCCGACGCATGGGAGAGGCTTTGCCCCAACCAGACTTGAGACGTTGAGCGAGGGACAGCCGTTGATTCGGTGGAAGCGACTTTAAGCCGTCGATGCCTGCTGTCTTCCTGCCCGCATTGTCTTGCGTCACTCGTCGAACGGCCAGCACTCTCGCTGCCCAAGAGTGAATCAGGAGTCGCTGAAGCCTGCGAACTTTTGCCCGTTGACCACGACCAGTGGCTCGGTAGATTTGCTTTTGCAACTTAAAGACTTTCCGCTCTAACTTGCGCCAGGGGATGGACTTCCATTCATACGTAGTCGTTAACTCGCTCATGACGTGTGCATTGCGACTGGCAACTCTACCTTCCCAATTGTTGGGTCTCCGTCTGCATATCCTTTGGCTTTCCCAAAGGCGTTGGCTTCTGAGACAATCCCGTCTCCCCAACCCATGCGGCTGACTACCTGCTCTGACATCGACCGTTCAGAGAGCGGTCGGGGAGGTTACTTTGTTCCTATCTTCCGTTTTGCGCTGACTGTAGGCTCCCACTCTCCACCGGGTTTCTTGCTGAGTGCTTGCAGGTCAAGCGTCGCAACTGCCTGCCAGTTAGCCTTTCCCTTTTGGGCAAGCCCATAAACCCGCGTAGGCTTGTTCACGATAACGATGGTTCAGACATGGGTTCACTTTCGTTAGCCTTGGTTAGCTCTGCTCGACGGAGTTCTCAGTCGGGTTCTGAGTGACCGCCTTTTAGCCCTGCTTCAAGCGATTGAGAGTCAGTCGCACACTTGAGGGCTACGCTGTTACCCCAGCACTAGGGGAGTTGGAATTGTCCAACCTGGACGCACCACACGAAAGATAAGTTATCAAGGTTCAGAACCCTGACCCCGCTTTAGCTCTAGCCCTTTAGGACTCGATTTGAGCGGGAACAAGTCGCACAGACCCATTCGTGTAAAAGCGAGCCATTCCATCCAAATGAAGTCAATTCGATAACTTCTACTAATGCTCACTTTCTTCGTGGTTAGTTGCCGGATGCGCAGAAGACCAACGCAAGAATGGGGGTTACGCTCGACTTAAATAGCTTAAAACCTATGAAAAAGCTTCTTTTTGCGTGTCATTTAGTCCAAAAGCTGTCCAGTCGGTCTAAGTAGTGGTTTGAGTGCCATAAAAAAAAACTCATCAACTGATTTGCTTGAAACCCTTTCAGCATAGGGGTCTCAAGCAAATGGCTCACTTTTACATGAATCGTTGCCAGACCCCACACTCAGGCGCTACACAGGTTTGAATGAGCCGTCCATCGGCAGCTGTTCAAATGGCTGAATCGCCATAGTCAGCGACGCAGCTTCACCTGGGAGACTTTCAAAAGCTACCTAACAAGGTACCCTCTCCCAAAGCCAAGTCGCCTGATAGCACTTCATGCCGTCTGGTAAATGACCGAATGAAGAGGCTCGTGCGGGAAATCCGCAGGCGGGCTTCTGTAAGGGGGAGTCCTCAACGCTGTATGGCTGAATCATGTGGCACTCTCGATACCGAAAGGCGAGAGCAACAGAGAAAACAAACCATGCCTAAAACATCGAAGGAGCCTCTCTACTCGACCTCAAACCCCCTGTACAGGAATCTGAATCACAAATTCGGCTCCCTCTCCAAGGGTAGAGCAACAGGTTAATTTGCCGCCATGTTTCTCGGTAATGATTTGATGGCTAATGGACATCCCCATTCCAGTCCCTTTACCGACGGGCTTTGTCGTGAAGAAGGGATCGAAAATGCGTTGTTGAATCTCTTGAGGAATGCCAGAACCATTATCCGTGATCGCTACCTGCACCCATTGGTGATCGATCGCAGTTGTCCGAATCGTAATTTGACTCGGCTGGCTCTGGTTCTCTTGATACGTTCGTTTCGCGCTCAGTTCTTCTAAGGCATCAATGGCATTTGCCAGAATGTTCATAAACACCTGGTTCAGCGATCCGGCATAGCATTCGACCAGAGGCAATTGACCATATTCTCGAATGATCTGAATTTCTGGATGTCCAGGTGTGCTTTTGAGGCGATGTTGCAGAATCAGCAGCGTACTATTGATGCCTTCATGGATGTCGACGGTTTTGCAGTCTGCTTCATCCAGTCGGGAGAAATTGCGGAGCGATCGCACAATTTCACAGATGCGGTGAGTGCCGATCTTCATGGATGCAAGCGTTTTGGGTAAATCTTGCCGAATAAATTCTAAATCAAGGTCGGCAACCGTATCCTGAAGCTCGATCGCAGCATTGCCGCTGTGCTGCTGAGATAGCTGCACAAAAGCCAATAAATTGTCGGTATAGTCCTGCACATGCGTAAGATTGCCATGAATAAAATTAACAGGATTGTTGATTTCGTGAGCAACCCCGGCAACCAATTGCCCCAGCACTGCCATCTTTTCTGATTGCACTAACTGCACCTGAGACTGCTGCACTTGTTGCAGTGCTGTTTGGAGTTCGGTAGTGCGTTGTTCAACCTGTTGCTCCAAGGTTTGATGTAGGTAGCGCAATTTTAATTGAGTGGTCACACGGGCAAGCAACTCAGCTTCTTGAAAGGGTTTGGTGACGTAATCCACCGCACCCAGGTTAAAGCCTCTGACTTTATCCGTAGTGTCGGAGAGGGCAGTCATAAAAATCACCGGCATACCGCAGGTGGCGGGAGCAGCCTTGAGACGGCGACAGGTTTCAAAACCATCTATTCCGGGCATCATGACATCTAGCAAAATTAAGTCGGGTTGGCTGATAGTTGCTTGTTTGATAGCGCGTTCTCCATCAGTGGCGATCGCCACCTCAAACCCAGCATCACTCAATACTTCTGCTACCACCTGCAAATTGGCTAAAGTGTCATCGACTACTAAGATTAGCGGGTTATCTTTCTCTTTCATAATTAACCTCTTGTAGGGCAGGTAACGTCATCGAGCCATTGCTGAAGCAACGCTTCTAATTTGGCAACTTGAAAGCCCTTGCTCAGTTCAAGCAGTTGCGTTGTCAGCGGCGTATACTGTGGATTTTGGTATTCCAAGCCCTTTGCAACCTCGGTTAGTTTTTTCAACCGTCCCTGTTGGGCTAACTGAAGCAATTGTTTCAGATCTGCGGCTGGCGGCATGACTAGCGGTATGGTTGCAGTGAGGCTATGCTGTGGTTCAAGACTTGGCGATGGCATCGGTGCATCACCTGAGGCAGTCGATTGGTAAATCCAGGTCAATTGCAAATGTTTGCGGAGCATCTGAAACAAGTCATCTGCTTCTACAGGTTTGGTGAGAAAATCATTCCCTCCTGCATCCAAGCTCTGTTGCTGATCCATACTAGAAACCGAGGCAGAAGAAACAATGACTGGAAGCGGTTTGAGCATCTCAGACTGCCGAATCTGCTGGAGAAACTGGTAGCCATCCATAATCGGCATCATGATATCAGTGATGATCAAATCTGGCTTCATTTGCATCGACTTCGTCAGTCCATCTTGACCGTCCTCTGCTTCAATCACAGTGAAGCCAAGAGGTTCTAACAAGCTGACAATCACTGATCGGTTTTCCCATTTGTCATCTGCGATCAGGATGGCTTTGCGTTCACCTTGATAGCCGACGAGTTGATCGCCAGTGGCGTTGTTGGTCGCCTGTTGCCATTCTGCTGCGATCGGCAGTGCAACATCACAGAAAAAGGTGCTGCCTTCGCCAAGCTGACTCTGTACCTGAATGCGACTACCCATCAATTGGGCAATCGTCTGACTAATGGCTAAACCTAAGCCAGTGCCTTCGGCATTCCGTTTTTGGTTACTGACCTGTTCAAACGGCTGAAAGATTTTTTCTAACGCCTCTGGACTCATACCAATCCCGGTATCACTAATGTGAAAGCGGAGCCTAGCTGTCGATGCCTCAGTCAAGTGTCTCGGCTCCATAGCGGTCTCTTGATCAAGCCGTTCGACCCTAAAGGAGACCTTACCCTGATCAGTAAATTTGACGGCATTACCCAACAAATTCAGCAACACCTGTCGTAAGCGTTTCTCATCGACTTCAACGCCCTGTGGTAGTCCGGCATCCGGCAGATACACAAAGTCAATGCCTTTTTGCTCGGCGCGAAGACTCACAATCTCGGCAACGCCCTGTAACAGCGCGGGCAAATGAACCGTATGCGGAGCTAACTCCAACCGACGGGCTTCAATTTTGGCTATCTCCAAAATGTCATTGATCAGGGTTAATAAGTGCGAACCGCACTGGTAAATAATGTCAATCCCCTTGCGTTCTTTTTCGCCCCAACTTTGGGAGCGACTGAGAATCTGGGCATAACCCAGAATGCCGTTGAGGGGGGTGCGAAGTTCATGGCTCATATTTGCCAAAAATTCGCTCTTTGCTTGGTTTGCCGCATCAGCAACGTTGCGCTCTTGCTCCAACGAAGCATAGGACTGTGCCAGTTGGCTTGCCATCTGGTTAAATTCCTGTGCCAGTTGCTCAATCTCATCGCCTGTGTGAACGTTAAGGCGGTAGTTCCAGTCGCCTTCCCCCAGTTTGGCAGCCCCCAGTTGCAGGGCTTCAATGGAGCGAATCACCGGCAAAAGGGTCAGGGCAAACTGAGCGATAAAAATCAGCAGCACCACCCCAATTAACCCATAGGTCGCCAGGGTCGCGGTTTGTTTGAACTGCTCTGCTGTCTGTTGGGTGGCGGCATCTTGCTGGAGGACTTCGTCTGCCAGGGCATTGAGAAACAGCTTGATGTCGTTTTGAAAGGAATTGATGGCTTTGACATCTTGCTGAGACTGCTGCGGAGAAGATGTAGTCTGGCTTGCCAACTCATCCACTAACCGCACCAAAAACTGGTGGCGGCGACGCACAATATCGGTTTGCGTGGACTCTGGCATGAGGGTTTCCAGGGTCTTCAGTCCCGCTAAAAACTCAGCCTGAGCTTGCTCGTAGACAGCCAAATCAGCACGGCTCCGATTGAGCAAGAGATAGTTTTTTAGGGTTGAGGTTTGTTCTTCCAGAGAAAGCCGCAGGTCTTGAGTTTTGCGAACAGCTTGGTGAGTGCGATCGCGGCTCTGTTCCACCGCTTTTTCAGTTTGCTGGATTAGATGCGTACTGCCTCCCATGACAGCGATCACTAACCCGATGGCGATTGCAGTGGAGCCAATAAAACGGGTGAGAATCTTCATCGTTCGGCAATGGTAATCGATTTCAACCGCTTATGAATCTGCCGAACGGGTTCAAAATCAGCGTCTTTTGCCAGGGTATAGCCTGCTGATTTAGAACCGCTAACATCCACCACACCCACCGGAGCATCGATCAGAGCCTGCTGGAGTTGAGCGATTTCTTGAGGCGCAAATTTGCTGGTATTAATCACAACGGGTCCGGTGGGAATAGGATCAGATTCCCAGATGATTTTGTAATTCGCAGCCGGGAGTTTGCCCTCAGCTTGTACTCGTCTAAAAGAAGATTTATCATCGGCAATCGCATCGACTTCTCCATTCGCCAATGCCGTTTGAGTCTTATCGTGGCTGCCAGCGTAGCGAATGCGAGAAAAGTCTCGCGTTGGGTCAATCCCCTTCGCCTGGAACGCGTTCAAAGGCATCAGAAACCCAGATGTCGATGAGGGACTCACAAAGGCAAAGCGTTTCCCTTTCAAATCTGTGAGTGACTGAATGTCTTTACTAGCATCAGCAACGATCACGCTGGTGTACCAGGGGCGACCGGATGTTGCGTCAATGGGTAAGACGAGTGGGGCAATCTTGGCATTGCGATCGTGAGCTTTGACGTAGGTAAGGGCTGCTAAGTAAGCCATTTCCACTTTTTCTTCAACCAACAGATTTACGGCTGTGGCATAGTCCTTCGCAATTTGAAACTTGACTGGGCGCTTCATGGTCTGCTGAAGATAATCTGCCAGCGGCTGTAATTTTTTCTCTTGTTCTGCGGGGCTTTGCCAGGGAATGACGGCAACATTCAACGTCTCAGTAACAGCCGCTTGAGGAGAAGAGGCAGGGCTGGCTTGAGAATTGGTGTTTGGAGAAGTGGCTGTGCAACTAACGGCGATCGAGCTGAGGGAAAAGAGGAGGATGAAACTCAAAAATTGTTTGCAAGGGCGATCAAGCCGCCTACCAAAAAGCTGTTGCATGAGATTGCTCCTTTGGAATGGGAAGAAAGCTGCATTGAAACTAAACCTTGGCTCCCGCTTAATGTTCCCAGCAAGAGATTTGAGGTCTCATCCAACACTGTTGGCGAAACATTGTTTAATACTCTGCAAGTCCTGCAATCCCGTTGTCCTCTTGTTAAAGCTGATTGAGTTTTGTGGAGCAGGCAACGCTAGCACAGAGGTTCCAGGTATGAAGAAATAATTGTCTCGTCTCGTCGAGCGCTTGTGGATCGGTGAGGCGCTCGACTTGACCATTGACCATGACGCTGCGCCAATGCAATGGATTGTGCACGGCTTCCACTTGTAAGCAAATTTCGGGATTCGCGTCAAGGTCATGAGTCTACGTAAGCGGCGCTTTTAGTACACCCATGCAGTAACTAATCTTGATGCTCCACTGACTCAGCCCTAGCGCGTCCAGCCAGGTCAGCCACTACCCCGATCAACAGTGTCAAGTTGATCAGTTTAGCCAGATGCCGTTGGAACCCAGCCGTGAGCGCCCCTTGCTGCTCGCGCTCGGTCACGTAGGCTAGTAATGGTCGCGGCTGGAATTTGTCCTCCTGCGGCTGCCAGTGAGCGCACTTGACGGATCAGCGTCAGTCCATCTTCATCGGGCATTCCAATGTCAGTCAGAAGGACGTCATATGGCTCGGGAGACTCTATAAGAGCCGCAAGCCCCTCTCTGGCTGCGGTCACTGCAACTAAGAGCGGTTGTCATAAATTCACCAATAGCATTCGTTGCTAAAACTAAGCCATCGGGCTCTTTTTTGCCTTTATATAGCAGCTGTGAGTGAGCAGAAAATGTGGCGTAAGGGGTCAGTATACCTTCAGTCCAGCGTTCTGGCTTGTGATGACCTGGGATCAGCTGTGGTAAAACAGCACAGCTTAGAAGTAGTCCAAAAGCCTAGAACACTGACAGGTGTTAGCCTTGCAGGCTGACGCTACTTATTTGACAACGAGACCACACTTTCTGCTGATTCACATCACCATTTTTCTAGGTATGACTATGCTAAGTATGAGCTTTTGCAGCTTCCTGACGAGCGAAAGTGCCTATGAAAGTTTTGCTGATTGAAGACGATGCCGCGATCGCCGAACTACTCAGGCAGTCTCTAACGGCTCAACACTATTTGGTTGAGGTCGCAGCAGATGGACAAGAAGGCTGGGATTTTGCAGAAGCGTTTGCATATGACCTGATCTTGTTAGACCTGATGCTGCCTAAGTTAAACGGCATTCACTTCTGCCAGCGATTACGCCATGAGGGCGATCGCCGCTCACAGTTACTGAATCACAGCACACCTATCCTTCTGATGACTGCTGAGGATGTTAGCAGTCATCGAGTTGCGGGGTTGGATGCTGGAGCCGATGACTACATTGTGAAGCCTTTTGCTTTGGACGAACTGTTAGCACGGGTTCGGGCGTTGCTGCGGCGCGGCAGTGTTGAGCGATCGCCCCTTCTGCAATGGGGACAGTTACAATTAGATCCGAGTGCTTGTCAAGCGAGTTATAACAGTCAGCCGTTTCATCTCAGTTCTAAGGAATATAGCCTGCTAGAGCTTTTTCTACGGCATCCTCAACGTATTTTTAGCCATGGAACTCTAGTCGAGCAGCTTTGGGCGCTAGAAAACACACCGACTGAGAATGCAGTTCGAGCCCAAATCAAAGGGTTACGCAAGCGACTCAAGGAAGTTGGCGTTGAGGACTGGCTGGAGACAGTCTACGGGTTGGGGTATCGATTAAAAGAATCAGGGGGGGTGAGGGACGCAACAGAAGTTGAGAAGGGTGAGGTCGTTTCATCCGAGCAGCCCGCCCTTCCACAACCGCACCCTTCACCCATCAACACCTTTTGGGAAGAATATCGATCACAGTACTGCGATCGTCTCTCGATCATCGAACAGGCGATTGCTGCTTTACAAACTCAAACGTTGTCAGAGACGCTTCGACAGCAAGCACAGCGGGAAGCCCATACGCTCAAGGGCTCGTTAGGATTATTCAACTTAGATGATGCGTCTGAATTGTCACGCCAGCTTGAGCAACTTCTGAAGACTGACCCCTTGGGGCCGTTACAGCAAGCGCAGTTAGCTGCATTAGTATCAAGGTTGCGCCAGTCCATCGAACAACCTTTGCCTCAAACAGCATCAAAGCCAACGGCTAGACTGGTTAGTTCTAATGCCTCATCCCCAAGCTTTGTCTTACTGCAGCGATCGCAATTACTGCTGGTGGATGATGATGCTCAACTCCTTAATATTGTGCAAGCGATGTTACAACCTTGGGGCTTTCAGATTGTCTTGCTCAGTAGAGCCCAGCAGTTTTGGGGCACCTTGGAAGAGGTGAAGCCCGACCTGCTGCTGTTAGATATCGAAATGTCAGAGGTTAACGGCATCGATTTATGCCAAGCGATTCGCAACGACTCACGGTGGGATGATTTACCCATTCTGATGATTTCTGCTAACAACGAGGATGAAACGATACAACGGGTATTTATGGCGGGGGCAGATGATTATGTCAGTAAACCGATTCGAACTGCAGAATTAGTCGCGAGGGTAATTCGTCGCTTAGAACACGCAATGGTAGTGAAGAAGTTACGGGGCTTGGAGCAGTAAGCCGTCATGTTGAACAAAGTGCGCCGGATCAATCCTTACGCTGTTGCAGTGTTATCCGTTTTCACAGCAACGATTCTGACGCAGCTGCTCTATCCACTCCTGACATCAATGTCGTTTGCCTTATTCTATGCAGCAGTAGCCATAACAGCTTGGGTTGGTGGCGCAAGACCAGGATTAATCGCAACGTTTCTCTCCATCCTGTCTATCTGCTACTTCTTCCTACCGCCTATTCACTTATTCGCTATCGCAGATCCAGGTAATTTCCTGCGCTTGGTTTTGTCTGCGCTTGTGGCATCTCTGATTAATTATCTCATTTCAGCCCTCAGGAATGCCCAACACCAAATTCAACAATTGAGTGATCATCGCCTGAAAGAAAGCGAAGAACAACTAGAGCTAGCGATGCAAGCGGCTCATATAGGGATATGGAACTGGGATCTGGTAACAGGAAAGATTGTTTGGACTCCACAACATGAGCAATTGTTGGGGTTGGCTCCCGGTACGTTTGATGGTCGGTATGAAACCTTTGATGCTCGGTTACACCCAGACGATCGCGAAGGATTGAACCGAGCCGTTCAAACCGCCATCGAAGGGCAGAGTATTTACCAGCACGAATATCGCATCATCTGGGCAGATGGCAGTATTCATTGGGTCGAGGGGAGAGGGCAAACCTTTTATGACGGAATGGGTCAGCCCATCCGCGTGACTGGAACGTTGATGAATATTGACGATCGCAAACAAGCAGAAGAGGCACTGCGTCTGAGTGAGGAACGCTATCGCTCTCTTGTAGAGGCAACGACGGATAGTGTCTGGCTTACCGATGCCCAAGGCAATGTGCTTAGAACCGCATCGCTTTGGACTAATCTGACTGGGCAAGCACTCGATGAAACCTCTGAGTGGGACTATCTAAAAGCAATTCATCCAGACGATCGCGATCACATGCTCCAAGTCTACAGCCATTGTCTTGCCACAGGTGATCCCTACGCGATTGAGTATCGTGTGCTGTCTCAAGCGGGTGAGTGTTATTGGCTGGCAGTGAAAGCAGTACCTGTGTATAACCTAGATGGCAGCATTCGGGAATGGATCGGCACCTTTAATAACATCACCGAGCGTCGCACCGCTGAAACGATTCTGCTTCAAGCTAAATTAGAGCTGGAGCAGCGAGTCGCCGATCGCACCACTGCACTGCAACAGACCAGCCAGCTCTTGAATAACTTTTTTAGTGCTGCATCTTCAGCCAAAATTGGATTATGCATTCACGATCAAAAGCTGCGCTTTGTGCAGATCAACGAAGCGCTTGCCGCCATTAATGGACATTCTGTAGCCGATCATCTGGGCAGGACAACAACAGAATTACTGCCAGAATTGGCTGCCACTGTTACCCCCCTTCATGAGCAAGTTCTAACGACAGGACAGCCAATTATTGATCTAGAAATGACGACTGAATTACCCAGTCACCCTGGAGTGACGCGGTATTGGTTAGCCTCTTACTTCCCGATTTTAAGCAGCGATAGTGATGCTCAAACAGTTGGAGTGGGGGTCATTGTTACTGAAATCAGCGCTCGCAAACAGGCAGAAAATGCACTGACAAAAGAACTAGTACAAAGTAAAGCCTTGTTTAAGGCTTCCTTTGACGGTATTGTTGTCCTCAATCAGCAGGGATATGTGATAGACGCAAGCGAGAGTTTTGCTCGTATGCTTGGCTACAGCTTAGAAGAAACCCTCGCTCTTCATGTGGTCGATTGGGACGCTCAATGGACAAAGGAAGAACTGATTCAAATTGTTCAAACTGCTGAACTTGTTGATACTTCATTTGAAACGCTGCATCGCCGTAAGGATGGAGCGTTGAATGAAGTAGAAATTACTGTCAGCGAAGTGAAATCAGGAGAGGAGGTTTTACAACTATGCATTTGTCGAGATATTAGTGATCGCAAACGAGCCGAAGCAATTTTGGTAGAAGCCGATCGACGATGGCGTTCCTTACTCGACAATGTACAACTCGTCGTTGTGGGTCTAGACCACAATGGTACTGTTGAATACGTCAATCCCTTCTTTTTACAGTTAACTGGTTATACAGAGGAGGAAGTCTTAGGGCACTACTGGTTTGATCACTTCTTGATGCCTGGTCAAAAACCTTCTGCTCAAGTTTGCTTCCAGGAAGTGCTAGAAAAAGAATTTCATCCCTACTACCAAAACTCGATCGTAACTAAGCTTGGTGAGGAGCGGATGATTGCTTGGAGTAATACTCTACTGCGGAATGCTGAAGGAAAGCCCATTAGCACAATCAGCATTGGTGAAGACATTACTGAGCGCCACAGACTTGAGCAAATGAAGGCTGAGTTTATTTCGATTGTCAGCCACGAACTACGAACGCCCTTGACATCGATCAGTGGTGCTTTAGAATTACTATCCACAGGGTTAATTCAACCGGAATCAGATCGGGGACAGGAAACGATTGGAATCGCTGCAACAGAAGCCGATCGGCTCACCCGTCTGGTCAACGATATTCTTGACCTAGAACGCTTGGAATCAGGCAAAATCCGTTTAGAGTGTCAACCCTGGGATCTAGCTCAATTGATGACCCGCGCTGTAGACTTCATGCAACTGACTGCAAATCAGACAGGTATTACTTTATTAGTTGAGCCGTTGTCTGTCACTCTAGAGATTGATGGTGATCGCATTCTCCAAGTCCTGACCAACCTGTTAAGCAATGCGGTCAAATTCTCACCCAACCACAGCACCATTTGGTTAACTGCCGAGATTGATAGAGAACACCATGTCCTCCTTACTGTGCGTGACCAGGGACGCGGTATTCCTGCTAATAAGCTGGAAAATATCTTTGAGCGCTTCCAGCAAGTGGATGCTTCTGACTCCCGCAAAAAAGGAGGGACGGGTTTAGGATTAGCCATTTGCCGCAGTATTGTGCAACAACATGGTGGAGCGATATGGGCAGAGAGTGTTTTGGAGCAAGGAAGCCGTTTGCACTTTACGTTACCCTTGACAACAGAAGCTTGAGAAAGCCATGCCCAAACGGATTCTGCTGATCGACGACGAAGACGGAGCACGGAGAATTACTCAGTTCAGCCTGGAAGCGGCAGCTGGATGGGAGGTGCTCACAGCGGCTTCTGGCGCTGAGGGACTGAGTCTCGCCCAGACAGAACAACTCGACGCCATTCTGCTCGACGTCATGATGCCCGTTTTGGATGGACCGGCCACATTTCAGCGCTTGCAGGAAAATCCGATCACGCGATCACTCCCAGTGATTATGCTAACCGCTAAGGCAAGCACTACAGAACACCAGCCCTTGCTAGAGCTAGGCATTGCAGGCATTATCACTAAACCCTTTAAAGTCCCGGCTCTAATCGCCCAAATTCGAGCAATCTTGAACTGGCAAGATTAAGTACGAGTTCGATCGCACTATCACAAAATTTTCACACTTTTGCTTTAACTTCAAAGCATCGACTTGAAAACCCGCCAGATCACATTCAAATCGAGCGGTCAATTGGGTCGGTGTATTCATTCGTCAGTGTTACAACCGTCCTGTGTCTAAACCTTCTGCTTGCCAAGCAATCCCGCTAGACCCTGACCAATCCCAGCAGGTTTTAGTACCTAACTGTACCTGCTGTACTAAAACTGATTGTTTTGTTCACCCAACATCTCGTCCTCATAAAGGAGTGCTAGATGTGGCTCGAAGACCCTCAAATTATGATGCCTTTCAAAGAGTGGCTGTGGAGGTATTTAAAAACCGAAATCTGGGAGCGATCGGATCGCTCAAAAAATTCCTGACTGCTTTGCCTAGCCCCAGTTATATCAAAGAAGCCTTACTACAATCAATCTACCAATTAGCCGAGCAAGAGCCAGAGACAGCTCAATGGGTTTTGCAGTACCGCCAGCATCTCGAACCAGAACTCAATTTGATGGCTGTAGCACAACAAATTGCCACTGAACGATTACAAAATCAAGGACTGATACTCATTCAAGATTTTAACTTTACAGCGGATGGAGAACTGGAAGCAAGTGAGTCAATCAAGGCAGCCTTGCTAGAAGCAGTTTCGAGCGGTGATCGTCTGTTACTCGAAGAAATTCTCCTCATCAGTTAAACAGATGAGCTGAGACATCTGAGTTAAAAGTTGGCATGACCAACTGACAGCTTCTTGCGCTCAAATTCCTAATTAATAGCCAAATCTTTAGTTGATTTAAATTATTTTCTCCATGACTCTTCACAGCTTAATGGACGTCACAATGCTAGCCACTATGTCAGAATCTTCTCACAAAGCTCAGTCACAGCAAGCATTTCGCTCTCATCCAAAAGCAAACATTACTTTAGCTGAACAGATGCAAGAGCAGATTGCAACACTTCAACGAGCCTTCGAACTTGAACTGACTCTACGCCGTATTGTCGATACAGTCCGAGACTCCCTAGATGAAGTGCATATTTTGAAAACTGCTGTGCGAGAGTTGGCGTTAGAACTGAAAGCGGATTGCTACGCCTCATTAGACCAAAACTTAGAAACTGACCAACAACTTGAAAGAAAAGCTTTTCAGTTCTGTTTCAACGCTAACTCATCGCTAGGAAACATCACCCGACTAACTTGCCCGCTTGCCTATAGCAATGAGCAGCTAGGATCTCTATGGGTGAATCGAGGAACTCCAAGCACATTAACGGATGCCGAAATTTATTTAGTGCAACAAGTCACAAAGCAGTGTGCGATCGCTATTCATCAATCACGCCTTTATCAAGCAGCTCAGAAGCAAGTAGAAGCGTTAAAGCACCTGCATGACGTGAAAGATGACTTCTTGAACCGAGTAACGCATGATTTGCGATCGCCTCTGTCTAACATGCGGTTAGCGATTCATATGTTAGGGCATCAGTTAAGTGCAGGTAGAGCTCAGTGCGGTCGCATCTCTGAACAAAACTCTGCTTGCTCCAAAACTCTCACTTATCTCAAAGTTTTGCAAACCGATTGTGAACGAGAGATTACTTTGATTAATGATCTGCTTGATTTACAACGTCTAGAGTCTGATACACATCCCTTAAATTTGGTGGATAAAATTAATCTCAACCATTGCCTTATAGACTTGATTCAACCGTTTAAAGAGCAGCTGCAGCAACGAGAGCTCACTCTAGACCTTCAAATTACCCCTAATCTTCCAACACTGAAATCTGATGCAGCAAGTCTCCAACGAGTGCGCGGATTGAACACTTTACTACGTAAAAAAAGAGGCATCGTTGCAGTTGCCGTCATAGCAAGCAGAGAAGGAATACTAAAAATATTTTTTATGACGTGGGATGAAGACAAAAATTACGGCGGTTTAGTTGAGTAAGTTAGGTAATCGAGGTAAAACAATGCGTGCTCCAGTAATTGAGGGTGAAGTAGCAAGACTAGAAGCCCTTCATCAATACAAAATTCTTGATACTGATCCTGAAACTGAATTTGATAATTTAACTCGACTAGCTGCCCAGATTTGTCAAACCCCGATTGCTCTAGTTAGTTTGGTTGATCGGGATCGCCAATGGTTCAAAGCCAAAGAGGGGTTAACTGTTTCAGAAACTCACCGTGATCTAGCATTCTGTACCCATGCCATTCTGCACGAAGAGCCTTTCATTGTAGAAGACGCCCTAGAGGATGAGCGGTTTGCAACCAATCCCCTTGTCACTGGCGAACCTCACATTCGATTCTATGCAGGTGTTCCCCTCATTACTCCTAGCGGCTATCCACTTGGTACCCTTTGCGTCCTTGATCACGTACCTCGTCAACTGAGCACTCAACAGATCAAACACCTTGAGTCTCTCAGTCGGCAGACCATTAATCTGCTGGAATTGCGGCGTAACTTAGCGGCTCGACAGCGAATAGAGAGTCTGTTAGTTGACCAGCAACGAGTGCTGGAAATGATTGCAACTGGAGCTGACCTGACTAAGGTATTGAACACACTGATTCTGGCAATCGAGCAAAAGTCTAATGGAATGCTTGGCTCTATTCTACTGCTTGACTCTCAAGGCACTCATTTACGACACGGCACTGCTCCGAGTTTGCCAAAAGCTTATTTTCAAGTCGCCGATGGATTACCCATTGGTGCTAACAACGGCTCTTGTGGTCGAGCAGCATTTCTAGGGGAGCCGGTTGTCGTTTCAGACATTGCTAGCGATCCGCTCTGGGCAGAACACCGCGATTTTGTACTTTCTTACAATTTACGCGCGTGCTGGTCTACCCCAATCCTCTCTTCAACCAGTCAGGTACTGGGTACATTTGCTCTGTATTACCAAGAGCCCCGTAGCCCAAACACCTCTGATCAGGAATTGATTGCAATGGCGGTTCACCTAGCAGGAATTGCGATCGAACGTCAGCAATATGAAGAGAAGTTACGTCAAGATATTGAGCAACGTCAGCAGGCAGAAGTTACCACCGCAAGACTTGCAGCCATTGTCGAGTCTTCAGAAGATGCCATTATCAGCAAAACGTTAGAGGGTATCGTTACTAGCTGGAATGCCAGTGCTACTAGAATCTTTGGCTATGCCGCTGAGGAAATAATCGGTCAATCGATCAGGCTGCTTGTTTCTGATGACCGCCTAGAGGAAGAAAGCGAGATTTTAAATCGGCTGCAACGAGGAGAGCGGATTGAGCCGTTTGAAACCGTGCGAAAGCAAAAGGATGGCACACCCATTCAAATCTCTCTTTCCGTTTCTCCCATTAAAGATGCAGGTGGAAAAATTATCGGTGCATCGAAGATTGCCCGTGATATTACCAAGCATCGCCAGGCAGAAGAAACACTGCAACAGTCGTTGAAGGACCTAGCAGACATTAAGTTTGCGCTAGATCAATCCTCAATCGTTGCTATTACCGATGCCCAAGGAACCATTTCTTACGTTAATGACAAATTCTGTGAGATCTCTCAGTATGCCAGAGGCGAACTAATTGGGCAGAGTCATCGGCTGATTAACTCTAGTTACCACCCCAAAAGCTTCTTTCAGCAGATGTGGGCAACCATCTCAAACGGTCAGGTCTGGCAGGGTGAGATCCAAAATCGGGCCAAGGACGGCACTCTCTACTGGGTAGACACCACAATCATTCCATTTTTAAACGCTAAGGGTAAGCCCTACCACTATGTCTCCATTCGGAATGATATCACTCGCCGAAAGCAAGCGGAAACCGCCTTACGAGAAAGTGAAGAGCGGTTGCACTTTGTGCTACAAAACATGTCTGTGATGTTAGATGCTTTCCATGCCGATGGCACGCTCGCTATTTGGAACCGAGAATGCGAACGTGTAACGGGCTATAGCGCAGAGGAGGTTGTGGGCAATTCCAGTGCTATGAAACTGCTTTACCCGGATACTGCTTACTTGCATCGACAGATGAACCATTGGGAGCAGTGTGGCAGTGACTATCGAGATTGGGAATGGGACATCACCTGTAAGGATGGCAGCGTGAAGACGATCGCCTGGTCTAGTCTTTCTGATCGGTTTCCTATTCCTGGTTGGGCAAGTTGGGGTGTTGGTATTGATGTGACTGAACGAAAATTGGCAGAGAAGGCGTTACGACAACAGACCGAGCAGGAGCGACTGTTACTGGGCATTGCCAATCGGGTTCGTCAGTCGCTCAATTTGGACGAGATCTTGCATACAACCGTCTCTGAAGTTAGACAGTTTCTTCAGACCGACCGAGTGTTAATCTATCGCTTTGAACCTGACTGGAGCGGTACGGTTGCAGTTGAATCCGTCAGCTCTGAGTGGGCACCAACACTCAGTACCAAGATTCAAGACTGTTGTTTTCAGGAAGCCTCTCGTCGACTCATTTTTGAGCAGGGACATATTCAAGCCAATGCAGATATCTATCATGCTGGGCTAACGCCTTGCCACATTGAGCTCTTATCACAGTTTCAGGTAAGAGCGAATCTTGCTGTGCCAATTCTACAAAACAATCAACTCTGGGGATTGCTCATTGCTCATCATTGCTCAGAGCCCCGCCAGTGGCACATAGTAGAAATTAACTTGCTAGAGCAACTGGCCACCCAAGTCGCGATCGCCATTCACCAGTCCAGTTTGTACCAGCAGGCTCAAACGGAACTGGCTGAGCGTCAACAGGCCGAACAGAAAATCCGTGAGCAGGCTCATCTTCTAGATGTAGCAACAGATGCCATTCTGGTACATGGCTTAGACTACTGCGTAACCTACTGGAATAAAGGGGCTGAACAATTATACGGATGGGCAGCAGAGGAGGTTGCTCAAAAATCTGTCAAGCAATTGCTGTATCGGGAGCTTCCGGTCAATGAGCCAGACATCTATCGAGCCGTTTTAGCCAAGGGAGAGTGGCAAGGAGAGTTGCATCAATGGACGAAGGATGAGAAGGAAGTCATTGTCGAAAGTCGATGGACGCTCATCCGTGGTGAAAGCGGGCATCACAAAGCAATTTTGATCGTAAACACAGACATCACCCAGAAGAAACAACTGGAAAGGCAGTTCCTGCGGGCTCAGCGAATGGAGAGTATCGGTACACTAGCAAGTGGCATTGCTCACGATCTCAATAATTTACTGGCACCCATACTGCTGGCAATTCCCCTTCTAGAAAGGCAGCTTCGCGAGCCGTTTAATCCCAAGAGCCAACAGTGGTTAGACATTATCGATAGCAGTACGAGACGAGGAGCCAATTTAGTCAAGCAAGTATTATCTTTTGCACGAGGGATAGAAGGAGAACGATCTCTCCTAGAAATCAAGCATTTAATTGGGGAAGTTAAGCAAATTGCTGAAGAAACCTTTCCTAAATCAGTCACACTCTCGATCAACGTACCGCGTGACCTTTGGGCCGTTTGTGGCGATGCGACTCAACTGCACCAGATTTTGATGAATCTGAGTCTCAATGCTCGCGATGCCATGGTTCATGGTGGCATATTGCAGATTACGGCTCAAAACATCGAGTTAACCCCAGAGTCTGCTCAATTGCATCTTGATGCTCAGGCAGGTCCTTATGTCAAAGTCTCAGTCTCAGATACAGGAAGTGGGATCTCAGCTGACATCATTGATCGCATCTTTGATCCGTTCTTTACCACGAAGGAGATGGGTAAAGGAACTGGGTTAGGACTTTCGACCGTCATGATCATTGTCAAAAGTCACTCTGGGTTTATTACCGTAGATAGTCAAGTTGATCAAGGTACAGAGTTTCAGGTTTACCTACCTGCAATTCGTGACCAAGAAGTAGCAGAAGCCAGTGGGCAAGACCTACTGGCAGGACATGGAGAAGTCATTCTGTTAGTTGACGATGAAAATGCAATTCGGCAAGTGACTCAAGCATCATTAGAAGGTTATGGCTATCAGGTTTTGACAGCTTGCGATGGCATTAAGGCGGTTGCTCAATTTGTGCAGCAGAAAGATACGATTGACCTGGTGCTGGTTGACTTGATGATGCCATCAATGGATGGCAGTGCAACCATTCAAGCGTTAAGAACTATAAATTCTCAAATTAAAGTTATTGCCATTAGTGGGCTAAGTACAAGCAGCCAACTTGCTGAAGCGATTCAAGTTCAGCACTGTTTGACGAAACCATTTTCAACTCAGGATTTGTTGACGGCAGTACACCAAGCTCTAAATGCTTAGCCTAATCAAGATAGTCCTTAGCAGTTCTTGTTTCAAGCGGTAGGCCTAAACGGCTAATTAGCTTGTGAGGCTAGTACCGTTACAGGTAGCAGCAACCTACAAAGCGATTAAAAAATAGAACTGTTACTGCACAGGGCTTTTAGCGCTTGTGCCAGTTTTGAGCGAGTCCAGCAGCGGCAACGGCACACGCTGCATAAGGGACTCCGCAGAAGCAACAGAGCCGGTTCGGTCAACTTTAATGGGCTGATACAAGCAAGCGATGATGGGTTGTTTGCACAACCCCCATAAGCCTAAAAATGGCGAGAAAGTCAGTCCTAACCAACCAACGGAAAGTCAGCCACAAAGGTCAAGCATCTTGCTGGAAGGAGCTGATCGATGACGACGAGAAACAGCGTTTCACAAGCTGGCTTCATGCCCCCTACGGTTGCCAAGCTCAGCTACTAGGCGGCAGACATGGATGTCAGTCGAAGTGAAGTCGTGGAGCGGACGCTACGGCGAAGCCTAACAACCGACACGGCTCAGTCTAAAACTGCTTCCGAACTTCCAGACTGAGCCACTCATTGTCTTCCCTGATAATAACTGTCAGCGGCTGAGCTGAGAGTACCAGTAAACTGCTGGGTCAAGGAGGCGTTAGTCCAGTGCTGTAGCCGCTGCCGACCCTAGAGCAGGGATAAGAGAGTAAACTTTTGGTCATGCGCACCTAAACTGGGGCTAATTGGTAAGTGGATCGTCAAGGTCAGCCAACCAGGCTCGCTTTGGGCGTGAATGGTACCACCTAACCGCTCCACACGCTTCTTGACCAGCGCTAAGCCCAGCCCGGTACCGCCATGTTTCCAGGGATCATGATGTGGCAGGCGGTGGAACTTAGCAAACATGTGGGCGCATTCACTGGCGGTCAGGTGTACACCCCCATTCCGCACACTGAGCTGCCAGTGGTCTGCTGTCGCCGCTGCTGCCACCTGGATCATCTCTCCCGCGGGCGTGTACTTACAGGCGTTATGCAGTAGTTCGGTCAGCACCTGTCCTAAAACCGTGAGGTCACTCGTCAGGAGCGGTAAGTCCGGTGCGCACTGTAGTTGTAAGTGTTGCTGCTGGTGCAGCGTGCGTTCGACAAAGGGTTCCATCAAGTGGGACAGCCACACTGGCAGCGCCATCGTCGTCAGCAGTAACGGCTCCGTGCCAGCATCTAAACGCGCTAGATCCAGTAAGTCGTTAATCAGTTCAATCTCGCGGCGACATTCATCTTGCAGGATTTTGAAATAGCGCGCGGCTGGACTCGGTGCGGTCTCAAACAACCCGGCCTGCTGCAACACCATCTCCAGCAGATGGGTGGCCATCTTGATGTTAGCCATCGGCGTACGTAACTCGTGCGACACGGTGCTGAGGAAATCATCTTTCAGCTGGTTGAGTTGTTCTAAGGCTTCCACCTGCGCTTGCGCCGCTTGGTAAAGGCGTGCCTGCCGCAGCGCAATAGCACACTGATTCGCCACTTGTTGGACTAAGCGCACCGCTGGCTCATCAAACGTCGCTCGGACTGGCTTAAAGAGCCAGAGATCGCCTAAGACACCCTGGTCATCATAAATGGGACAGGCGAGCAGCTGACAGCCGTGCGGCAGGGTGCGTGTGCGCTCGGTTGCCATGTACTGCTGTTGCACTGGCTCACCCCGCAAGAGCTGCTGACGCATGCCTGGCAAGGCATCGTCGGCAAAGGCAAAGGTGATGCCGAGGGCTGAGGGCAAGCTCAGCGTGCATTCATAAGCAATCGTCGACGCTGTCAGCTCGGCATTGTACAAGCCTGCCTCACAGCCTTCGAGCCGTAAGGCGCGACAGAGTTCGACCACGGCGGTCTGTAGAATCTGGCCTTCGTCTAAGCTGTCCCGCACCTTATCCGTGATGCGCTTGAGGGCTGCCTCTAAGTCCAGTGCCTGTTGCAGTTGCGCCGTCCGCTCCTGAACTTGTTGCTCCAAGGCTGTATTCATGACCTGGACTTGTTCAAACAGTTCAGCCTGCTGAATGCCAATCGCCAACTGCGTCGCGAGTTGCTGGAGCCAGTCCGCTTCCCAGTTTTGCCAGTGTCGGGGTGCGGCACAGTGATGCGCGATCAGGAGCCCCCAAAGGGTGCCGCCTTGCAAGATGGGCACGACCAGGTTAGCTTGCACCTGCAGTTGAGCCAGTAGTGCCAGATGACAGGGCGCTAAGCCGTCCGTCTGGATGTTGTCCGTTGCTTTGATCCGTCCCTGTTGATACAGCGGGATGTACGTGGCAGCAAAGCAATTATCCTGGACCGCCAGACCGAGGAGGGGCAACCAACCAGACTCCACAGCTTCGACGACGACCGCTCCACTCCCATCCGGGTTAAAGCGGTAGATGACAACACGGTTGGTTTGCAGTAGTTGCCGCACTTCCGCCACCGCGGTGTTGAGTGTCTCCTGCAAGTTGAGCGATTGGCGAATCCGTTGGGCAATCGCGCTCAGCAATTGCTCCCGCTCCATTTGCTGGTGCAGCAACTTTTCGGTCCACTGCCGTTGGACGATTTCGCTTTGGGCTTGCTGATACAGTGCCGCTTTCTGAATGGCAATCGCGGCTTGAGTGGCCAGTTGTTGCAATAACTCAATTTCAGTCAGTTGCCAGACTCGTGGGGCGTCACATTGCTGCGCCACCAGCAAGCCCCAGAGTTTCTTCTCATAAACAATGGGCACTGCTAAGTTGGCTCGGACTTGAAACGCTGCCAGTAACGCCACATGACACGGCGTTAACCCAGCTGTGTAGATGTCTGCCACGGCCTGTACGCGCCCTTGCTGATACAGTTGCAGGTAGGTGGTAGCAAACGTACTATCATGAAGCGTGATGCCAGCTAAGGACTGCCAGCTTGCACCCGTTGCTTCTGCGACCACCACGCCGCTCCCATCGGGATGCAGCTGATAAATGAGCACCCGGTCGGTTTGCAGTACCGGTCGAATGGCGGCGACCGTAGTGTTGAGCACCGTCGGCAACGCGAACGCCTGATGAATCTGATGCGTCATCGTGCTCAGCAAATGCTCCCGCTCTGCCTGCTGCCGCAGCGCCGTCTCCGCCGCCACGCGGTCTTGAATTTCGCTGGCTAAAGCGGCGTTGGCTGTGACTAACTCAGTCGTACGGGCATGCACCCGTGTCTCTAAGGCATCGTAAGCCTGTTGTAGAGCCGTTTCAGCGCGTTGCCGCTGCAGTTCCACGGCGGCTCTGGTGGCAAACACTTTAATCAGGGCTTGCGCATTAGACTCATCGGCTAAGGGGCGATTGCTGACAATGCACAGTACCCCCATGACCTGCTGCTGCTCATCCAATAAGGGGGCACCGACATAGCTATCAGCACTCAATGGTTTGAGGATCGCGGCTGTAGGAAAGGCTGCTTGCACCTGTCCGGGGTAAGAGCACAACGTGGCTTGATCAACGACAGCCCCACACGGCGTTCCCGGTAGCGCATACTCAAAGTTGGCTCCGCTTTGCGCCTGGGACCAGAACGCCAGTGTGCTCAGGGACTGTGGTGTCTGACGGCTGCATTCTGACACCAGCACATAAGGCACGTCTAAAGCTGTAGCCAGCGTTTGCACCAGCGCTGGGAAAAACGCTTCACCGCTGACAGAGGCGGTGCCAGTCACAATCGCTTGCAGCGCTTGCTCTGACCGTTGCAGTGACTGATGGGCCACGGTACTAGCGGTACTTTCGGCTTGCAGTGCTTGCTGGATAGCGGCTAACTCCTGGGGCGTCCGTAGCGCCAGCCATGGCGGCAGTAACTCCACCAGTTTGAGCGCTGTGTAGCAAGAGACTAAAGCCGTGAGGGCTTTCTCGAGACCAGAGAGCCAGTCAGTGGGTTGCCAAAGGGTCCAAACTTCTAGCAGGTGTCCGGTGCCGCACAGGAGGATGAAGGCACCAAACAGCACAAAGACTTTAGGAAAAAGCGTCTCAGGGCGTCGGTAAACATAGTAGAGCAGCGTCACTGGGATCGAAAAGTAGGCCAGCGCAATCAGCAAATCACTGACCACGTGCAGCCCAACGAGTGGCGACTGCCACAGGTAGCTATGACCGTGCGGTAGGTACTGCTGGGTCGCAAAGAGCGCTTGAAGGCGTGACCACATGGCTTCCCCGTCTGAAAGAACTTAACGTAGAGGCACGCTTTGAGGATGTCCTCAGCCTGTGCAGTGAGCGGCTTATGCAACATCATGTGGCACTAATCTGGCTCTAGTAGCAGTTTGTACCGCCGTCTGCTGGTGTCGGTGCAAGCCAGCAAAGTTTCGCGGTGCTACTGCTGTAAGTCTTCCTGCTTTACCAGGTTAAATGATGATTGCGACACAAAAAGCAGCAAAGTTTCACTAGCGACAGCTTGGTAGGGTTAAGCTGACAGACGACCAAAAAAGTGCGAGATGAGGCTGTAACTTCTTACCTGTAAGGGTTGCAGAAAACCGGTAAGTTAAGCTGCACGGCTGAAACCCTTGCTTAATGCAGGTTTGGACTACTTTGGGACAGTGTACTAAGCAAAAATCAGTAGTACATAACCTCTTTTGCTGTGGTTTCAACGGCTTGAAGCGGCTCTAACGCACATTAGCGGCAGCGCACCCAAAGGCATGAAGGGCTTGAGTGTTAACACGATGCTATTGTGGTTTACGCAAGCAATAACCGTTGTAAGGAACCGAACGATGAGTTCAGTAGCTGCAGGTGAACTTGGCAGTCTGACCGACCATCTTGATGCCGTCATGGCAACCATTTGTTAGGCAGCGTTAAGGCAGCTTGTTGCCTGAATGTCCTTTAAGGTGAGCGCCTGCAGCGGGATGGTCATGACAAACTCTGTCCCTTGACCGAGCGTTGAATGCACTTCTACCGTTCCAGCATGTTTCTCAACGACGATTTGATGAGCGATCGCCAAGCCTAGACCTGTCCCTTGACCCACACC